>MLDA01000019.1 GCA_023896275.1 Kocuria rosea subsp. polaris | reverse complement strand
GCTCGGTGTATTCGTCCGCGTCCACGCCCGGCGGCACGACCTACCTGGAGACCAAGACCGGCTACGGGCTCAGCGTCGAAGAGGAGCGCCGGCACGCGCGCATCGCCTCGACTGTCGTCGACCAGGTCACCTACCTGGGAGCGCACCTCGTGCCGCCGGGCGTGGACGCGGACGAATACACCGAGCTCGTCTGCACCGACATGCTCGAGGCGGTCAGGCCGTACGCGCAGTTCGCCGACGTCTTCTGCGAGCGGGGAGCCTTCGATGAGGACCAGTCCCGGCGCGTGCTGACCGCGTGCCGAGACGCCGGCCTGGGCCTGCGCGTGCACGGCAACCAGCTCGGCCCGGGCCCGGGCGTGCGCCTGGCCGTCGAGTTCGGGGCGGCGAGCGTCGATCACGTCAACTACCTGGAGCCGGCCGACGTCGAGTTGCTCGCCGGGACCTGGTCCGAGTGGGACGCCGCGAGCGCGACGGGCACCCCCGGCGTCGTGGCCACGTGCCTGCCGGCGTGCGACCTCTCGACGCGGCAGCCGCTCGCGCCCGGCCGCGAGCTGCTGGACGCGGGTGTGCAGATCGCCCTGGCCTCCAACTGCAACCCCGGCACGAGCTATACGTCCTCGATGGCGTTCTGCGTCGGTACCGCCGTGCTGCAGATGGGCTTGAGCGTGGCCGAGGCCGTGCGCGCGGCGACGTACGGTGGGGCGCTCGCGCTCGGCGTGCAGGACACCGTCGGCAGCATCGAGGTCGGCAAGCGCGCCGACCTGCAGCTGCTCAACGCCCCCGCGGCCGCGCACCTGGCCTACCGGCCGGGTATGCCGCTCACGCAGGCCGTGTTCCGCGCCGGCGAACGCGTGGACGGGCGCGGCTGACCCGCGGCGGGCAGCAGGAAGTGCGAGTTACCCCGTTTTCAGGCCTCGCCGGCTCCGACGACAAGCTTCAGGCATTGTCGATCGGGGCAAGCGCGCGGCCAAAACGGGGTGAGTCGCACCGGGCCGGACGGTCAGGCGTCCTGGAATGTGACGACGGCGAAGAATCCGCGCCCGGTGACCGCCGTGTCCGACGAGTTGGAGCCGACGACGACGTCCAGCTCGGCGAGGTCGTCCTCGGCACCGTCAGCGGACAGCCGGCCGTGACCGGAGAGCAGCATGCCGTACTGCTCGTCGACGAGCGGCAGCGGGCGCTTCTTGGAGAGCTCGAGGATCAGGACGAAGACCTCGGTGCCGGGCCCGGCGAAGGCGTTGAGGGCGACCACGGGGCCGGTGGGCAGGACCGCCGACGTGGCCGCGCCGCCGTCGTACGTGAACGGCCGGTACTGTTCGAGCGCGTGTTCGCGGCCGTCGACCTCGAGCAGCAGCAGGTCGCCCTCGATGACCGTCTGGACGCGAGTGAAGCCGGCGAAGGAGGAGAAGTCGCCGGGCTGGTCGACGAGGGCGAGGCTTAGCCGGCGGCCGTCCGCGGAGAGGATTTCTCGGGTCTTGCCGCGGCCGTTGCGCCACGACGAGACGGGGAGATCGGCGGTGCGGATGACGTGCTGCGGTGTTTCGGCCATACCCCCAGCCTACGGCCTTGTCACACAGGCGCGACGTTGGAAACTCGCGGAGCGGCCGTGGTAGACATGAGCCATGGCTACCATCACCCTTAAGGGCTCCGAAATCCAGACCGTTGGCGAGCTCCCCGCAGTGGGCAGCGCCGCCCCCGCCTTCACGCTGACCGGCACCGACCTGTCGGACGTGCACCTGTCCGACTTCGCCGGCAAGCGCGTCGTCCTGAACATCTTCCCGAGCGTCGACACCGGAACGTGCGCCGCCAGCGTGCGCGAGTTCAACAAGCGCGCGGCCGAGCTGGAGAACACCGCGGTCGTGTGCGTCTCCGCTGACCTCCCGTTCGCCCAGGCCCGCTTCTGCGGCGCCGAGGGCATCGAGAACGTCGTCACCGGCTCGACCTTCCGCTCGACCTTCGGCGACGACTACGGTGTGAAGTTCGAGACCGGCCCGCTGGCCGGGCTCAAGTCCCGCGCCGTCGTCGTCCTCGACGCCGAGCACAACGTGATCTACACCGAGCAGGTCGCAGAAACCACCGAAGAGCCGAACTACGAGGCCGCGATCTCCGCCCTCTCCTAAACCCGTGGGCCGCTGCGCCCAACCCGGTACAGCGAGGCCCCCGACGTCACGACGACGGCGGGGGCCTCGTCGTGCGCCCGGCCGCGGTCGCCAGCGCGCCGTCAGATCGCGGCGGCAGCCTCCTCGAGGCGCGGCACCGCCCGGCGCATGAGTTTGGGCCAGCCCGGGTCGCCGGTGCGCAGGCTCGCGTTGTACACGACCTCGAGCCGCATCGCCCCGTCCCAGATCCGCGCGCGTCGGTCCTCTTCAGCATCCCGCGCGAGCGTCGCGACGAGGCCCCGCCCGTGCCACGCAGCGAGGTACGCGACGTTCAGCGCCGGGTCCCACGCCGAGGCCAGGTCCCAGTCGAGGATTCCGGCGACCCGCCCGCCGACCCAGTGCATGTTGTGCCCGGCCAGGTCCCCGTGCACGAGCGAACCCGGAACCTCCGCGAACTCACGCAGAGCCGCGAGCACCCGGGCCGCGTCCACGACCGCCGCGGCCCCCGTCGGCTCGTCCGGGGCGTGCTCGCGGAGGGCCTCCAGCGTCGCGGCGATCTTCGACTCCGTCCACGGCCCCCGGTAGGCGAACGGCGGCGCCAGCAGGTGCCGGATCGGAGCGATGTCGACGCCCGCCAACGCCTCGAGCACGCCCCGCAGCGTCGCAGCCTCTCCCGTGTTCGGTTCGTGCGCGGCGCCGGGAATGTACTCCTGCACGACGGCGGCCGGCACTTCCCAGCCCGGCAGCCCGCCGGCGTCGTACGCGGTGGCGCTGGCGTCCGGCGCGCGCCAGACGCCGCTGAGCGAGCGCGGAAGGGCGAACGGCAGCACCGGCGCGAGCGCGTCGACCAGCGCGGTGCGGCGGGCGAGGTCGGCGGCCTGGGCCGCGTCGCGGGCCATGCGCAGCACGGCGGCGCCCTTGGCGATCAGCACGAGATGGAACTGGCCGCCCTCGGCCACACACCCGCCGCGCCAGTCGGGCCCGGGGTGCAGGTGCTCGGCGAGGGCGATCTCGTTCTCATAGGGCGCGCGCATACCATCGATCCTATGAGCCGGACCGTGAACCTAGAACCACTACACACCCCCGCCCGCGCCGAGCGGGTGCGGCTGTGGGTGGAGATTGCGCTGGTGCTCGGGCTCTCGCTCGGCAAGTCCGCCGTCTATTCCGTGGTCAGCCTGCTCGACAAGCTCACGCGCGCCCCGTTGGGGGAGCAGACCACCAGCATGAACGGCTCGCTCAGCCGGCGCCCCGGGTTCGACCTGACGTACCAGCTACTCGACGTCTTCTTCGCGCTCGTGCCCGTTGCCCTGGCCCTGTATCTGCTGTTCGCGCTCACGGGGCGCAACCCGTTCGCGCTGCTCGGGTTCGGTGTGCGCCGGCCGGATCGTTCGGTGCGGGTGAGCATCGGGTACGACGCCGGCACGGGGTTCGCGTTGTTCCTCGCCATGGGCGTTGGCACACTCGGGGTGTACTCGGCCGGTCGGGCGCTGGGGGTGACCACGGCGATCGTGCCGGCGAACCTCGACGAGCACTGGTGGACGATCCCGGTGCTGCTGCTCTCCGCGATCCGGCACGGGGTCCTCGAGGAGGTCATCGTCGTCGGCTTCCTGTTCCACCACCTGCGCCGGCTCGGCTGGGGGCGCGGGGCGTGGGGGTCGTGGAGCATCATCCTGGTCTCGGCGCTCCTGCGGGGCAGCTATCACCTCTACCAGGGCATCGGGCCGTTCCTCGGGAACGTGGCGATGGGCATCGTGTTCGGCTGGTTCTATCAGCGCGGCGTCGAGCGCGGGCAGCCGCGTGTCATGCCGCTTGTCGTCGCCCACGCACTGCTCGACGCCGCCGGGTTCGTCGGGTACGCCCTGCTCGGCAGCGCGATCGGCATCGGCACCTGACATCCCGCAGGCGCCGATGCGCCGCGGACGCGGAGGCCCCCGGCACGAGTGATCGTGCCGGGGGCCTCCGGGTGACTGCGCGCGGGTGCCTACAAGGTCACGAGGCCGTGTGGGGTCATGAAGGAAACCGACATGATGCCGGGAGTCCCGTTGGGTGCCTGCCAGTCGACCGTGACGTCACCCAGCGGGGACTTCTCCGGCTGACCCAGCCACTCGGCGACGCGGTCCTTGGAGCCGGCAATCGAGATCTGGGCGATCTGTCCGGCCGGGGCCTCGAGGGCCTTCGACGGGTGCAGGTCCGCGGAGCTCTCGTCCCACTGGATCATGTAGGGAACCTGTGGGTCGGCGATCAGGCCCTTGATGCCGATCTGCTGCCAGGTCAGCTCCTGTCCGTCGGGGAACTTCCGGTTGCCGGGCACGCGGTCGCGGCCGAGCCGCCGTTCGAACGGCGCCAGATCGTCGACGGCGACGACCCAGCCCATCCAACCGCCGCCGACCTCGGAGCGGGCCCGCACGGCCTGCCCGAACGGCGCCTTGTTGCTCGCCGGGTGGTCCAGTACCTCGACGACCTCGAGGTACTGGTTGTGTTGCATCGGGAAAATGACATTCCTGGTGCCGAACCGTGGGTGGACTCCGCCCTTCACGGATTCGAGGCCCAGTGTTTCGGCGATCCGATCGGCCGTGGCCGTCAGTCCGTCTTGTCCGCAAGCGTATGAAACGTGGTCCAACCTCATCATGTGCTCATGATGGCACTTTGTGAGATCCGTCTCGACTTAGGCAGCCCTAAGTTGTTGTCGGGGCGCGCGCATGAGACGTCATGAAACGGGAATGCCGGGGCAGAGTTGCGGAGCGGCGCGGCTTCGCCGACACTGGATGGACAAGGTCATGAGTGCCAGCGCAAAACCCCGGTTTGCTGGCCGGCAACCCTCCACTCGCGGTGGGGTGCCCCGGGTGAGGACCTGGCTTGGCGCCAACCGGTGTCGGGCAAGCGCGGGAACGCCTCCCGAAGACCAGCCCCAGTACGGGCCGGGTGGGCCGACCCCATGTTCTAGAGGGGACAGTCTCTGTGACTACATCTAACGCATCCTGGTCGTTCGAAACCCGCCAGATCCACTCCGGGCAGACGCCCGACGAGTCGACCGGCGCACGCGCCCTGCCGATCTTCCAGACCACCTCGTTCGTCTTCCCAAGTGCCGAGAGCGCGGCCGCCCGGTTCGCACTCGCCGAGCTCGAACCGATCTATACGCGCATCGGGAATCCGACGACGGACGCCGTCGAGGCGCGCATCGCGGACCTAGAGGGAGGCGTCGGCGCGCTGCTGCTGGCCTCGGGCCAAGCGGCCACCACGTTCGCGCTGCTCAACGTGGCCGAGGCGGGGGATCATATCGTCGCCAGCCCGAGCCTCTACGGGGGCACGCAGAATCTGCTCAAGCACACGCTCAAGCGCCTAGGGATCCAGGTCACGTTTGTGTCGGACCCGGACGATCTCGAGCAGTGGCGGGCAGCCGTGCAGGAGAACACCAAGGCCTTCTTCGGCGAGGCGGTCTCGAACCCGCGTCAGGACGTGCTGGACATCGAGGGCGTGGCGGCCGTCGCGCACGCGGCCGGGGTGCCGCTCCTCGTCGACAACACGCTGGCGACGCCGTACCTCATCCGCCCGCTCGAGTGGGGCGCCGACGTCGTCATCCACTCGGCGACCAAGTACCTTGGCGGCCACGGCGCCGCGATCGCGGGAGTCATCGTCGACGGCGGCACGTTCGATTACGCGCAGCACCCGGAGCGTTTCCCGACCTTCAACACCCCGGACGAGTCCTACAACGGGCTTGTCTACGCCCGCGACCTCGGCGTCGGCAGCGCCCTCGGGGCGAACCTCGCCTTCATCCTCAAGGCGCGCGTGCAGTTGCTGCGCGATCTCGGCTCCTGCTTGTCGCCCTTCAACGCGTTCCTCATCGCACAGGGCCTGGAGACCCTCAGCCTGCGCGTTGAGCGTCACGTGGCCAACGCGCAGACCGTGGCCGAATGGCTCGAGGACCGCGACGACGTCGTGAGGGTCGCCTACGCGGGTCTGGCCTCCAGCCCCTGGTTCGAGCGCGGACGCAAGTACGGTCCGCGCGGGACCGGCTCCGTCGTCGCCTTCGAACTGGCCGGTGGCGCCGCGGCCGGCCAGGCGTTCGTCGACGGGCTCGCCCTGCACTCGCACGTCGCCAATATCGGCGACGTGCGGTCATTGGTGATCCACCCGGCGTCGACGACGCACGCGCAGTTGAGCGAGGAGGAGCAGCGGGCCGCCGGCGTCAGCCCGGGACTCGTGCGGCTCGCCGTGGGCATCGAGCACGTCGACGATATTCTCGCCGACCTGGAGACCGGGTTCGAGGCCGTCGAGGCAGCCATCGGCCGGCAGGCTGCGGTGTCCTGACCGCTATGGACCGCAACGTCCCGAAGGCCCGATGGGGCGGTAGGAACCATCGGCGCGTACAGGTGAACAAGCAAGAAACACGAGTGGTGAAGTGAGCAGCGACGTCGACACGATCATGCAGGCAACCGACGTGCCCGAGCGCGCCGGGGCGGGGGAGCGGGCGCTGGGCGCGGACGGAGTGTTGCGCGTACTGCGCACGGGCGAGTTCGCGTTCGAGACCGGCGGGACGCTGCCCGGCGTCGACATCGCCTACGAGACGTGGGGGGCGCTCAACCCGGACGCCTCCAACGCGGTGTTGCTGCTGCACGCCCTGACCGGAGACACCCACGTCGCCCGCGGAATCAGCGACGAGCCCGGATGGTGGGACGGGTTCGTCGGCCCCGGCCGGACCATCGACACGGACAAGTACTTCGTCGTGGCCCCCGGGATGGTTGGAGGCTGCAACGGCACGACCGGTCCCGGCAGCGCCGCGCCAGACGGCCGCGCGTGGGGCTCGCGGTTCCCGTTTACGACGATCCGCGACTCGGTCCGGCTCGAGGAGCGGCTGGCCGACGCGCTCGGCGTCGACGCGTGGCACACCGTCATCGGCGGCTCGATGGGTGGCGCCCGCGCCCTCGAATGGGCGGCGACGCTGCCCGGGCGCGTGCGGCGCTGTGTGCCGATCGCCGCGACGGCCGCCTCGACCGCCGAGCAGATCGCCTTCGCCCAGATTCAGACGCAGGCGATCCGGCTCGATCCGGACTTCGCCGGCGGCGACTATTACCGCGCGCCGGCGGCCGGGCCGGGCGAGGCGATCGGATTCGGCGAGGGGCCCGTCGGCGGGCTCGGGATCGCGCGCCGGATGGCCCACATCACCTACCGGTCGGATGTCGAATTCGACACCCGCTTCGGTCGTGAGCCCCAGTGCGACGAGCAGCCGCTGGGCAGCCCGTCGCTCGATCGCGGCCGCTACCAGGTGGAGAGCTACCTGGACTACCAGGCGGCCAAGCTCGTCGGGCGGTTCGACGCGAACTCCTACCTCGTGATCACCGAAGCGCTCATGAGCCACGACGTCGGGCGCGGCCGCGGCGGCGTCGAAGCCGCGCTCGGCGCCCTCGAAGGCATCGAGTTCTTCGTCGCCGCCGTCGACAGCGACCGCCTCTACTGGCCCGCGCAGGCCGAAGCCATGGCCGCGCACCTGCCGAATCGGCCGAACGTCGAGTACATCCGCACCCCGGTCGGTCACGACGGTTTTCTCACCGACGTCGAACAGCTCTCCGCGGCGCTGAAACGGACGATCTTCGTCGACTGAGCGGCACGGGTGCCGCGCTCGCCGGGGCGGGCGCCCGCCGATGGTTCAATGGGTTCCATGACGAGTGTATGGAAGCCGGAAGTCGTGTGGAGCAGGCCCGAATCGGAACGCGCGGGGACGCCGCTCATCGTGCTGTTCCACGGATACATGTCCCATGAGCGCGACCTGATCGGTCTCGCCCCGATGCTGCCGCCCGAATTCACGTTGGCGTCGGTCCGGGCCCCGCACGCGATCGGGCCCGGCTTCGCGTGGTTCGGCCTCGCACCCGACCTGACCTACTCGACGCCGGAGGCGGTCGGTGCCGCGGCCGACGTCGTCGCGTGGCTCGACACGGTCAAGGATCAGTTCACCTCGGTGACGCTGCTCGGCTTCTCGATGGGCATGGCGATGGCCACCTCCGTGGCGCGCCACCGCCCAGCCGAGATCGCGGCCGTCGTCGGCCTCTCGGGGTTCGCCGTGGAAGGTGAGAGCGACTTCTTTGATGACGACGCCGTCGCGGCCGCTTCCCTGCCCCTGTTCTGGGGCCGGGGCGACGCGGACACCGTCATCACCGAGGCGAAGATCGAGTTCACCAACCGCTGGGCCAACGCCACGACGAAGCTGACCAAGATGAAATACGCGAACATGGCGCACAGCATCAACCCGATCGAGATGGGGCACGTCTGCGAATTCCTGCGGCAGACGGTCCCGCTGGCGACCGTTGAGGCGTAGCGCCCGGCCCGCGGCCGAGGGGCCCTAGGCGAGCTCGGAGGACACCGTGATGGTGCTCTCATCGAGCGTGACGGTGTCACCGTGGCGGACCTGGCGACCCCGGCGCGTCTCGGGCTCGCCGTTGACCTGCACGTGACCCTCCTCGATCAGGGTCTTGGCCTCGATCCCGTCCTCGACGAGATTGGCGAGCTTGAGCAGCTGGCCCAGGCGGATGGATTCGTCGCGGATGGAGATGGTCTCAGGGGCGGTGTCCGTCATGGATATACAGTGTAGGCGGGCCGGATGAACGACGCCCGGTCGCGCTGCCCCAGCGCAACGCGTTCGCCGCACAGCGTCGGCGGCTCAGACTCGAGGAAGAGGACGGATGACACCCGCTGCCCGCGCAACCGACCGGTCCAGCCTGCCGCTGCCTGTCGGTCTGCTCATGGCGCTCATCGCCGGTTGCGGCATGCCGCTGCAGGGGCGCGTCAACGGGGCCCTCGGTGACGAGATCGGCAGCGGCGTCGGCGCCGCCGTCGTCTCCTTCGGCGTCGGCCTGGCCCTGCTGAGCGTGGCGATCCTCGCGCTGCCTGTCGGCCGCCGCGGCCTGCGGGCGATGCCGGGCCACGTGCGCGCCGGCAACTTCCCCTGGTGGTACATGCTCGCCGGCGGTTTCGGCGCGTTCTTCGTCGTCAGCCAGGGCCTCGTGGTGACCTTCCTCGGCCTCGCGCTCTTCACCGTAGCCAACGTGGCCGGGCAGATCGGCTCGGGCCTGGTCGTGGACAGGATCGGCTTCGGCCCCGGCGGCCCCCGCCCCGTCAGCACGGAGCGATTCGTCGGCGCGCTGCTCGCGCTCGCCGGGGTCCTCTGGGTCGTGTGGCCCACGCTCGCCGAGCGCGGAGTGGGGTTCGCCGTCGTCGGCCCCATGCTCATGCCGTTCGTCGCGGGCCTGCTCATGGGGTTCCAACAGGCCATGAACGGGGTGCAGACCCGCCACTACGGGAACCCGCTGCCGGCGACCTTCTTCAATTTCCTGGTCGGCACCGTCGCCCTGATCCTCACGTATCTGATCATGTTGCCGTTCGCGGGCCCGGCCGGAGCGCTCCCGGGCGTTTGGTGGATGTACCTGGGCGGCCCGCTCGGCATCCTCTTCATCGGTGCCGGCGCCGTGCTGGTGCGCTTCCTCGGGGTGCTCGTGACGAGCCTCGGCCTGATCGCCGGCCAGCTGCTCGGGTCCCTCGCCATCGACGCGATCGCGCCCGTTCCCGGTTCGACCGTGAGCACCACGACGGTCCTGGGGACGCTCGTCGCGCTGGCCGCCGTCGTCATCGCTTCGGCCCCGGGGCGTGGGCTGCGCTTCCGCTGAGGCCAACGGGGTGCGTTTCCGCTAGGGTGTACTCGGTATTTGTCCCCCATGGCGGACCGCAACCAGCGGCCGCGCCACCAGGAGTAGTTCATGGCACCGCAGTCCAAACTCGATCAGGTCATCTCCCTCGCCAAGCGGCGCGGCTTCGTCTTCCAGGCCGGTGAGATCTACGGCGGTTCCCGCTCCGCGTGGGACTACGGACCCCTGGGCACGGAGCTCAAGGAGAACATCAAGCGCGAGTGGTGGCAGACCTTCGTCCGCGGCCGCGCAGACATGGTCGGGCTGGACTCTTCGATCATCCTGCCCAAGGCCGTCTGGGAGGCCTCCGGCCACGTCGCGACCTTCACGGACCCGCTCGTCGAGTCGCTGCACACCCACAAGCGCTACCGTGCTGACCACCTTCTGGAGGCCTACGAACGCAAGCACGGGCGTCCGCCGGAGAACGGCCTCGCGGATGTCCGGGATCCGGAGACCGGTCAAGAGGGCAAGTGGACGGAGCCGCAGCAGTTCTCCGGCCTGCTCAAGACCTTCCTCGGCCCCGTGGACAACGAGGAGGGACTGCACTTCATGCGTCCCGAGACGGCCCAGGGCATCTTCGTGAACTTCCTCAACGTGGTCCAGGCCTCGCGGAAGAAGCCGCCTTTCGGCATCGGCCAGATCGGCAAGGCCTTCCGCAACGAGATCACCCCCGGCAACTTCATCTTCCGAACCCGCGAGTTCGAGCAGATGGAGATCGAGTTCTTCACCGCGCCGGAAGACGCGCACCGTTTCTTCACCGAGTGGGTCGAGGACTGCTGGAACTGGTTCGTCGACCTGGGCCTCGATCCGGAGAACATGCGGCGTTTCGACGTCCCCGAGGACGAGCGCGCCCACTATTCCGCCGGCACGATCGACTTCGAGTACAAGTTCGGCTTCACGGGCAACGAGTGGGGCGAGCTGATGGGCGTCGCCAACCGCACCGACTTCGACCTCTCGAGCCACACCAAGGGCTCGGGCACCAAGATGCAGTACTTCGATCAGGCCTCCGGCGAGCGGTACACGCCGTATGTGATCGAGCCGTCCTTCGGCCTGACCCGTTCCATGATGGCGTTCCTCGTCGACGCCTACACGGAGGACGAGGCCCCCAACACCAAGGGTGGGGTGGACAAGCGCACCGTCCTCAAGCTGGATCCGCGTCTGGCCCCGGTCAAAGCCGCCGTCCTCCCGCTGTCGAAGAAGGACGATCTGGCCCCGACCGCCAAGACCCTGGCCGCCGACCTGCGCAAGCGCTGGAACATCGACTTCGACGACGCCGGCGCGATCGGCCGCCGCTACCGCCGCCAGGACGAGATCGGCACGCCGTTCTGCATCACCGTGGACTTCGACACCCTCGAAGACCAGGCCGTGACGATCCGCGAGCGCGACACCATGAGCCAGGAGCGGGTGCCGCTCGAGAACGTCCAGTCCTACCTCGCCGCCCGCCTGCTGGGGGCCTGATCATGACCGAGCAGCCCGGACTTCACCACCTGACCTACCGCCCGTGGCGCGAGGGCGACGACCTGGCGCTGCTGCAGGTGTGGGGCGACCCGGCCACGCCGCAGGCCCACGTCGACCGCACGATGCTGCGCGCCAGCCACGACGACCCGTGGGCGCGGACCGTCGTCGCTGAGGACCAGGGGGTGCCGATCGCCGCGGCGACCGTGTTCGAATCCTCGCTGCACCCGGATCGGCTCTGGTTCTACGTCGAGGTCGCCCGCGACCACCGGCGCCAGGGCATCGCGACCGAACTGCTGCGGCAGCTGCGCCGCGAGGGTGCGCCCTCGGGCGTCGCCGCCCTCAAGTCCCGCTACACGGACGAGGGGAACGACGCCGGCGCCTCCGCAGGATTTGCGGCCTCCGTCGGCCAGTCGCAGATCATGCGCTCGCGCGCCGTCGTCGTCGAGCCGGGCGGCATGAAGCTGCCCGAATTCACCGACGACGGGCTCACCCTCGAGGAGTCGGCCACCGGCTCCGTCGAGCTGACCCGCCTGGTCACCGAGTTCTACAACTCGGTGCACGAGTGGGACCGCGCGGATATGACGCTCGGTCGCGCGCAGACCATGCTGCTCTCGGAGGCCACCGGTGCCAAGGGCTCGGTCGTGCTGCGCGACAAGCCCCAGGCCAAGGGCGGGAAGATCCTCTCCTTCGCGATCAGCTACGAGCCGGACCGGCTCGACGCGCCGGCCGACGTCCTGATCGGCTGGGATCCGGAGCTCGAGAGGTCCGCGGCCGAGCAGGCGGTCTTCGGTCTCATTGCGATGCTCGCGCACCAGTACCCGGTCAAGATCGAGGTCGACGACGCCATGACCGCACTGCGCGAGGTCGTCGACGGGCTGATCGCCGCCGGCCAGGCGACGGTCGTGACCACCACGCACATCGTCTCGACCGACTAGAAAACCGAAGGGGGCGCGGTGGGCCACGGCCACAGCCACGACGACGTACGTATCGCCGACCCGGTCCGCCGGCGGCGGGCACGGACGATCCTGTCCGCCATCCTGCTGCCGCTGGCGCTGCTGACCATCGTCGGCACCTGGTTCCTGTGGCCGACCGGCGATGCAGCCGAGCGCGTCCAGCTCGACGACCCCTACTCAGCGGCCGCGGGGGTGGACTTCGTCTCCGGCACGGTCCGCCAGGTCATCAACGAGACCTGCCCGTCTTCGGGCGATCTCGAGGAGGCGGGCGGGCAGGCGCAGAAGTGCGACGTCGCCTACGTCGAACCCAACGCCGGCGGCAGCCCCGTCCCGGTTGAGGTCCCGCCCGAGATCCTGGCCGCGACAGGCGTCGAGCCCGGCGATCAGGTCCGCTACCTCGACCTCTCCAACGCGGTGTCGGGCTCGGCGGCCACCTACATCTTCGTCGACTTCGTGCGCACGGCGCCGATCCTGCTGCTCTCGGCGCTGTACGCCTTCGTCGTCGTGCTGGTGGCGCGGTGGCGCGGCTTCCGCGCGCTGCTCGGGCTGATCGGCGCGTACTTCGTGCTCTCGAAGTTCATGATCCCGGCCCTCGTCGAGGGCAAGCCCGCCCTGCTCGTCGGCCTTGTCGGATCGGCGCTGATCATGATCGCCGTGCTCTATTTCGCGCACGGCTTCACCGCGAGGACAACGACGGCGCTGCTGGGCACGATCTTCGGTCTCTCCGTGACCACGGTGTTGGCGGCCTGGGCGACCGGCGCCGTGCACCTGACGGGTGTGGGGGACGACGCCAAGTACACCCTCGTCAATCAGGTGCCCGAGCTCTCCCTCTCCGGGATCATCCTGTGCGGGTTGCTCATCGCGGGCCTCGGCGTCCTCAACGACGTCACGATCACGCAGTCGTCTGCGGTCTGGGAACTCGCCGAGGCCAATCCTCGGCGGTCGGCGAAGGACCTCTTCACCGCCGCGATGCGTATCGGCCGCGACCACATCGCCTCCACGGTCTACACGATCGCTTTCGCCTACGCGGGCGCCGTGCTGCCGATGCTGATCCTCGTGACCCTCTACGACCGGGCCCTGCTGGACACGTTCACCTCCGGGGAGCTCGTGGAGGAGGTCGTGCGTACGCTCGTCGGCTCCATCGGCCTCGTCCTCGCCATCCCCGTGACCACCGCGATCGCCGTCGCCGTGGTCAAGGCCGTCGGCACGGGCGGGACGCCGACGGCCCCCGCCGACACCCGGCCCGTGCCCGGCCCCGGGGCACCGGACGAGCTCGCGGCCGTCCTTGCCGCCCCCGAGGCGGAGGAGCCAGAGGCCGGTCCCCGCCGTCGGGGTCGCCGCGCCGCGCCCGGCGCCGAGCCGGACGCCTGAGCTCGCCCCGATTTGCACGGACTTGCGATAATGGGTCGGTGACCGTGACAGCTTCCTCCTCTTACGAAACGCACGACGGCGCCGCACCCCTGGCCGCGTCGGGCTCGGCCGCGCCCGCGCACTCCGGATCGAGCACCAAGCTCGAGCTGCCGCCGCTGAAACTGGGAAACCTCACGGTCGACGTGCCCGTCGTGTTGGCCCCCATGGCCGGCATCACCAACAAGGCGTTCCGCCGGCTCTGCCGCGAGTACGGCGGCGGGCTGTACGTCGCGGAGATGGTCACGAGCCGCGCGCTCGTCGAGCGCAACGAGAAGTCGATGCGGATCATCTCCCACGACGAGGACGAGGCGGTGCGCTCCGTCCAGCTCTACGGCGTCGACCCGAAGACCGTCGGTGCGGCCGTGCGCCTGCTCGTCGAGGAGGACCGCGCCGACCACATCGACCTGAACTTCGGCTGCCCCGTGCCCAAAGTGACGCGCAAGGGCGGCGGCTCCGCACTGCCGTGGAAGACGTCGCTGTTCGAGTCCATCATCCGCGCGGCGACGACGGAGGCCGCCAAGGGTGAGATCCCGCTGACGATCAAGATGCGCAAGGGCGTGACCGAGGACCACCTGACGTTCCTCGACGCCGGCCGCATCGCCCGCGACTACGGGGTCGCCGCGGTGACCCTGCACGGGCGCACCACCGGCCAGTTCTACTCCGGCCAGGCCGACTGGTCCGCCATCAAGGAGCTGCGCGAGGCCCTGCCGGACGTTTCCGTGCTTGGCAACGGCGACATCTGGACGGCGGAGGACGCTGTCCGCATGGTCCGCGAGACGGGAGTCGACGGCGTCGTCGTGGGCCGCGGATGCCAGGGCCGACCGTGGCTCTTCGGCGACCTGCAGGCCGCGTTCGAGGGCCGGGACACCCGATTCACGCCCACCCTGAGCGAGGTGGGGCAGACGTTCTACCGCCACGCCGAGCTGCTGATCGACTACTTCGGCAACGAGGAACAGGCGCTGAGGGACATCCGCAAGCACGTCGCCTGGTACTTCAAGGGATACATGGTCGGCGGCGAGCTGCGGGCGGCGATGGCCACCGTCGGCACGCTCGAGCAGCTGCGCGATCTGCTCGACCAGCTCAACCCCGAGGCCGGGTACCCGGGCGCCGACGCCGAGGGCCCCCGCGGCCGGGCCGGTTCACCCAAGCGCCCCGCGTTGCCCGACGGCTGGCTGGACTCGCGCGAACTCAACGCCGAGCACCAGGCCATGATCGCCGCGGCGGAATCGGACGTGTCCGGTGGCTGAGACGAACGGGATGCGCGCCGTGCCCGGCTACGAGGCCTACGACCACGAGCGTTGGGTGCCGGAGCCGCCGAAGAAGTCCTACCGGACGAGCTTCGAGCGCGACCGGGCCCGCGTGCTGCACTCGTCGGCCCTGCGCCGACTCGGAGCGAAGACGCAGGTCGTCGCCCCCTACTCCGACGACTTCGTTCGGACCCGGCTCACGCACTCGCTCGAGGTCGCCCAGGTCGGCCGCGAGCTGGGCGCGACGCTCGGTTGCGACCCCGACGTCGTCGACACGGCCTGCCTCTCACACGACCTCGGCCACCCGCCCTTCGGGCACAACGGCGAGCTGGCCCTCGACGCGCTTTCGGCCTCGATCGGCGGGTTCGAGGGCAACGCCCAGACGCTGCGCCTGCTCAGCCGGCTCGAGACGAAGACCTTCCGCCACAACGGTGGTTCGGCCGGGCTGAACCTGACCCGGGCCTCGCTCGACGCGGCCTGCAAGTACCCGTGGACGCGCCCGGACGCCCCTGTCAAGAACGGCAAGCAGACCAAGAAGTTCGGCGTCTACGCCGAGGACCTGCCCATCTTCGAGTGGCTGCGCTCGGGCAGCGGGGAGACGGGCGCACGCCCGGGGCCCGGGCAGACGTGCATGGAGGCGCAGGTCATGGACCTGGCCGACGACATCTCCTACTCGGTGCACGACGTCGAGGACGCCATCGTCGCCGGTCGATTCCAGCTGCGCTGGATCCAGGATCCGGACCATCGCGCGCGCGTCATCGAATACACGCGCCGGTGGTACCTTCCGGGAGTCGACGACGCCACGATCAGTGCCGCCCTCGGCCGCCTCGAGGCCACCGAAGAGTGGGTGCCCGCGGCGAACGGGTCCCGGCGCTCCATGGCCGCGCTGAAGGACATGACCAGCCAGTTCATCGGCCGGTTCTGCTCCGCCGCGATCGAGGCCACCCGGGCCGAGTTCGGTCCGGACCCGCTGACTCGTTTCAATGGGCGGCTCATCGTGCCCGAGGAGACGGATCACGAGATTGCCGCGATGAAGGGTCTCGCGACCGCCTACGTCATGACCAGCGACGAGCGGCAGCCCATCTACCAGCGCCAGCGGGAGATTATCGGGGACCTCGTCGACCTGCTCACCGAGACTGGTGATCAGTACCTCGAACCGATGTTCGCTGCCGACTGGCACGACGCCCGGGACGACGGCGGCCGGTTGCGCGCCGTCATCGACCAGGTCGCCTCGCTCACGGACGCGTCGGCGATCGAATGGCACCGCACCCTCGTGCAGGGTGAGCCGTTCCGCAACGAGCTCTTCTAAGCCGATCCACCGGGGGAGAACCATGCACGATGCGTCCGACCATAACAGCCGTCCGGTCCGCACTCTCTCCCGCGGTTACCAAGGCGCGGTACTCCGCGTCCTGCGCGCCGACGACCATGAAATCCGGATCGTCGATCGGCTCCTACTCACGGCGAACATCCTCCGGTTGACCTTCGAATCGACGACGCTGTTGGCCGCCCATCAGCCCTTCGCTTCCTTCTGGGTCCGGCTGTGGTTCCCGGATCCCTCAGGCGACGGTCGTGCTCACCAGCGTGCGTATACGATCGTCGGCGCAGAACCGGACGCCGGGCGGTTCGCTCTCGAATTCCTGCTGCACGATCCGGCCGGCCCGGCGTCGGCATGGGCCAAGCGGGCAGAGGTCGGAGAAGGGCTCATCGCTACGGTGTACGGGTCGCGGCCTGTGTCGGCGGGCGCAGCGCGGCGCCTGCTCGTCGCTGACTTGGCAGCGTGGCCCGCAGCTCGTGAACTGGCTGAGCAGATCCGGGCGGACGGTGCCGAAGTGCGCACTGTTGTCGCGCTGCTGCCGGGAGAGCGCGCGGCCGCGGCCGCCGTCATCGACGGAGCTGATCCGACCGTCCAGTGGGTCGAGGACGACACCCGGGGCGATATGGTTGCCGCTGCCGTAGCAGCCCACGCGGCCTGGGCCGACGACGTCTGGTTGGCTGGGGAAGCCGGTCGGCTCAAGGCTGTTCGTCGAGCGCTCAAGGCCAGCGGCGGGCCGGGCAAGAAAGAGATCACTGCCAGCGCATACTGGATCTCGGGTCGCTCCATGGGGCGGATCGGTGAGGCCGTAGATGACGAGTTGCGGGACACACGCAGTTGATCCGAACGCGGACGCAGCTCCCTGTGGAAAACGTCAGGTCCAGCCTTCCGCGGGCAGTATCCTGTAAGGCATGGCCGGCCTGATTAAACGCGAAGACATCGACGAGGTCCGGGCGCGGACCAACATCAAAGACGTCGTCGAGGGCTACGTCACGCTCCGCTCGGCCGGCGTCGGATCGTACAAGGGACTCTGCCCGTTCCACGACGAGCGCAGCCCTTCCTTCCACGTGCGGCCGCAGGTCGGATCGTTCCACTGCTTCGGCTGCGGCGAGTCGGGCGACGTCATCTCCTTCATTCAGAAGATGGACCACACCACCTTCACCGAGACCGTTGAGCAGCTCGCCGCGAAACTCGGTTACGAGCTGCGCTACGAGGACGGCGGGCACGGCCCGAGCCGGCAGGAAGTCGGCCGCCGCCAGCGGCTGCTCGACGCGCACAAGCTCGCCGAGGAGTACTTCCGCCACCAGCTCGGCAGCCCGGAAGCCTCCATCGCCCGGCAGTTCCTGACTGGGCGAGGGTTCGACCAGGCCGCAGCCGAGCAATTCGGCGTCGGCTACGCGCCGCAGGGCTGGGACCACCTCCTGAAGCACCTGCGCAGCAAGGGGTTCAACGACGAGGAGCTCACCCACACGGGCATGTTCTCGGAGGGACAGCGCGGCATCTACGACCGCTTCCGCGGCCGCCTGATCTGGCCGATCCGCGACCTCACGGGTGCAACGATCGGTTTCGGCGCGCGCAAACTGCACGAGGACGACAAGGGCCCGAAGTACCTGAACACGCCCGAGACCCAGCTTTATAAGAAGTCGCAGGTCCTCTACGGGGTGGACCTCGCCAAGCGCGAGATCACCAGGAACCGACAGCTGATCGTTGTCGAGGGCTACACGGACGTCATGGCGTGCCACCTCTCCGGGGTTGGCACGGCCGTCGCCACGTGCGGTACCGCCTTCGGCGCGGACCACATCAAGATCGCCCGCCGGCTCCTGCAGGACGACGGCACCGGGGGCGAGGTCGTCTTCACGTTCGACGGCGACGCGGCCGGACAGAAGGCCGCGTTGCGCGCCTTCGAGGAGGACCAGCGCTTCATCGCGCAGACCTACGTTGCCGTCGAACCGAGCGGGGCCGACCCGTGCGACCTGCGCCAGCAGCGCGGGCCGGAGGCCGTCCGCGAGCTGATCGCGGCGAAGCGCCCCTTGTTCGAGTTCGCTATCAAGGCGGGCCTGAAGAATCATGACCTCAACACCGTCGAGGGCCGCGTCCAGGCGCTGCGCGCCTCCGCGCCCATCGTCGCCGAGATCCGCGACGCCGCGATGCGCCCCGCCTACACGCGCGAGCTCGCCGGTTGGCTCGGGATGGACATGGACGACGTGAATCGTGCCGTCTCCGCGGCCGGGCGGCGCTCGCGGCAGGGCGGCGGGCGCGGTTCCGAGCGCGGTGGCGACGCGACGTCGTCGCACGGGTCCGGCCAGCACGCTCAGGAGGGTGGCGCGGGCCAGGAGGCTGGCGCTCAGCCGGGCTTCGAGCTGCCCGACCCGCGGGACCCGGTGACTCGAATGGAGCGCGAATCGCTCGAGGTCGTGCTGCAGCAGCCGGCGATGCTCACGCCCGAACAGTGGCAGGCGTTCTACGAGGCGCGGTTCCTGGCCCCGGCCCACGCGGCGATCCACGCGGCGATCCGTGCCGCGGGCGCCTCGGGGGTGTCGCCGTCGCGCTGGGTCGAGGCCGTGCGCCAGGAGGTGCCGGACCCGTTGCGTTCGCTCGTCTCGGAGCTGGCCGTGCGCCCGCTGCCGGCACACTCCGACGAGGCGCTGGCGCGGTACTGCCGGGACATCATGAACCGGCTCTTCGAGCTGCAGATCACCCACCTCAAGGCGGAGCTCATCGGCCGGCTGCAGCGCATGGAACCGTCTGCGGATCCGGAGGAGTTCCAGCGCATCAACCGGGAGCTGATGGAGCTGGAGATCCGCCGCCGGTCGCTGCGGGAGGAGTGATCGGGGCCCGGCGCGGGGCGGTGGGAAGCGGGCCTCGGACCGATTTTCGGATTCCGCTAATCGTGTTGTAGAGTTGTACGCGTTGCTTTCCCCCGTAGCTCAATTGGCAGAGCATTCGACTGTTAATCGAAGGGTTACTGGTTCGAGTCCAGTCGGGGGAGCTCATGATCCCGGTCTTACCTAGTAAGACCGGGATTTTTTATGCCTGCGGGCAGGCGCTTGTGGCGAGGGGTGCGTGAGCGGGCGCGCCGTGGACGTGTTCGCGCCTCCAGCTGAGGGCGTTTGCGATTCGACACGGATCAGGGCACCCCGATTTTCGGTTCCGGGTTTTCCCCTGCTAAAGTTGTGGTCGCTTCTTTCCCCCGTAGCTCAATTGGCAGAGCATTCGACTGTTAATCGAAGGGTTACTGGTTCGAGTCCAGTCGGGGGAGCGGACACGGCCGGGTCCCACGCGCGAATAGCGCGGGGGCCCGGCCTCTTTCATTTGGTAGCTTTGTCTAGGACAAGGGCCGCTCGGCGGTCCGCAAGGACGACGAAGGAACCAATTCATGTCAGGAACCGAGACAGGACGCCGGGGAGCTTCACCGGTCAGCGTGATCAAGGACCTGGGTCGTCTGGTGCCCAAGCAGATCAACGATGAGATCCAGCTCGCACTGCGCCAGCTCAAGGCCAAGGGAATCAACGTGGGCGTCGCGGCCGGGCTGGCCGTCGCCGCGCTGTTCTTCCTGTCCGTCATGGGCATCTCGCTCCTCGTCGCCGGCATCATGGGCCTGGCTGAGGTCATGCCGGCATGGCTCGCTGCTCTCGTCGTTGCCGGCTTCTTCCTGCTGCTGATACTGATCCTCGTCGCGATCGCCATCCCCAAGGTCAAGAAGGCCATGCCGCTCGTGCCCGAGGACGCTCTCCGCGGCGTCAAGCACGACCTGGGGATCCTCAAGGAAGGCAGCGCCTTCGACGTGAGCACCCTCGACAAGCCCGAAGTTTCCGACGAGGAAAAGGAGCGGCTGAAGGCGGAGAAGGAAGCCGAGAAGGAGAAGAAGCAGGCCGAGAAGGAAGAGATCAGCTACGCCGATCTCAAAGCCCGCTCCGAGGCTCGACGCGCGCACCTGACCGAGCTGCGCGACCGGCTCGGCAAGCAGGCCCGCAGCGCGGAGAAGACCGCCGAGAAGGCGTACGGTTTTAAGGAGCGCCTGCAGAAGTTCCGCCCCGGATCTGGTGGAACCGAACAGAAGTAGCGGGAACCGGTTAGGGGGAACAGTGCGGTTCATCGGGGCGGGTACGCGGGATGATTTCGAGTATCGCCTACTCACGACGTTCTGGACGGTGCCCAACATCATCACCGTCTCGCGGTTCTGTCTGGTTCCCGTCTTCGTCTGGCTGGTCGCCGAATCCGAGTTCGCATGGGCCACAGCCGTGCTGGCCTTCCTCGGGTCCACGGATTGGATCGACGGCTATGTCGCCCGCCGCTTCGACCAGATGTCGACGGTGGGAGCTTGGCTGGACCCCGTGGCGGACCGGATCTCGCTGTTTGTCGTCGCGATCACCTTCGTCGTCGCGGGCATCGCTCCCTCCTGGCTGGTCTATTCGATCCTGATCCCGGACATCGTCCTGATCCTGACCGCACTCGTCCTCTTCCGGGGCAGCCCCGAGCTGCCCGTGAGTGTGATCGGCAAGGTCCGGACGGCGATCTTGCTCCTCGGTGCGCCGCTGCTTCTGCTCGGCCAGGTCGAGTCGATCAAGAACCCCGTGTTCGACGGCGTCGCCACCCTCGTGCTGGCCTTCGGCTGCGCGCTGCATATCGTCGCGGCCGTCGGGTACTTCGTCGCCGCCATCCGCAAGTGGCGGCGCGAACGCGACGGGGACGGCGCCGCCCCGGCTGGCGGCCCATGGTCTGGCTAGCCGTCTGCTGTGCGGTCATCGCGGCGTTCTTCCTCGCGTTCGGCGCCCAGCGGCAGGGCGTGGCCGTCCGTTCCACAACCGGTGGTCTCAACCTCGGTTACCGAGGCATCCTGCGCCTGCTGGCCAACCCGCGCTGGGTCCTCGGGCTGGCGCTCATGGGCGTCGGCATCATTCTGAACGTGTACGCGCTGGCCTCGGCCCCGTTGACCGTCGTCCAACCGATCGGGGCGATCGCACTCGTCATCACCACTGTTGTGCACGCCCGCGAGGTCGGTATCCGGCTCAACCGCCCGACCTTCCTCGCGATCATCGCGTGCGTCGGCGGCAGCATCGGCTTCGTGCTGCTGGCGATCCAGGTCACCGACCCACACCCGACGATCAGCGCCCGCGAAGAGCTAATCACCGTTCTGCTGCTTGCGGTGGCCGTCGCGGTCTTCGGCTCCATCGCCGTCGCCATGCGCCACCGGCCCAACGCCTTCTTCTACATCATGGGCGCGGGCGTCCTCTTCGGGTTCGTCGCGGTGCTCGTGCGGACCCTCGCGATCGGTCTGATTCAGTCGCAAGGCCGTTTCTTCGCCAACGTCTCGTGGCTCGTCGTCGTCGCGGTCGTCGTCGCCTGTCTGCTCGGCAGCTACTTCGTTCAGAACGCCTATTCGTGCGGTCCGCCGGACCTCGTCATCGCTGGTCTAACCGTGATTGATCCCATGGTCGGGATCGCGATCGGCATCGCCGTCCTACGTGAGCTTCGACCCGATGTGCCCGCCGTGGTGGCGATGTCCATGGCGGGGTTCGCTGCCATTGCTATCGTGGGCGTCATCGCGCTTTCACGACATCATCCAGACGCGCATCATCGCCGCGCTGAGATACCCAACACCAAGGAGTCTTGACCACCGTGACCGGTGAAAAACCCCTGAAAATCCTGATCGCCGCAGATACCTACCCCCCGGACGTGAACGGGGCCGCGGTCTTCTGCTACCGGTTGGCGACGGCGATGCACGCCAGGGGCCACGAAGTGCACATCGTCGCGGCACGGAACTGCTCGGGACCCAGCCGCGTGGACGTCCAGGAGGAGGCGACGGTCCATCGGATCGCCTCCCACAGCGTCCCGACCCACGAGACGCTGCGGGTCTGTCTTCCCTGGCGTGCCTCGCGCGATCTCGCACGGATCCTCGATGAGGTCCGCCCGGACGTCGTGCACGTCCAGTGCCACTACATGATCGGGCAGGCCGCCGTGAATCAGGCGCGCAAGCGGGGCATCCGGCTCGTCGCCACGAATCACTTCATGCCCGAGAACCTCGACCCGTTCCTGCCGTTCCCGAAGTGGTTCAAGCGCATCGTCGCGAAGAACTCGTGGCGCGACATGGGCAAGATCATGGGCAAGGCGGACGTCGTCACCACGCCGACGCCGCTGGCCGCCGACGCCATGCGCCGCTACGCCGGGCTCAACCGGATTCTGCCGCTGTCCAACGGCATCGACTCCGCTCACTACGAGCAGGCGCCCGGCGAGCAGGTCGAACGTCGGGACCACCCGACGGTGCTCTTCGTCGGCCGCCTGGCCGTCGAGAAGAACATCGACGTCCTGATCGATGCCCTCGCGTTGACAAACACGGTGCCGCAGCCCCACCTTGAGGTGATCGGCGGCGGTGAGCAACGTGAACCGCTCGAGGAGCGCGCGGCCGCCGCCGGCGTCGGGGACCGCGTGCACTTCCGTGGGCACGTTGACGACGCCCAGCTGCGCAGCGCCTATCTCGCCGCCGACGTCTTCTGCCAGCCAGGCACCGCTGAACTGCAGTCGCTGGTGACGCTCGAGGCGCTCTCGGCGTCGCGCCCGGTGGTCCTCGCTGACGCGATGGCGCTACCGCACCTCGTCGACGACGGGGTCAACGGTTACCTCTTCACACCAGGGGATGCCGCGGACCTCGCGGAAAAGCTGGACCGGATTCTGGCCCTGGACGAGGAGGGGCGTCGACGGATGGGCGCGGCGGGTCACGACAAGGCCGCCAAGCACAGCCAGGACAAGACGATGGGTACCTTCGAGGCGATCTACCGCGGTGCCGACCCCTCGACGGTCACCAGCTGAAACCCGGCCAGGCGCGGCAGCCGCGACGCGCGGGCAGGGAACCGATAGTAGGATGGGTTCGCTGCCCGGGCGGCAGCGGTTCGGGGCGGTAGCTCAGTTGGTCAGAGCAGAGGACTCATAATCCTTTGGTCGTGGGTTCAAGCCCCACTCGCCCTACCGAGGCTCGCTCCGGCGGGCGCGTCCGCGCGACGCACCCGCCGGGGCCGGCCCGTTCACTGTGGCAGCGGCCGAGGCTCCCGGCCCCGGCCGCCGCCGAAACGCGAAAGGCACCGATGGCAGAAAGCTCGCAGGCGCCCGCCCTGCACATCGCGGTCTTCGCCGACCAGCACCCCGGAACGCTCGGCGGCATGCAGACCTCGGTCTTGTTGCAGCAACGCTTCCTTGAACGGCTCGGCCACCGCGTCACGATCGTCGCCCCCGCCCGGCGCCGCCGCGGGCGCGATGAACAGCCGGCGATGCTCTCGGTGATCGAGTTGCCGGGAGTGCCGCTCGGACCGGGCGAATACTCCCTCAACGTGCCGAACCGTCGGCTCGACGCCCGGTTGGACCGCGCCTTCGACGGCTGGGCGTCGGTCGACGTCGTGCACATCCAGGCCGACTTCTGGGGCGCCGTCATCGGCTACCGTTTCGCCCAGCGCCACGGGACACCCGTCGTGCACACGATGCACAACCGGCTCGACGTCGGGCTGGCGGCCACCGTGCCGCTGCCGGGTCTCGTCCAGCGCGGCTTCGGCCTGGCCCAGCACCGGCTGATGCGGCTGCAGGGCCCCGTGCCGAAGGACGCTTGGACGTACCTGCGCGGATTCACCGACGCCGCCGCAGCGGTCACGGCGCCGTCGACGCACTTCGCCTCGCTCCTCGAGGAACACAACGTCTTCGACGACATCGACGTCGTCCCCACGGGCCTCGACGACGACATCGCCCGCGAATTGATCGCGTCTCCGCCGGCACGGGGCGAGCACGACGACCGCATCCGGCTCGTCTGGACGGGCAGGTTCAGCCCCGAGAAGCGTCTCATCCCGTTCCTCGAGGCGGTCCTCGCCTCGAAGCAGGGTGTCGACGTGCATGTCTTCGGCGACGGAGCTCAGCGCGCGAAGGCCGAATCGCTGGTCGCCCGCCACCTGCCCATGAGCGCCAGCCGCGCCGGCGGGCCGCGATTCGTCTTCCGCGGCAAGGTCACCTACGAGCAGATGCTCGCCGAACTGGCGGCCGCGGATGCGCTCGTGCAGACGTCGATAGGGTTTGAGACCCAGGGTATGACGGTGTTCGAGGCGGCGGCCCTGGGCACCCCGACGATCCTCAGCGACCACCGGATCGCCGCAGATCTGCCCGGCGGCAGTTACTGGCTGACCCCGGACGACACGGTGGCCGGTCTCGCCAGCGCAATCTCCGGCGCGGTGGCCCAGATCGGAGCCGGCAGACGCTGGCGCGCCACCGGTGCCGACCAGCTGATGCAGAGCCGGCAGACCTCGAAGATGATGGAGATCTACCGCCGCGTCACCCGGCCGGAAGCGGCAAGAGGATCGACGGCCGAAGGTCCCTGACCGTTGGCAGTGGGTCGATGTAGACCCCGTCGAGTCGCAGCCCCCAGTGGAGGCAGCCCGCTCCGCAGTGCCCGCCCTCGGCGATGGTGCCGACGATCTCGCCTGCGGACACGGCGTCCCCGACCTGCACCTGAGCCTGGACCGGTTCGAGGCTTGTGCGCAGCCCGTTGCCGTGGTCGATGCTGAGCACCGGGCGGTCGACTACGACGCCGACGAAGGCGACCGTGCCCCCGGCGGGGGAGCGGACCTGCGCGCCGCGGTCCGCAACCAGGTCGGCGCCGCGGTGACCGGGCCCCCAGGCAGACTCCGGCTCCTCGAAACCGCGCGCGACGCGCGGTGGTGAGGCCGCGTCCCCGAGCGGCCACTCCCAGTCGGCCGCCGGTACTCGGCCCGGCTGTGCCGCCGCCGGGGGCGAGCCGCCGTGCGGGACGTCCGCGGTCGCAGATGGGACCGAGATCAACACGGCGAGTATGGCCGCCACCGCGGTGGCGGCCGTTGGCGCTCGGCCGTATCTCCGGCGCGATGGTGAATGGTTCATGGCACGAGCGTGCCCCACCGGCGCCACCCGGGCGCGGCGTCGTCGTACGGTGTGGACGAGGTGACCCGAACGGTCGTCTGTGGACGTCGGGTCGGGGCCGGGGCGGGGTCCGCGCTGTAGTACACTGGTGCGTGCAGTCGTCTGCATCGATGCGTTCTGCCGTGCCTCCGGGTGCGGCGGCCAGCGTCAGGTGCGGCCGATTGACTTCGCGTACAGCGTTTTCACGTCCGGCCCGGTTCTTGGAACCCGGGAGGCGTGGACCGCGCATCCAGCGGTCCGGCTCGTCCGGTCAGGATGCGGGGGCCGAGAGGCAGCCTGTGCCAGGGGCGCCACCCACGAGGGGTGGATAGCCGATCAACCCGAAAAACAAGGGCAGTTACCGCGGCCTCGCGAAGGCCGGTCCGCCACTGCCGGAAGGAGTGACGACATGCCAGTCGTTACCATGCGCCAGCTGCTCGACAGCGGCGTTCACTTTGGCCACCAGACCCGTCGTTGGAACCCGAAGATGAAGCGTTTCATCTTCACGGAGCGCAACGGCATCTACATCATCGACCTGCAGCAGTCGCTGGCCTACATCGACAACGCCTACGAGTTCGTCAAGCAGACGGTGGCCCACGGCGGCTCCGTCCTGTTCGTCGGCACGAAGAAGCAGGCGCAGGAAGCGATCGCCGAGCAGGCGAACCGCGTGAACCAGCCCTACGTCAACCAGCGCTGGCTGGGCGGCATGCTCACCAACTTCCAGACCGTTGCCAAGCGTGTGCAGCGTATGAAGGAACTGGAAGAGATCAACTTCGAGGACGTCGCCGGCTCCGGCCACACCAAGAAGGAACTGCTGCTGCTCAAGCGCGAGCTGACCAAGCTGCAGGCCAACCTCGGTGGTATCCGCAACCTGACGAAGACTCCGTCGCTGCTGTGGATCGTCGACACCAAGAAGGAGCACCTCGCCGTTGACGAGGCGCAGAAGCTCGGTATCCCGATCGTCGCGATCCTCGACACCAACTGCGACCCGGACGACGTTGCGTACCCGATCCCGGGTAACGACGACGCCATCCGCTCCGTCAACCTCCTGACCCGCGTGGTCGCCGACGCCGTTGCCGAGGGCCTCATCGCCCGCAACAACAAGGCTTCGGGCAACACCGAGGCACCGGCCGAGCCGCTGGCCGAGTGGGAGCGCGAGCTGCTCGAGGGCAAGCAGGCCGAAGAGGCCGCCGCTGCCGAGGCAACGGAGGCTCCGGCCGCCGAGGCGACCGAGGCTCCGGCCGAGACGGCCGCTGAGGACGCCAAGGCACCCGCCGAGGACGCCAAGTAATCACATGATGTAGAAAAGCCGGCGGGGTCAACAGCCCCGCCGGCTTTTCACAGACCGGGCCCGTGAGGGCCCACCCCGTAGATTCTTCGACAAACCACAACGAATGGGGTTGTACATGGCTAACTACACCGCCGCTGACATCAAGGCCCTGCGCGAGCGCACGGGCGCCGGCATGATGGACGTCAAGAAGGCCCTCGACGAGGCCGACGGCAACGCCGACAAGGCGATGGAGCTCATCCGCATCAAGGGCCTCAAGGGCGCCACCAAGCGCGAAGGCCGTTCGACGGCTGAGGGCCTCGTGACCGCCACGGTCGTCGACGGTACCGTCGGCGTCATGGTCGAGGTCAACTGCGAGACCGACTTCGTCGCCAAGTCTGACAAGTTCATCGCCCTCGCGGCCACCGTCCTGGACGCCGCCGTCGCTTCCGGCGCCACCGATGCCGAGGCCCTGCAGGCCGCGGACGTCGATGGCAAGCCGCTGAGCGAATGGATCATCGGCGAGGCCGCTGCCCTGGGCGAGAAGATCGTGGTCCGCCGCGTTTCCCGCGTCGAAGGCGCCCTGGTGGACGCCTACCTGCACAAGACGTCCAAGGACCTGCCGGCTCAGGTCGGCGTCCTGGTTGCCGTCGACGGCACCGGCGAGGAAGCGGGAACGGCCGCGCACGACGTTGCCGTGCACGCTGCCGCGATGGCTCCGACGTTCCTGACGCGCGACGAGGTCCCGGCCGAAACGGTCGAGAACGAGCGCCGCGTGGCCGAGGAGACCGCCAAGGCCGAGGGCAAGCCCGAAGCCGCCATGGTCAAGATCGTCGAAGGCCGTCTGACCGGTTTCTTCAAGGAGATCGTCTTGACGGACCAGGCGTTCGCCAAGGACACCAAGAAGACCGTCGGCAAGGTCCTCGAAGAGGCCGGCGTTGCTGCTACCGCCTTCGCGCGTTTCCGCGTAGGCTCCTAAGCAAGCAGCTGGCGGACGGCACAACCGCCCGCCCGCACGTACGGTAGAGGGGGTGGCCACCAATCAGGTGGCCACCCCTTTTCCCTGCCCCGTGCCGTGCACGGGGCGAAGACAGACAACGACGACGGCGCACACCATCGACGATGGCGAGCGGACAAGGGAGGTCCCATTGGACAAGGCCACAGCGGAACAGGTCGGCACCGACGAGACCACGGCACACGGCGGTGGCAAGCGCCGACGCGTCCTGCTCAAACTCTCCGGCGAAGTGTTCGGGGGCGGCAAGCTCGGCGTCGACCCCGAGACCGTGCAAGCGATCGCGGAGCAGATCGCGCAGACGGTCGGCACTGTCGAGACGGCCATCGTCGTCGGCGGCGGCAACTTCTTCCGCGGGGCCGAGCTCTCGCAGTCCGGTATGGACCGCTCCCGTGCGGACTACATGGGCATGCTCGGGACCGTGATGAACTGCCTGGCGCTCCAGGACTTCCTCGAGCAGGCCGGCGTCGACACCCGAGTCCAGTCGGCCATTTCGATGGCCCAGGTCGCCGAGGCCTACATTCCCCGCCGGGCGATCCGGCACCTGGAAAAGGACCGCGTCGTGATCTTCGGCGCCGGTGCCGGTCTGCCGTACTTCTCGACCGACACCGTTGCCGCGCAGCGTGCCCTCGAGGTCCGCGCCGACGAAGTCCTCATGGCCAAGAGCGGCGTCGACGGCGTCTACAGCGCCGACCCCAAGAAGGACCCGTCAGCCGTCAAGCTCGACGAGCTGACCTACGATGAGGCGCTGCTGAAGAACATCCGCGTCATGGACCAGACCGCGATGACGATGTGCAAAGACAACAGCCTGGCCATGCGGGTCTTCGGCATGGAGGGCGAAGGCAACGTGACCGGCGCGCTCCTCGGCGAACCGCTGGGCACGCGCGTCACGGTCTAGCGGCCACCTGACATAGGATAAAAACGAGTCCAGCCACCGATCCGGCCTGTCCTCCTGTGGCAGGCGATGACAAGGAGTACCGACGTGATTGATGAGACCCTGACAGACGCCACCGACAAGATGGAGCGCACCGTGGAGGCGGCGAAGGAGGACTTCTCCTCGATCCGCACCGGCCGCGCCAACCCCAGCCTCTACGCCAAGGTCATGGTCGACTACTACGGCTCGATGACCCCGCTGCAGCAGCTGGCCTCGTTTGCAGTCACCGACGCGCGCACGATCCTCATCACGCCGTACGACGTCTCGGCGCTGCGCGCGATCGAGAAGGCCCTCTCCGACTCCGAGATCGGTGCCAACCCGTCCAACGACGGCAAAGCCATCCGGGTGGTCTTGCCCGAGCTGACGGCGGAGCGCCGCAAGGAATACGTCAAGATCGTCCGCGGCAAGGGCGAGGACGCGAAGGTCGCACTTCGCAACCACCGCCGTAAGGCCAAGGACGCCATCGACAAGCTCGTCAAGGATGGCGAGGTTGGCGAGGACGACGGCAACCGCGGCGAGAAGGAGCTGGACGCGCTGACCAAAAAGTACGTCGACACCGTCGACGAGCTGCTCAAGCGCAAGGAAGCCGAGCTGCTGGAGGTCTAATGACGACCCCCGCGGAGCCGGCCTCGCGACGTTCCCGGCGAGCGGAACGTACGAAGCCATCGCGGGCCGGGAGGAACCTCCCGGCCGCGATCGCGGTCGGCATCATCCTCCTCGCCGCAGTTCTGGCGGGGCTCTTCTTCTTCCCCGTCGCGTTCGTCGCGACGGTCGCCGTCTTCGGCGTCTTCGGCTGCTGGGAAGTCGCCCGGGCGTTGAGCGCCGCCGATGTCGATGTCCCCATCGTCCCGTTGGCGGCTGGCTCTGTTGCACTGCCCTTCGCCGCGCACTACGGCGGACCGGAAGCGCTCGGTTTCGCACTGGCCGGCGCTGTCGTTCTCATCGTGCTCTGGCGTGTCATCGAGGGCGGACGCGGTGCCATCCGGTCGATCACCGCCTCCACGGGCGTGTTCCTGTGGGTCCCGTTCCTGATGAGCTTCGCGGTTCTGCTCTTCGCGCGGGAGAAGGGCCACTTTATGGTGGCCACGATGCTCCTGCTCGTCGTTGCGAACGACACCTTCGGATATCTCATCGGCGCGTTCTTCGGCAAGCACCCCATGGCGCCGAAGATCAGCCCGAAGAAGTCCTGGGAGGGTTTCGCCGGCTCCGTGGGTGGGGCGATCCTCGTCGCCATCGGCGCGGCGGTCTTCCTACTGGACGTGCCCTGGTGGGTCGGTATCCCCTTGGCCGTCGCGACGGTCGCCGCGGCGACCGCCGGGGATCTGGCCGAGTCGATGGTCAAGCGCGAACTCGGCATCAAGGACATGAGCAACCTGCTGCCCGGCCACGGGGGCGTCATGGACCGTCTTGATTCGATCGTCTTCGCCGCGCCGGCGGCGTATCTGATGGCCGTGGTGCTGACCTCCGCGATGGGTCAGGCCTAGCCGGACCGGCACGCGGACGAGCCGCCCGGACAGGCGCGAAAGTCGGTACTATAGTCGTGAGGGGTTCCGGGCGGCGCCCGCTGCGGAACCACAGCAAGACATCGAGTACCAGAATCGGTACCAACCGGAGCTTAGAGGGACAATTCGTGAGCCAGCCAGACATGCGCCAAGCCGCCCTGCCGTTCGAGACGGTGGCGGCCAACGAGTACGGATACAGCATCGAGCAGGTCGATGAGTTTCTGGCGCGCGCTCGCGGTACGTTCAACGGGACCGGGGCCGACGACGAGATCGTCACGAGCCATCTCGTCCGCCGCACCGCGTTCGACCCCCAGAAGGGCGGCTACGACGCCCGCACTGTCGACTCGGCACTCGATCGCCTCGAGGACGTCTTCGCCAAGCGCGAGCGCGAGGCTCTCGTCGAGGCCGAGGGCGAGGAGGCCTGGCTGCAGCAGGTCGGCCGCCTCTCCACGATCCTGCGCGGCCGTCTGCACCGCCAGCCCGGCGAGCGCTTCCGCCGGCCGTCCCGCCGGAACGTCGCCAGCTACAACGTCGAAGACGTGGACGCCCTGTGCGACCAGCTCGCTGACTACTTCGAGAAAGACGTCCCGATGAGCGTCGACGCCGTCCGCCGCGCCACCTTCCGCGAGGCGCAGGGCCAGGACGGATACGAGGAGAGTCAGGTCGACGCGTTCCTCGATCGCGTCGTCGAGCTCATGGCCTCGATCGACTAGTAACGCCGCTCGTACCGATCCTCCGGCACGTGTAGCTGGGCCATGACCTTCTGTGCCCGTCGCGCTTGAGCGCCGGCTTTGCCGCTGTCGGAACGTTCGCCCGCCCGCTCCCAGCGCGAGACTACGACGGTCACCGCGAACGCCAGCGGGACCGTCAGCGCCGCCGGGTGCTCGCAGACCCGTGCGACGACGTCGGGTAGCGGCAGCGTGCTGGCCGCCAGTAGAGCGCCGCCGCAGGACAGGGCCCCCGTGAGCATGCCAGCCACGGCGCCGCGCGCGGTGAGCCCGCGCCACCAGATCCCGAGGAGCAGCAGGGGGCAGATCGTCGAGGCCGTGAAGGCGAACACGGAGCCGATCGCGCCGGCCAACGCGAAGCTGCGCGTGGCCAGGGCCAGCAGCAACGGCACAAGACAGGCCAGAAGGGTTGCGATCCGGAAGCCGCGCACCGTGCCCTTGAAAAGATCCTGGCTGATGACGCCGGCGAGCGAGACCACCAGCCCCGACGTCGTCGAGAGAAACGCCGCGAAGGCCCCACCGATGACCAACGCCGAGAGCAGGTCCCCGGCCACCCCGCCCACGACCGCGCCCGGCAGCAGCAGCACGGTGGCGTCGGCGTTGCCGCCCGAGGCCAGGCCCGGCAGGTAGGTCCGGCCCAGCACCCCGAGGATCGTCGGGAACACGTAGAAGAGTGAGAGCAGGCCCAGCACGATCGCGGTTGTGCGCCGCGCGCTCGGCCCGTCCGGGTTGGTGTAGAAGCGCACGAGCACGTGCGGCAAGCCCAGCGTGCCGAAGAGCAGGGCCACGATGAGCGAAATCGTCTGGAACAGGCTCAACTGGCCGCCGCTGAGGGCCGACGAGCCAGGCTCCGAGCCGTCGGCGGGCAGCGCGTCGAACGCTGCCCCTCCGCCGGTCGCGGACTCGCCCATCAGTCCTAGGTGGATGAGCAGGAAGATCGTCGGCACCGCCAGGGCGAGCAGCTTCAGCCAGTACTGGAACGCCTGGACGAACGTGATGGAGCGCATGCCGCCGGCCAGCACCGTCACGCAGACGATGCACATGACCGAGACCGCGCCCACCCAGGAGGGCAACGGCGTCGTCGTGCCCAAAGTGAGGGCCGCGCCGTGCAGCTGCGGAACGATGTACATCCAGCCGACCACAACGACGAGGCCGCTCGTGACGAGCCGCGGCAGCCGCCCGCCGAGGCGGATCTGCGCGAAGTCCGGGAGCGTGTAGGCCCCGGAGCGGCGCAGCGGGGCGGCGACGAAGAGGAGCAACATCAGGTAGCCGGCCGTGTAGCCGATCGGGAACCAAAGTCCGTCCTGACCGGAGACCACGATGAGGCCGGCGACGCCCAGGAAACTCGCCGCGGAGAGGTACTCACCGCCGATAGCCGACGCGTTCCACCACGGTTTCACGGTGCGCGAGGCGACGTAGAAGTCACTCGTGGTGCGGGAGAGGCGCAGGCCGTTGAACGCGATGAGAACGGTTGCGGCGGTGACGACGGCGATCGCGGCGAGTGCGGCGGTGGACTGCACGGATCACCGCCCGGCCAAATCGCGGTAGCGCTGTTCGTTGCGCTCGGAGGCGCGGTTGTACAGCGCCGCGCCGACCCAGATGAGCGGGTACACGCCGATGCCGAGTAGCAGCCACGGCAGCGGGATCGTGGCCACGCGCACGGCGTGGATCTGCGGCCAGAACGTCACCATGACGGCCAGGAGGACCAGCACGACGACGAAGCCGACGGCCACCGAGAGTGCCAGGCGCAGCTGGGACCTCACGAGCGAGCGCACGTAGAAATCCTCGGGGGTGCCGGCGGGCACCGGGGAGATCGGGGGCGGGGCGGCGTCCCGCGGTGCGGTGACGCGCACGCGCTCGGGGCGCGCATCCATCAGAGCGGCCTCACGCGATGGGACTCGAGGCGCTCGCGCAGGTTCGGCAGTGCACGGCGGCTGACGGGCAGTTCGACGTCGCCGATCACGACGGCGGCCCGCCCGGGCTGCAGCCGGACCCGGCCGATGTGGTCCATCGCCACGAGGCAGCTGCGGTGGATGCGCACGAACCCTGCCTCGGACCACTGCTGTTCCAGGTCGCCAAGGGGCACGCGGATGAGGTAACTGGCGTCCTTCGTGTGCAGCCGGGCGTAGTCGCCCTGGGCGAGGACGTGGGTGATGTCGTCGCGGCGGATCATCCGGGTCACCCCGCCCTGATCGACCGTGACGAGCTCCGGGGCCTCGGCCGCGTCCTCGACGGCCTCGCAGATCCGGCGCACCGATTCGGCCAGGCGGGCGGGCCGGATGGGCTTGAGAATGTAGTCCACGGCGGCCAGCTCGAACGCCTCGAGCGCCTGGGCCTCGTCCGCGGTCACGAACACGACGGCGGGCGGGCGCGTGAAGCGGGAGATGACGCGGGCGATATCCAACCCTGTGAGGGCGGGCATGTGGATGTCGAGGAAGAGCGCGTCGACGTCGAACTCGTCGAGGGCCTTGAGCGCCTGGGCGCCGGAGGAGGCCCGGTGGATCCGGCCGATGCGCGGGTCCTTGGCGAGCAGGAACGCGAGCTCCTCGACCGCCGGCGGCTCGTCATCGGCGACGACTACGTTGATCATGGCTCAAGTCTAGGGGTGCGGAATTTGGGCAGCCGCACGGTGATCAGAGTTCCGGCGCCCGGGGCGGTGTCGACGACGAGGCCGTGTTCCGGCCCGTAGAGCTGGCGCAGCCGCACGTCCACGTTGCGCAGCCCCACGTGCACGCCGTCGGGGCGGACCCCGAGCAGGTCGCGCAGGTGCTCCGGGTCCATGCCGACGCCGTCGTCCTCGATGGTGATGACCGCGTGCTGGCCGTCGTCGGCGGCGGTGATCGTGATGAGGCCGCCGTCCGGCCGCCCTTCGAGGCCGTGGCGGACGGCGTTCTCAACGAGCGGCTGCAGGCTCAGGAAAGGGATGACGGTACCGAGGACCTCGGGCGCAATCTCGAGGCTGACGCGGATCCGGTCGCCGAAGCGGGCCTTCTCGAGCAGGAGGTAGCGGTCGATCGCCTGCAGCTCTTCGGCGAGCGTCGTGAACTCGCCGTGGCGGCGAAAGGTGTAGCGGGTGAAGTCGGCGAATTCGACGACGAGCTCGCGCGCCCGTTCCGGGTCCGTGTTGATGAACGAGGCGATCGCGCCGAGCGAGTTGTAGATGAAATGCGGGCTGATCTGTGCGCGCAGGGCCTTCACCTCGGCCTCGGCGAGGCGGGCGCGGGACTCGTCGAGTTCGGCGAGGCCGACGTGCGCCGCGACCCACGCGGCGACCTCGCTGCCGGCGCGCACAAGCCCCGAGTCCGCCTTGGCGGCGAACGCGATGACGGTGCCCATGGTCCGATCCTGTACGACGACGGGCGCGCACACCGCGTCCCAGTCCCGCCCGTGCACGACCTGGGTGCGCCCCGCCGTAATCGTCTGCGCCGCCAGGGCGAGCACGTCGACGTCCGGCAGCGTGCCGTCGGCGGCGAGGACCGCCGTCGTATTCGTGACCGCGAGCCCGCGGCACCCGAGCAGCTCCCGCAGGTGGCGGCTCGCGCGGGAGGCCCCCTCCTCCTCGAGCCCGTTCGCTAGATGCGGGGCGGCGAGCGAGACGGTGTGCAGCGTCTGGAACGTGGCGCGGTCGGCATCCGTGCCGAGGTCGCGCTGGGCGTGGACCACTCGCATCCCGACGTAGACGACGACGGCGGCCGCGGCGACGATGATCGAGACGATCAGCGTGGTCTCGAGAGCGGGCGACATCATGGGCACCAGCGTACCGAGCGCCAGCGCGGGCCCCGGGCGTCGGAGCCGTTCACCGGCGGCGGCGACCGTTCGGCGCAACGCAGCGACCGCTCGTCCGTCGCCGGGCGGGGAAGGGGCCGCAGCGTGCCCCGAATGCGTCACAGTGATGGGGATCACACCGCGCCCCCGACCGGGGCGAGTGCAGAAAATCAGGAGGAATCCATGGGTATCCAACCCACCCCGGGCGAGGTCCGGGAGCCGGAAGCGGACGCCGGGCTCGACGCCGTCGACTTCCGTGAGACCCAGTCTTCGGAGGAGTTTCAGCGGCTGCGCCGCACGCACCGCAGCTTCGTCTTCCCGATGGCCGTCATCTTCATCGTCTGGTACTTCGTCTACGTGGTGCTGGCGGCGTTCGCACCCGAGTTCATGGCGATCTCGGTCGCGGGCAACGTCAACGTCGGCATCGTGCTGGGTCTGCTCCAGTTCGTCTCCACGTTCGGCATCACTGCGGCGTACGTCTCGTTCGCCAACCGCCGGCTCGACCCGCAGGCCGCGGCCATCCGCGCCGATCTCGAAGGGGACGTCAAATGATGACTACGCACCTCGCCCCGCTTGCCGCGACCGCTGGAGGGAGCTCGGTCGGCAACCCGTGGGTGAACATCACGATCTTCGGCCTCTTCGTGGCCGTGACCCTCGTCGTCGTGCTGCGCGCGTCGAAGAACAACAAGACCGCCGCTGACTACTACGCCGGAGGGCGCTCCTTCTCGGGCGGGCAGAACGGCACTGCGATCGCCGGTGACTACCTCTCCGCCGCCTCGTTCCTGGGTATCGTCGGAGCCATTGCCATCAACGGCTACGACGGCTTCCTGTACTCCATCGGCTTCCTCGTGGCCTGGCTGGTCGCGCTGCTGCTCGTCGCCGAGCTGCTGCGCAACACCGGCAAGTTCACGATGGCCGACGTCCTCTCTTTCCGCCTGCGGCAGAAGCCGGTCCGCATCGCCGCGGCCATCACGACCCTCGCCGTCTGCCTGTTCTACCTGCTCGCGCAGATGGCCGGCGCCGGCGGGCTCGTCTCCCTGCTGCTGGGCATCGACGACCGGATGGGTCAGTCGCTCGTCATCGTCGTCGTCGGCGCTCTCATGATCATGTACGTGCTCATCGGCGGGATGAAGGGCACCACCTGGGTGCAGATCATCAAGGCCTGCCTGCTGATCGCGGGTGCGTTCATCATGACGGTCTGGGTCCTAGGTATGTACGGGTTCAACCTCTCCGCGCTCATGGGTGACGCCGTGGCCGCGGCCGGCGGAAACGAGGATCTGCTCAAGCCCGGGCTGAAGTACGGCGAGAACATCACGACCAAGATGGACTTCATCTCGCTGGCCCTGGCACTTGTCCTCGGCACGGCCGGCCTGCCGCACGTGCTCATGCGCTTCTACACCGTCCCGACGGCGAAGGAGGCCCGCCGCTCGGTGGTCTGGGCGATCTGGCTCATCGGCGCGTTCTACCTCTTCACGCTGATCCTCGGCTACGGCGCCGGGGCCCTGCTCGGCCCGGACCGGATCCTCGACGCCCCGGGCGGCGTGAACTCCGCGGCGCCGCTGCTGGCGTTCGAGCTCGGCGGGTCGCTGCTGCTGGGCGTGATCGCGGCCGTCGCGTTCGCGACGATCCTCGCCGTGGTCGCCGGCCTGACGATCACGGCGGCGGCGTCGTTCTCCCATGACGTCTACGCCAACGTCATCGCCAAGGGCAAGACCACACCCGAGCAGGAGGTCAAGGTCGCCCGCCGCACCGTCGTCGTGATCGGCGTCCTCTCGATCCTGGGCGGCATCGGCGCGCAGGGTCAGAACGTGGCGTTCCTTGTCGCGCTGGCCTTCGCGGTCGCCGCCTCGGCAAACCTGCCGACGATCCTCTACTCGCTCTTCTGGCGCCGCTTCACGACGCGCGGGGCCGTGTGGTCGATGTACGGCGGTCTCGGCTCGGCGCTCGTGCTGATCATCTTCTCGCCGGTCATGTCCGGCGCGGAGACCTCGATGATCCCGGGCGCAGACTTCGCGCTGTTCCCGCTCTCCAACCCGGGCCTCGTCTCGATCCCGCTGGCGTTCCTGCTCGGCTGGCTCGGCTCGAAGCTCGACACGGACGGGGAGGATCCGCGTGTTCAGGCGGAGATGGAGGTCCGCTCGCTGACCGGCGTCGGCGCCGAGAAGGCGGTCGATCACTAGCGCCCACGTCAGGGACCCATCAGCCGGTGCCGGCGCGAGAAATCGTGCCGGCACCGGCTTCTGCGTGCCCAGGAGGGTCCGGGGGTCGGCGACGGCGCGACCGCGCCGGGCGTGGTCGTTGCCGCATCCGCCGACTGTGAGTATCGTCACAGGTAGGTGTGGTGACCAGCCACATCGTTCGCACACCGGTGCCGGCCACAAGCTTGGGCTCCGATGCGGCGGACAGCGCTGATGCATAGGGAGACATCATGTCCCGAGAAGATCTACTGACCATGGCGGACACCGCCTCCTCCGAACCGATTCAACTCGTGGCGCCGGACGGCAGCCGCCACCGGCACGCGGCCTTCGACGCGATGCTCGCGGACGTCAATGACGACGTTGTCGCGGACCTCTACGTCGACATGGTGGCCGTGCGCCGCATCGATACCGAGGCCACGGCCCTGCAACGCCAGGGCGAACTCGCCCTCTGGCCCCCGCTCCTCGGCCAGGAAGCCGCGCAGGTCGGCTCCGCCCGGGCCCTGCGGGAGGACGACTTCGTCTTCACCTCCTACCGCGAAAACGGCGTTGCTTACTGCCGCGGCGTCGACCTCGACGACCTGCTCACGGTCTGGCGCGGCAACGCGTCCAGTGGGTGGGACCCGTACGGCATCAACATGGCCACCCCGCAGATCATTATCGGCGCGCAGACGCTGCACGCGACCGGCTACGCCATGGGTGTGAAGTTCGACGGCGGCACCCAGGCGTCCGTGGCCTACTTCGGCGACGGAGCCATCACGCAGGGTGACGTGAACGAGGCTCTCGCGTTCGCCGCGAGCTACCAGGCCCCCGTCGTCTTTTTCTGCCAGAACAACCAGTGGGCGATTTCTGAGCCCGTGGCGCTGCAGACGCGCGTGCCGATCGCCCAGCGTGCTGACGGGTTCGGCATCGAGCACCTGCGTATCGACGGCAATGACGTCCTTGCGACGATGGCCGCGACGCGTATGGCCCTCGAGCGCGCTCGGGCCGGGGACGGCCCGACGTTCATCGAGGCTGTGACCTACCGGATGGGGCCGCACACCACGGCCGACGACCCGACCCGGTACCGCGACGCCGCCGAATTGGAGGAGTGGAAGGAGAAGGATCCGATCACGCGCATCGAGGCGTACCTGCAAACGCGCGGAATGGCCGTCGACGGTTTCCGCGAGGCCGCCCAGCACCGCGCGGACGACGTCGCTGAGAAACTTCGCCACGGGATCACCACGATGGCCGACCCCGAGTGGCAGGCCGTCTTCGAGAACGTGTACGCCGAGGACCACTCCTGGCTGGAGCGCCAGCGCGAGCAGTACGGCCGCTACCAGGACCTCTTCGCCTCCGACGCGGAAGGGAAAGCATGATGGACACTCAGACCACCGCAACCGGCACACTCACGCTGGGCAAGGCCATCAACCGCGGGCTGCACCACGCGCTCGCGGCCGACGACAAAGTCCTCGTCATGGGTGAGGACGTCGGCACGCTCGGCGGCGTCTTCCGCGTCACGGACGGGCTCCAGCAGGAGTTCGGCCCGGAGCGCGTGCTCGACTCGCCGCTGGCCGAGTCGGGCATCGTGGGAACCGCCGTCGGCCTGGCCTACCGTGGGTTCCGCCCCGTCGTCGAGATCCAGTTCGACGGCTTCGTGTACCCGGCCTTCGACCAGATCGTCAGCCAGGTCGCGAAGCTGCGCTATCGCACTCGGGGTCGCGTGAGCATGCCGCTGACGATCCGCATCCCGTTCGGCGGCGGTATCGGCTCACCCGAGCACCACTCGGAGTCGCCGGAGGCGTACTTCGCGCACACCGCCGGCCTGCGCGTCGTCTCGCCGTCGAACCCGCAGGACGCGCACGTGATGATCCGGCAGGCCATCGCGTGCGACGATCCCGTGATCTATTTCGAGCCGAAGCGGCGGTACCACGAGAAGGGTGAGGTCGACGAGGGTGTCGACCTGGGTGAGCTGCCGCTGGGCGCGGCGAACGTCGTCGTCCCCGGGACCGATGTCACGCTCGTGACGTACGGGCCGCTCGTGAAGACCGCGGTCGACGTCGCGGCCGCTGCGGGCGACGAGGGCATCTCGGTGGAGGTAATCGACCTGCGTTCGCTCTCGCCCATCGACTTCGCACCGGTGGAGGCCTCGGTGCGCAAGACAGGTCGCGTGGTGATCACGCACGAGGCCGGCCAGTTCGGGGGGCTGGGCGCCGAGATCGCGGCGAGCCTGACCGAGCGCTGTTTCTACCATCTCGAGCAGCCGCCGGTGCGTGTGACCGGCTTTGACATCCCGTATCCACCATCGAAGTTGGAAGAGCATCACCTGCCTGACCTGGACCGGATCCTGGATGGGATCGACCGCGTCATGGAACGCCCGAACTCGCTGTCCGGAGGTGCAGGATGCTGAAAGTTTTCAATCTTCCGGACCTGGGTGAGGGCCTGACGGAGTCCGAGGTCTTGGCGTGGAAGGTCGCCGAGGGGGAGACGGTTGCGCTGAATCAGGTGATCGCCGACGTCGAGACGGCCAAGGCGGTCGTCGAGATCCCGAGCCCCTACGCGGGCACCGTCGCGAAGATCTACGCCGAGCCGGGGACGGTGGTCGAGGTCGGCAGGCCGATCATCGCGATCGAGGTCGCGGGCGCCGTCCCGGCCGGGAAGGACTCGCCGTCCGGCGGTGCCAACGCCGGTACGACGCCGGTCCGCGAACCCAACCTGGTTGGCTACGGGGCCGCGGTGGAGACCGGGGCCCGGCCGACACGCCGCCGTCGTACGGCTGTGCCCGCCGCGGGTGCTCAGACGCCGAGCGGTACGGCGCCCGTTGCCGTCGCGGAGCCGGCCGTTGATCAGTCGGCTGACCAGTCCGCACGGCCCGTCGAGCGTCCGCGCTCGACGCCGCCGGTGCGCAAGCTGGCCCGCGATCTCGGGATCGATCTCGAGAGGCTCGTGGGGACTGGGCCCGACGGGTTGATCACGCGCGACGACGTGCAGGCCGCCGGCTCCGCGGCGAGCGCACCGGAGGCCGAGCCGACAGCCGCTGTGGCGGCCCCGGGCCAGGAGCGGGTGCGGATCTCCGGCGTGCAGAAGGCGATGGCAGCGGCCATGGTCGACAGCGCGTTCACGGCGCCGCACGCGACCGAGTTCCTGACCATCGACGTCACCGAGAGCATGGAACTGCTGGAGCGGCTGCGCCGATCGCGCGAGTTCGAGGGGCTCAAGCTGACCCCGTTGACGCTCGTGGCCAAGGCGGCCTGCCTGTGGCTCGGGCGGACCCCGGAACTGAATTCCAAGTGGGACGGCGCGGCAGGGGAGATCGTCCGCTTCACGGACGTGAATCTCGGCATCGCCGCGGCGACGCCGCGCGGACTCCTCGTCCCGAATATCAAGGCGGCGAATCGGATGGACCTGGCGGAGCTCGCGCGTCAGATGCGTGGGCTCGTCGAGCGGGCTCGGGACGGCAAGACCTCGCCGCAGGAACTCGCGGCCGGAACCTTCTCCATCACCAACATCGGAGTCTTCGGCATCGATGCCGGCACGCCGATCATCAACCCCGGCGAGGCCGGCATCCTGGCCATGGGCCAGGTGCGGTTGCTGCCGTGGGAGTTCCGGGGCGAGGTCGCCCTCCGTCAGGTGATGACGCTCAGCTTGAGCTTCGATCACCGGTTGGTTGATGGGGCCCAGGCATCCCGATTCCTCGCCGGAATCGCGGGGATTTTGCGGGACCCGGCATCTGTTATCACGCAAGTGTGATTTGCATCAACCGTTTCGAAGTCATAAATTATCTGTTTCAGACCCATGACCTGGCCCACATCTGTCTTCGGGGAGGTGTAGGCTCCGGGGGTTGAAACGCTGAGTTTCAGCGAGGGGGCGAAAGGTCTGCTTCACAACCGCCGGCCATCGTCTCACTAATTGTCAAGGAGTTATTGAATGCGCATGAATCGCGTCTTGAAGGGCGTCGCCGTCACCTCGGCGCTCGCCCTCGCACTCACCGCCTGCGGCGGATCCGGCAACGGCGGCGGCGGAACCGCCGCCGATGCTGTTGTCACGGCACACAACACCGAACCGCAGAACGGCCTCATCCCGACGAGCACCAACGAGGTGGGCGGCGGTCGCGTTGTCGACCTGCTCTATCAGGGCCTGTACTCGTACGACGCGAATGGTGGCCTGCAGGAAGAGCTCGCCGAGTCCGTCGAGTCCGAGGACAACGTCACGTGGACGGTCAAGATCAAGCCGGGGGCCACCTTCTCCGACGGCACCCCGGTGACCGCGAAGTCCTTCGTTGACGCCTGGAACTACGGCGCCGACTCCGACAACGCGCAGAACAGCTCGTACTTCTTCGAGACCATCAAGGGCTACGCGGAGTCCAACGATGACGGCGCCGACGAGCTCTCCGGCCTGACCGTGGTCGACGAGACCACCTTCACCGTCGAGCTGATGGGGCCGGAGTCCGACTTCCCGCAGCGCCTGGGATACTCGGCGTACATGCCGCTGCCGGAGGTCGCGTTCGAAGACATGCAGGCCTTCGGGCAGGCGCCGGTCACCAACGGCCCGTACATCCTCGCCGAGGATGGTTGGAAGCACGAGGTCGAGATCGTCCTCGTCCCGAACGAGGACTACGAGGGCCCGCGTAAGCCGGCCAACGACGGCATCACGTTCACGATCTACGACAACTTCGACTCGGCCTACAACGACCTGTTGTCGGACAACCTGGATGTCCTCGGCGAGATGCCCCCGAGCGTCCTGGGCAACTACGAGGACGATCTCGAGGGCCGCAACGCCAACAAGGCGTACGCCGGCAACGCCACCCTGGTCATCCCGAACTACGTCGAGGAATTCCAGGGTGAGGCGGGGCAGCTGCGCCGCCAGGCCATCTCGATGGCCATCGACCGCCAGCAGATCATCGACCAGATCTTCATGGGCACCAAGGAGGTCGCCAAGGAGTTCACCGCTCCGGTGATCGACGGTTATTCGGAAGATCTCGAAGGCTCGGAAGTCCTCGAGTTCAACCCGGAGAAGGCGAAGGAACTCTGGGACGAAGCCGACGCGATTTCGCCGTGGCCCGAGGACAAGGTGCTGACCTACACGTCGAACACCGATGGTGCGGGAAACAAGGAATACATCGAGGCCATCACCAACCAGCTGCGCACCAACCTCGGCATCAAGGCCGAGCTCGACGCGAAGGCGACCTTCAAGGAGATGCGTAACGTCGTCGGAGAAGACGGTCTCAAGGGCGTATCGCGTGCCGGCTGGCAGGCCGACTACCCGTCGCTGTACAACTTCCTCGGGCCGCTCTACGGCACGGGCGCCGGCTCCAACGACGGCCGCTACTCCTCCGAAGAGTTCGACGCCAAGCTCAAGGAGGGCCTCGAGGCCAAGTCCATCGAGGATGCGTCGGCCAAGTTCAACGAGGCCCAGGAGATCCTGTTCCAGGATCTGCCGGTTCTTCCGCTCTGGTACCAGGCAGCCCAGGCCGGCTGGAGCAACAATGTCGACAACGTCGAGCTGGGATGGGACGGCAAGCCGCTCTACCACCAGATCACCAAGGGCTAGAAAGAACGCTGACTAGGCTTTCTATCTGACCCAGCAGACGCGGGCGGCGAGGACGATCTCCTCGCCGCCCCGTCGCACGTCTAAAGGAATTTTCCCTCCATGTTGATGTATACCTTCAGGAGAATCCTGCACATGGTCCCGGTGTTTTTCGGGGCCACGCTGTTGGTCTATTTCCTGGTCTTCGCAACAGGCGACCCGATTGCGGCGCTCTCGGGCGGCAAGCCGATGTCGGATGCCGTCGAGGCGAGCCTGCGCGCCCAGTACAACCTCGACCAGCCGTTCTGGGTCCAGTACGGCCTCTATCTCAAGAACCTCATCACGTTCGACCTGGGAACCACCTTCTCCGGCCAGGCAGTGAACGACGTCATCGCCCGGGCGATGCCCGTAACGGCGCGTCTCGCTCTCATGGCTCTGGTCTTCGAGGCAGTCTTCGGCGTGATCTTCGGCGTCTTCGCCGGCCTGCGCAAGGGCGGGATCTTCGATTCGACGGTCCTCGTCCTCTCGCTCGTCGTCATTTCCGTGCCGACGTTCGTGCTCGGCTTCGTCTTCCAGTTCGTGTTCGGCGTCAAATTCGCCTGGACGACCCCGACGGTCGGCAGCCAGGCCGGATGGTCCGATCTCGTCCTACCCGCCATCGTGCTCGGCCTCGTCTCGCTCGCCTATGTCATCCGACTGAGCCGCACTTCGATCGCCGAAAACCTCTCCGCCGACTACGTGCGAACCGCGAGCGCCAAGGGGCTCACTCGCACCCGCGTCGTCGTCGTTCACGTCATGCGCAACTCGCTGATCCCCGTGGTCACCTTCCTCGGCGCCGACCTCGGCATGCTCATGGGCGGTGCGATCGTCACCGAGGGCGTCTTCAACGTCCCAGGCATCGGCAGCGTCCTGTTCGACGCCATCAAGAAGGGCGAGAGCCCGACCGTGGTCGCCGTGGTCAGCGTCATGGTCTTGGTCTTCGTCGTCGCCAACCTGTTCGTGGACCTTCTCTACGCACTGCTCGACCCGAGGATTCGTTATGCTTGAGAACAATGAGAACCAACCCTCGATGAGGGATGTGAAACGCACCGGCAAGGTCTCTAAGCGGCACATCGAGCACTACGTGGCGCCGCTCGACGAGACTCCGCTGCAGGCGGTTGACACCATCAACGTGACGACCGAACCACTGAGCTTCTGGGCCGAAGCGTGGCGGAACCTGCGCCGTCAGCCGCTCTTCATCGTCTCGGCTGTATTGATCCTGCTGATCATCGTCGTCTCGATCTTCCCCCAGTGGTTCACCTCCCTCAATCCGCGTGACTGCAGCCTTGACAACGCCCGCGGTGGTGCGGTTCCGGGCCACCCGCTCGGGTTCACTTATCAGGGGTGCGATGTCTACGCGCGGGTGATTTACGGTGCGCAGGCGTCGGTGCTCGTCGGCCTCTTTACGACGATCGGCGTTGTCATCCTGGGCGGCACGTTCGGTGCACTTGCCGGCTACTACGGCGGCTGGATGGATGCCGTGCTCGCCCGTCTGGGCGACATCTTCTTCGCGCTGCCGCTCATCTTGGGTGCAATTGTCCTGATGCAGCTGCCGGCGTTCGCCGAGAACAAGAGTGCGTGGACCGTGACGTTGACGCTGGTGATCTTCGGATGGCCGCAGATCGCCCGCATCACCCGGGGCGCGGTGATCGAGGCGAAGGGCGCCGACTTCGTGATGGCCGCCCGCTCGCTCGGCGTTTCGAAGTTCGGTGCGTTGGTCCGCCATGTGCTGCCGAACTCGCTCTCGCCGATCATCGTCGTAGCCTCGATCTCGTTGGGAACGTACATCGTCGCCGAAGCGACGCTGTCCTTCCTCGGTATCGGCCTTCCGTCGTCGATCGTCAGCTGGGGCAACGACATCTCCGACGCCCAGATCTCAGTGCGCAACAACCCGGAGATCCTGTTCTGGCCGGCGCTCGCGTTGTCCATCACGGTGCTCAGCTTCATCATGCTCGGCGACGCATTGCGCGACGCCCTGGACCCGAAGTCGCGGAAGGCCTAGCCATGGAAAAGCAGAACAGCAACGAGCAGCCGCTGCTCGACATGCGGGACGTGGAGATCACGTTCAACACGGCGAACGGGCCGGTCACGGCCGTTCGGGGCGCCAACCTCTCGGTCATGCCGGGGGAGTCCGTCGCGATCGTCGGTGAGTCCGGCTCGGGCAAGTCCACGATCGCTCTCGCCGCGATGGGCCTACTGGCCAAGAACGGCAAGGTCACCGGCGGGCAGATCCTGTTCGACGGCAAAGACTACGCCGGGGCCAGCGACAAGGAGTTCCGCCACATCCGCGGCAATCAGATCGGTATGGTTCCGCAGGATCCGATGTCCAACCTGAATCCGGTCTGGAAGATCGGTTTCCAGGTCAAGGAGACGCTCAAGGCCAACGGGCTCGGCGGCGGCGACATCAACAAGAAGGTCGCCGAAGCGCTCGAGAACGCGGGCCTGCCGGACGCGGAGCGCCGCGCGAAGCAGTACCCGCACGAGTTCTCGGGCGGCATGCGCCAGCGGGCGCTGATCTCGATCGGCCTGTCTTGCCAGCCGCGCCTGCTCGTCGCTGACGAGCCGACGTCGGCCCTCGACGTGACCGTGCAGCGGCAGATCCTCGACCACCTCGACAACATGACAGCCGAGCTCGGGACCGCGGTCCTGTTCATCACACACGACCTCGGTCTCGCCGCCGAGCGCGCCGAGAAGGTCGTCGTCATGTACAAGGGTCAGGTCGTCGAGTCCGGCCCCGCGCTCGAGCTGCTGCGCAACCCGCAGCACCCGTACACGAAGCGCCTGATCGATTCGGCGCCGTCGCTGTCCTCCCACCGGATGGCGAACGCGGAAGCCGCGCAGAAGTCGGCGTCCAGCACGGACAACGTGCTGGAGATCGAGAACCTGACCAAGGTCTTCAAGATCCGCGAAAAGGGCTTGAAGACGTCCGACTTCACGGCGGTCGACGACGTCTCGTTCAACGTCAAGCGCGGCACGACGACGGCGGTCGTCGGCGAGTCGGGCTCGGGCAAGTCGACCGTGGCGAAAATGGTGCTGAACCTGCTCGAACCCACGAGCGGGTCCATTCGCTTCGACGGCCAGGACATGGGTCGCCTCAGCGAGAAGGAGCTCTTCCGGTTCCGCCGCCGGGTCCAGCCGATCTTCCAGGACCCGTACGGGTCGCTGGACCCGATGTACAGCATCTTCCGCACCATCGAGCAGCCGCTGAAGATCCACGGCATCGGCAACGCAAAGTCCCGGCAGAACAGGGTCAAGGAGCTGCTCGAGCACGTCTCGATGCCGGCCTCCACGATGCATCGTTTCCCGAACGAGCTCTCGGGCGGGCAGCGTCAGCGCATCGCCATCGCGCGCGCACTGGCGCTCGAGCCGGAGGTCATCATCTGCGACGAGGCCGTGTCCGCGCTCGACGTGCTGGTGCAGGCCCAGGTGCTGGAGCTGCTGAACAAGCTCCAATCCGAGCTCGGGTTGAGCTACCTGTTCATCACGCACGACCTCGCGGTGGTCCGCCAGATCGCCGACGACGTCGTTGTGATGAAGGACGGTCAGCTCGTCGAATCCGGACGGACCGACGACATCTTCGCGAGTCCGAAGACGCAGTACACCGCGGACCTGCTCGACGCCATCCCCGGCGGCCAGCTGCTGGTCTAGAGATGCCCCTCTGACGAGGGACGAGAAGCGGCTGCGGCCGACCACGCCACGTGGTCGGCCGCAGCCGCTTTTGCGTGTCCGGCCGGCACCCTCGCCGGTCGCGGTGACCCGAGGGGAGCCATCACAGGAGCATGTGATGCTTGACACCCCAGCTTCGGCAACGGTACCTTTATGCCTGAACCTGACACGTGTTAGGAAGGGACCATGAAACAACAGATCGGCGGACTGTCCGCCACAACGCTCACCCGGCGCGGTGCGCTGACGCTGGGCGGCCTGGGTCTGGCCGGGGTGACGATCGGATCCTGGCCTCGGCTGACCGGCTCCGACATCCCGGGCCGCCATGTCGACGGGCTGACCATTGCGATCCTCGGCAACAGTGCTGATGCCGTGGGCCGCCGGGCCCTCGCGGAGGAGTTCCACCGCGAGTTCCCCGAAATCAAGATCCACATCCAGGCCATTCAGGGCGCGGACTGGAAGGACTTCTTCGCGAAGATCCTCACGATGGTCGCGGCCGGCAATCCGCCGGACATCGTCTACGTGGCGACCGAGGGCGCCCAGCTGTTCGCTGAGAAGCTCGCCGAACCGCTGGACCCGTTCATTCGTCGCGATGCCGAGGAACTGCGGGAGTACTTCAACGACGTGCACCCGAGCCTTGTCGAGGCGTTCATGTACCAGGGCAGCCTCTTCCAGCTGCCGATCGACTGGAACGCCGCCGACATGTACCTGAACACCAGCACGCTGAACGAGGCGGGGCTGGAGCGCCCGGCCGACGACTGGACGCAGGACGACTTCACCGAGATGCTCCGGGCCATGAAGAAGTCCCAGGGCCCCGGCTTCACGCCGTACTACTGGACCAATCGCCTCTTCGGCGGCATCGTGCCATGGCTCTACAACAACGACACCTCGTTCCTGACCGAACGCAAGGCGCCGGGCGGCGATTGGCTGTGGGACGGGTTCTACCCGGACGACCCGGCACGCTCCACGCGCGGCGGCGGCTTCATCTGGGACGGCTCCAATGCCCTCGACGAGCGCGTTTTCGAATCTTTCGACTTCATGCGCGAGCTCGTCGCCGAGGGACTGGGCGTCCGTCCCGAGGGCGGCGGCGGAACCTCCCTCGTTGGGCTCTTCTCGAGCGGCCGCGTCGGTGCGACGCCGGCCGGCGGCTATTGGGCCCAGGGCCTGCACGAGGCCGGCATGGCGGAGGACGGGTTCGACGTCCAGTTCTTCCCGAAGAACCGCACTCAGCGCCACCAGTTCGGCACGGCAGGCTACGCGATCATGCGCACGACCGAGAACAAGGACGCGGCGTGGGAGTGGGTGAAGTTCGCAGCCCGGCGCGAGTCCATGGAGATGGCCATGCCGTCGCCGACGACGACGCCGACCCGCCGCTCGATGGTCAACGAGTCGTTCTACGCGGAGACCGGCCCTAGGAACTGGCAGGTCTTCTACGAGACCCTCGACCGGTTCCCGACCTCGGCGCCGATCCCGGCTCCACCGGAGCAGGCCGCCGTCGAGAACGCACTGATCAAGAACGTCACCAACGCGGTGAGCGGCTCCTCGCGGCAGACGCGTTCTGCCCTGCAGTCCCTCGACCGCGATCTCAACCTAGTCCTGAGGAGCGGTCGATGAGCGCCACGACAACCGACCGGAGGCCCTCCAGCAGCGGGGGAGTGCCTCCCGTGCGGACGAAGAAACGGCCCGCGCGCCGCGATCCCCGGAAGAAGAACCTCTTCGCCTGGGTCCTGCTGGCCCCGACGCTGATCGGCATGGGCGTCTTCACGATTGTGCCGATCATCGGCTCGCTCCTGCTTGCCTTCTTCCGCTGGGACATCATCTCCGCGCCGGAGTTCGTCGGCTTGGCGAACTTCGCCGACATCGCGCTGGACCCGACGGTCCGGGTCAGTTTCCTGAACACCATCGTGTTCGTCGTCATCGCGGTCACGCTGCAGCTGGGCATCGCCCTGCTGCTGGCCAGCTTGATCCAGGAGAAGCTGCCGGACTGGCTCCGCGTCTTCTTCCGCTCGACGTTCTTCTTCCCGCTGGTGCTCTCGGCTGCCTCCGTGTCGATCTTCATGGGTTACCTGTTCAACGAGCAGTTCGGCGTCGTGAACTGGCTTATCGGCCTCGTCGGTTTGGCCCCCGTGCCGTGGCTGACGACGCCGGCCGGTGCGGCCGCCGTCGTCATCATCGTCTACGTGTGGCAGAACTTCGGGTTCTCCTTCCTGCTCTTCGTCGGCGGACTCGGGAACATCCCCAAGGACGTGTACGAGGCCGCTGAGCTCGACGGGGCCTCCGGGCTCAAGAAGTTCATCAACGTGACGATGCCGCTGCTGAGCCCGACCACCCTGGTTGCCTCCGTCATGGCCGTGATCACGGCCCTGCAGGTCTTTGACCAGCCGTACGTACTGACTCGCGGTGGACCGGGCGACTCGACCCGCAGCGCCGTCATGGTGGTCTTCGAGTCGGCTTTCGAGCAACTCGAGTTCGGTCGCGCCTCCGCGATCGGCCTGGTCCTGATGCTGCTGATCATGGCCGTCACCTACGTGCAGTTCCAGCTCAGCCGCCGATTCGTCTTCTACCAGTGAGGCTCGCATGACTACCCAGACAGAAAAACCGGTCGCTCCTCGACTGCGTCGAAAGCCCCGCAAGCCGTTCAACCCGGCGCTGATCGGCCGCCTCGCAATCCTGCTGGTGGCCGCCGTCCTGACGCTCGGCCCGGTGATGTGGACGCTCTCCACCTCGCTGCGCCTGCCCTCGGAATCGTTCAATCTCCCGCCCCGGTTCATTCCGTGGGACCCGGACTTCACCTCATACTCCGAGGTCTTCGCGCAGATCGACATGATCCGGCTGGTCCTGAACTCGGCCCTGATGACCGGCTTCATCGCGGCGGGGCAGATGATCACCGCAGCCATGGCCGGCTACGCGTTCGCCCGGTTGACGTTCAAGGGCAACAAGCTCCTCTTCGGGCTCGTCCTAGCCACCATGATGATCCCCGTCCAGGTCACGATCGTTCCCGTCTTCATGATCATCCGCGGCATGGGCCTGGCGGACACGCTGCTGGCGCTCATCATCCCCGCCATCCCGACAGCGTTCGGCACCTTCTTGATGCGGCAGTACTTCATGGGTGTCCCGGCGGAGCTCGCTGAGGCCGCCGAGATCGACGGCGCCAGCCAGTGGCGGATCTTCCGGTCCGTCTACCTGCCGCTGGCGACGCCGGGCATGGCGATCGTGGGCATCCTGGCGTTCAATTACCACTGGAACGAGTTCTTCCGGCCGCTCATCCTGACGATCTCGGAGGAGAACTTCACCCTCCCGCTCGGACTCGTGTCGCTTCAGGGCAACATGGGCACCGGCAGCATCTCCGTGGTGCTCGCCGGCGTGATCCTTTCGATGCTCCCGGCGCTCGTCGTCTTCTTCTTCGGCCAGCGCAGCCTGCGGGCGGGCCTGACCGCCGGCGTCGGCAAGTAGCCCGGAGACCATGACTGTCAAGGAGAAGGAAAACCACGTGAGCGATCTGACGATCACCCGGCCCGCGCCCTCATCCGGCAGGCCCGCCGGTACGGACCGGATGCGGCCGAGGATCCACCCACGCCCGCGGCGCGGCTGGCTCAACGACCCCAACGGCCTCCTCCACTACGAGGGCCGCTACCACGTCTTCTGCCAATACAACCCGGAATCGGCGCGCCACCACCGCATCAACTGGGCCCACCTGAGCTCGCCGGACCTGGTGCGGTGGACCGAGCACCCCGTCGCGATCGCCCCGGACGCCGACGGGCCGGACGCGTTCGGCTGCTGGTCGGGCGTCGCGACGCTCGACGACGGCGTCCCGACGCTCGTCTACACCGGAGTGCAGCAGGAGGGCGGCGCCTCGAGCGTCGTGCTCGCGCGCAGCACCGACGCGGCGCTCGACACGTGGAGCAAGCTGGACGACCGCGGCGCCGCGCGTACCGCGACGGGCATGCCGGAAGGCGAGGGCGTCACCGACGTCCGCGACCCCTTCCTGTTCACCCACCGGGGGCACCGGTACGCGCTTCAGGGCGCAGGCTCGCCGGACGGCGAGCCGGCCGTGCTCCTGTACGACGTCGAGGACCTCGACGACTGGCGCTATCTAGGCCGCCTCCTGGATTCGCGGAACACGCGGGCCTGGGAGATCGCCCCGGCCGAGATCTGGGAGTGCCCGCAGCTCGTGCAGGTCGACGGGCGCTGGGTAATGCTGCTTTCCCAGTGGCGTTGGGTTGATGGGAAGCACCTGCTCTCAGGCGTCTCCTATCTGGTCGGCGATCTCGTCGACGACGCCGGACCCCTGCCCTTCGCTTTCGAGGTCGCCGGCGGCGGCGTCGCCGACACGGGCCCCGACTTCTATGCGCCCCAGGCGCTGGTGGATGGGGGCCGGGGTGCCGGAGCCAACCCGCTGCTGTGGGGGTGGTCCTGGGAGGGCCGCGACGAGGTCTTTGCCGACGACGCGGGCTGGGCCGGCGTGCTGACCCTGCCGCGCCGACTCCGGCTCGAGGGAGAACGCCTCGTCGTCGAACCGGCCCCGCAGCTGGAGGCGCTCCGGGCCTCCAGCGCGACCCTCGCCGGAGGCGTCCTGCAGGAGCTGGGCGACCTGGCCGAGATCGTTGTCGGGCCGAGCGAGTCGTTTGTCGAGCTGGTCCTCGTGACCGCCGAGGGCGAGGGCCGCAGCCGGGAGGAAAGCGTGCTCCGGCTGGACGCGTCGGCGGGGCTGCGCGTCTTCATCGACCACAGCGTCGTCGAGGCCTTCCGCGGGGACGCCGTCGCGCACACGGTGAGGGCCTACCCCACACCGGAACAGAGGTGGGCCGTCCGCGCCAAGGAGGGCGCCGTCGTCGAGGTCTGGACGCTCCACGCCATGGACGTCGACTACCGGTCCGAGTAGTCCGCCACGTCTGAGAGCCGGGAGGGGTGTCGCGCATCAGTGTGGCGCCCCTCCCGGTTCTCGTGCCTCCCGGGTGGAACTGCGTGCGCGGGGCGCCAAAGAGTCAAGGCGTGGCCGCGGATGCCGCGTCAGGTCGCGCGAGAGGTCCGCGGCGCGGTCGAGGCCCGCGCGACGAGGGGGCATTGCAACAGCGTCGTCGCGGCCTCGGTGGTGGGGGCGCCCTCGAGCTCGTCGATGACGCGCCGGGCCGCCTCTCGTCCCATGGCCTCGTGCGGTAGCGACATGGTCGTGATGCCGGGAACGGTCGCGTCCGCCAGGTGGCGCTGGTCGTCGTACCCCATGACCGAGACGTCACCTGGCACCGAGATGCCGTGGGCGCCCGCATAGAGCAGCACGCCGACCGCAACACGGTCGCACGCGCAGAAGATGGCGTCAGGCCACTGGTCGGCCGGTCGCTCGAAGATCCGCTCAGCCCCCTGGTAGCCGTCCCGGATGTCCCACTCTCCGGCGTGCAGCTCAGCGGCGGGGAGCCCGACCGCGGCGAGCGCCGCCTGGAGGCCGGCGATGCGGGCGGGAGCCGCGTCGTCGTCGTCGTCTCCGCCGATCCAGGCGATCCGCCGGTGGCCGAGGCCGATGAGGTGCTCGGCGGCCTCCCGGCCCCCGCGCACCTCGTCGGGGATGATCGAGGGGAATGAGCCGAGGCGGTCGCGGCAGTTGGTCAGGATCCCGGGCTGGAGCCGCAGGCCGTCTGGGACGTCGACGGTGCGCAGGCGCTGGCTCGCGAGGAGCAGGCCATCGACGCGGCGGCGACGCAACTCGTCGATGAACGACGACGGGTCCGCGTTGGGCGCGCCGGCGTCGGCGATGACGGTCAGGTAGCCACGCTCGGAGGCGGCCTTCGACGCGCCGGCGAGCATGCGCCCGGCGAATGGGCTGGAAGCCGCCTCATCGGTGACGATGCCGATCATCTGCGAGCGCTGCCGGCGCAGGCCCGAGGCGATCGGATTCGGCGTGTATTCCAGTTCCGCGGCGGCGCTGCGGATCCGCTCCTGCATGTCGGGCGCGACGTTGCCGTCGGCGTTCCCGTTCATGACCATGGAGACGGCGCTGCGGGAGGCACCTGCGCGTTTGGCCACGTCCTGGGCGGTGGGGCGACGTTGCGACATGGAGGGGCTCGCTCTAGGAGAGCTCCATGATGTATTCCTTGACGACGGCGGCGCGAGCGTTGGCGAAGCCCTCGGCCTCGCCGACGATCTGGAAACCGCGGCGCTCGAGCACCTTCTGCGAACCGATGTTGTCGGTGACGACGCGGGCCCGGATCGGCCGCTCGGCGAACTCCGCCAAGAAGGCGTCCACGGCGCTCGTGGTCACGCCGCGGCTCCAGTACGCCTTGTCCGTCCAGAAACTGATCTCCTGGTATCCGTCGTTCGGGTAGGCCATCACGGAGCCGACGACGCGGCCGTCGTGCTCGATGGTGCGCACGGTGACGTCGGGGTCCGCGAGCATCGACGACCAGTGGTGGTCGAAGACGCCGCGATCCGAAGGGTTCTTGGCGGTAAAACCTGCCATGATGTTGGCCTCGGAGTCCTGCTGGTGCTCAAAAAACCAGTCGAGATCCGCTGGCTCCACGGGGCGTAGGTTCACGGCGTTCCTCTTTCTCTGTTCGGTGCCCTGGATGCGCGGCACCTGTTCAGGGGCATAGCTCGGTGCCGCGCATCCCGCGCGACACGTTCTGTTCTCTAGCGTACCGGTGCGGACAGCGCTGCCCATGCCATCGCGACGAGACGTGACCTCTGCGTCGCGGGGTCCTCTTTCGTGTTGGAGTGCGGGGTCGAGTTCAGCAGCCCGAAGACCGCCTGCGCGCGCTGCCGGGCGCCGTCGGAGCTCTCCTGGGGGTGCAGTCGCTGCAACTGCGCGGTCCAGACCGCGATGTAGTCGCGCTGCAGACGGCGGACCTCACCCGCACTGGAATCGTCGAGGTTGCCCAGGTCGCGGTCCTGAACCCGGATGACGTCGGCGTTCGACAGCGCGAAGTCGGCCTGGAACGCGACGAGGCGCTGCAGCACGACGTCGGGTGCGGGCCCGTCGCTGGCGACCAACCTGCCGCCGTCGAGCAGCGACCGGCTGACCCCCAGCAGCAGGTCGGCGAGCACGGCCTGCTTGTTCGCGAAATGCCGGTAGACAGCCGGTCCACTCACGCCACAGGCGGCGCCGAGGTCTTCGATCGACACGCCGCGGTAGCCGTGGCTGGCGAACAGTCGCGCGGCGGCGCCGAGATAGGCGGCGCGGCGCTCCTCTTTGGACTGGCGCCGTTCGCCGGTGGTCTGGGTCTCGGGCAGCGGAGATTCGGTCATGTCTGGTCCTGTACTGACGGTGGATTCACATCCTATGTGCCCTGCCTCACGGAAAGGCTGGACACGTGTAGTTAATCAACACTAACCTGTGAGGTAGTTAGTGATCCTTAACTGTGAAGGTTGTCGATGGAGACCCTGCCCACGCACGTCGACCCCGCCTCCGCCGCGTTTGCGGCCAACGAGGCCGGGCAGCGCGCGCTTGCCGCGGAACTGCGCGAGCGTCTCGCCCGCGCCGCCCGCGGCGGCCCCGAGAAGTCGCGCCAGCGCCACCTGTCCCGCGGCAAGCTGCTGCCACGAGATCGCGTCGATCACCTGCTCGACGACGGCTCACCCTTCTTAGAGGTCGCCCCGCTCGCGGCGGAGGACATGTACGACGGCGAGGCACCGGCTGCCGGGGTCATCGCCGGCATCGGCCTTGTGCACGGCCGCCACGTCATGGTGGTCTGCAACGATGCGACCGTCAAGGGCGGCACCTACCTGCCGGTCACGGTTAAGAAGCACCTGCGCGCCCAGGAGATCGCCCGGGAGAACCGCCTGCCATGCGTCTATCTCGTCGACTCCGGCGGCGCGTTCCTGCCGAAGCAGGACGAGGTTTTCCCCGACCGTGATCACTTCGGGCGCATCTTCTACAATCAGGCGCAGCTCTCCGCGGCCAAGATCCCGCAGATCGCGGCCGTGCTCGGCTCCTGCACGGCCGGCGGCGCTTACGTGCCGGCCATGAGCGACGAGACGGTCATCGTGCGCAATCAGGGCACGATCTTCCTCGGCGGTCCGCCGCTCGTGAAGGCGGCGACCGGCGAGGTCGTCACGGCCGAGGAGCTCGGCGGCGGCGACGTGCACGCCAAGACGAGCGGCGTCGTCGACCATCTCGCCGAGAGCGACGCGCACGCCCTGCAGATCGTGAGAGACATCATTGAGACGCTCCCGCCGCCCGCGGAGCCGGTGTGGGACGTGCGCCCCGGCGCCGACCCGGCGGTGGACCCGGACCAGCTCTACGGGGCCGTGCCGGTTGATGTGAACGCGGGCTACGACGTGCACGAGGTCATCGCCCGGACCGTCGACGCGAGCGGCTTCCACGAGTTCAAGGCCGCCTACGGGTCGAGCCTCGTGACGGGTTTCGCTCGCATCCATGGCCACCCCGTCGGCATCGTCGCGAACAACGGGATCCTGTTCGCCGAGTCGGCGCAGAAGGGCGCGCACTTCATCGAGCTGTGCGACCAGCGCGGCATCCCGCTTGTGTTCCTGCAAAACATCTCCGGGTTCATGGTCGGCCGCGACTACGAGGCCGGCGGCATCGCCAAACACGGGGCCAAGATGGTCACCGCGGTCGCCACGTGCCGCGTCCCGAAGCTGACGGTCGTGATCGGCGGCTCGTTCGGCGCGGGCAACTACTCGATGTGCGGGCGCGCCTACTCGCCCCGCTTCCTCTGGATGTGGCCCGCCGCGCGCATCTCCGTCATGGGCGGAAACCAGGCCTCCAGCGTGCTCGCCACGGTCCGCCGCGACGGCCTCGAGGCTAAGGGCGAGACGTGGAGTGCGGAGGCCGAGGAGGACTTCAAGCGTCCCATCCGCGACCAATACGAGGCGCAGGGCAACCCGTACTACTCAACCGCGCGGCTGTGGGACGACGGCATCATCGACCCGGGTGACACCCGCCGGGTCCTCGGCCTCGCCCTCGACGTCTGCTCCCGCCAGCCGCTGCCGGACACCGGCTTCGGCGTCTTCCGGATGTAAGGGATCGACATGACTGAACTCTTCGACACCGTCCTGATCGCCAACCGCGGCGAGATCGCCGTGCGTGTCATCCGCACGCTGAAGCGCCTAGGCATCCGCTCGGTAGCCGTCTACGCACCCGACGACGCCGACGCCCTGCACGTGCGCCTGGCCGACGACGCCGTCGCGCTCGGCGACGCCCGGCACGCGGGCGCGACCGAGACCTACCTCGACATCGATGCCGTGGTGGACGCCTGCCGCCGCAGCGGCGCGCAGGCCGTGCACCCCGGATACGGTTTCCTCTCCGAGAACGTCGACTTCGCCCTGGCCCTCGAGGCGGCCGGGATCGTGTTCATCGGCCCGCCCAGCGAGGCGATTAACCTCATGGGCGACAAAATCCGCTCCAAGAATCACGTGGGCGCGTACGGGGTGCCGGTGGTCCCCGGGATCGCCGAGCCGGGCCTGAGTGATGCTGAGCTGACCGACGCGGCCGCGTCGATCGGGTTCCCGCTGCTCATCAAGCCCTCCGCCGGGGGTGGCGGCAAAGGCATGTTCGCCGTCGAGTCGCCTGCGCAGCTGCCCGACGCGCTGGCGTCGGCTCGGCGCACGGCCGCGAGCGCCTTCGGCGACGACACGCTCTTCCTGGAGCGCCTCGTGACCCGCCCCCGCCACATCGAGGTTCAGGTCCTTGCTGACGCCCACGGGAAGACGGTGCACCTCGCCGAACGCGAGTGCTCGCTGCAGCGTCGCCACCAGAAGGTGATCGAAGAGGCCCCGGCGCCCCTGCTCGAGTTGCTGGCCCGGGGACCGCAGATCCGCGCCGACCTCGGGGCCGCCGCCGTGCGCGCTGCGGAATCCGTCGGCTACCGCGGCGCTGGCACGGTCGAGTTCCTCGTCTCCGACGACGCGCCGGACGAGTTCTTCTTCATGGAGATGAACACGCGGCTGCAGGTCGAGCACCCCGTGACGGAGGAGGTCGTGCGGGTCCGCGATGCCCGGCTGGACCTCGTGGAGCAGCAGATCCGGATCGCCGCCGGGGGCGCGCTCGACTTCGCCCAGGACGAGGTCGAACTCTCCGGCCACGCGGTCGAGGCCCGCCTCTACGCCGAGGATCCCGCCGCCGGCTTCCTGCCCTCCAGCGGGTTCGCGTTCCGGGTCGACTTGCCCGCCGGTGAGGGGGTTCGCGTCGACTCCGCGCTCGAGGGTTCGGGTTCCGTCAGCCCCACCTTCGATCCGATGATCGCCAAGGTCATCGCCCACGGCGCCGACCGCGCCGAGGCGCTCGCGCGGCTCGACGCCGCGCTCGGCGACTCCGTCGTCCTCGGCGTCGCGACCAACCTCGAGTACTTGCGGTTCCTCCTTGCGGACGACGACGTCGTTGCCGGCCGCCTCGACACGAACCTGATCGAGCGGCGCGGCCCGTTCGCCTCCCGGGAACTGACCACGACCGAACGCAAATTCGCGGTGGCGGCGCTGCGGCACCTCGATCGAACGGCCGCCGGCGAGGACAGCGAGAAACCGGCGCCGTGGCAGGCCGGCGACGGCTGGCGCCTGGGTGAACACCGTCGTCGTACCGTCCACCTCGACGTCGACGGCGAAACGTTCAGCCTCGACGTCGGATCCGACGGGACCGGCTCGCGCCTCGATGGCGAGAAAGACGAGGTCCGGCTGGCCGGCGGGGACGCCGGACGCGCCCTCGTTGCGCGTGCCCCCGGCGGCGGAGCGTGGTTCGCCGCGGGCGGCCGGGCCGCACCCGTGCGGCTGCTGGGCCGGCGTGAGAAGCTGCACCGCGACCTCGCCCTGCTCGAGCGCGAGGTGGCCGGCGGCGACCCCGACGTCGCGGCGCCGATGCCCGGAGCCGTGGTCTCCGCCTCGGTCGCGACCGGCGACCGGGTCGAGCCCGGGCAGCCGTTGCTGAGTATCGAGGCGATGAAGATGGAGCACCCGCTGCTGGCGGGCATCGCGGGCACGGTCACCGTGCATGTCGGCGTCGGCGACCAGGTCGCGAAGGACCAAGTACTGGCGAGCGTCACCCCCGACGCAGCCAACCACGAACCAACGACTGGCGAAGGAGCCTGAATCATGCCGAACTTTGAACTGGAAGAGGAATACCAGGACCTCGTCGACACCGTGCGCGACTTCGCCGACGAGGTCATCGCCCCGGTCTCCGCGAAGCACGACGAGGAACACAGTTTCCCCTACGAGATCGTCGCCCAGATGGGGCAAATGGGCCTCTTCGGCCTGCCGTTCCCGGAGGAGCATGGCGGGATGGGCGGCGATTACTTCGCGCTCTCCCTCGCGCTCGAGGAGATCGCCCGGGTCGACCAGTCCTGCGCGATCACGCTTGAGGCCGGCGTCTCGCTCGGCGCCATGCCCATCTACCGGTTCGGGACCGACGAACAGAAGGGCACGTGGCTGCCCAAGCTCGCCTCCGGTGAGGCGCTCGCCGGATTCGGTTTGACCGAGTCCGGGGCCGGGTCGGATGCGTCGGGCACGCGTACGACCGCCAAGCTGGAGAACGGCGAGTGGGTCATCAACGGCACCAAGGAGTTCATCACCAACTCCGGCACCGACATCACCCAGCACGTGACCGTGACCGCCGTGACCGGGACGAGCGAGCGTGAGGACGGGAGCCTCAAGAAAGAGATCTCCACGATCATCGTCCCCACCGACGCGGAGGGGTTCACCGCCGAGCCCGCCTACAACAAGGTCGGCTGGAATGCCTCCGACACACACCCGCTGACGCTCAAGAACGTGCGTGTGCCCGAGGAGAACCTGCTTGGCGTCCGCGGCCGCGGCTACGCGAATTTCCTCTCCATCCTCGACGAGGGCCGCATCGCGATCGCCGCGCTGGCCACCGGGGCCGCGCAGGGCTGTGTCGACGAGTCCGTGCGCTACGCCAAGGAGCGCGAGCAGTTCGGGCGCAACATCGGCTCCAATCAGGCGATCGCGTTCAAGATCGCCCGCATGCAGACGCGCGCCCACACCGCCCGCCTCGCGTACTACAAGGCGGCGTCCAACATGCTGGCCGGCAAGCCCTTCAAGACGGAGGCCGCCATCGCCAAGCTCGTCGCCGGCGAGGCGGCCATGGATAATGCCCGCGACGCGACCCAGGTGTTCGGCGGGTACGGGTTCATGAACGAGTTCCTCGTCTCCCGCCACTACCGTGACTCCAAGATCCTCGAGATCGGCGAGGGCACGACTGAGGTCCAGCTCATGCTCATCGCCCGCGAGCTGGGGCTGTAGGCATGGGTGAGCAAAACGCCGCCCGGCGCTTCGAACAGCGCGGACGCTACCTCGACGAGCTGGAGGCGGGGGACGTGTACGTGCACAGCCCCGGCCGCACGATGACCGAGAGTGACAACGTCTTGTTCACCACGATGACGATGAACACGCAGGCCCTGCATCTCGACGCCGCCTGGAGCGCCAAGCAACCCCTCGGGGCCCGCCTCGTGAACTCGATGTTCACGCTCGCCACGCTTGTCGGCCAGTCCGTCGCGCAGGTCACGCAGGGCACCATCGTCGCCCAGCTCGGCCTGAGCGACATCCGTTTCCCGGCGCCCCTCTTCCACGGCGACACGCTCTACACCGAGACGGAGATCGTCGAGGTGCGACCGTCCTCGTCACGGCCGGGGCAGGGCGTGGTCACGATGCGGCACACCGGCCGCAACCAGGACGGCACCGTCGTCGCGGAGGCCACCCGCTCCTGCCTGATGTGGGAACGCGCCGCGCACGAGAAGTCGCTCGCGGGCGAGGTCCAGGCATGAGCGAGGGCTTCGGGCTCGGCCCCGCGATCCTGTTTTGCCCGGCCGACCGCCCCGAGCGTTTCGGCAAGGCGCTTGAGCGCGCCGACGCGGTCATCGTCGACCTCGAGGACGCGGTGCTGCCCGACGCCCGGCCGGCGGCCCGCGAGGCCGTGCTGGGCGCGCGGCTGGATCCCGACCGCGCCATCCTGCGCGTCAATCCTGCCGGCAGCGCGGACTTCGCCGCCGACGTGCGCACCCTCGAAGCCTCCGGCCTGCGCTACGTCATGCTCGCCAAGGCCGAGACGCGCGAACAGGTCCGCGCGCTCGCCGGGTATCGCGTGATCGCGCTCGTCGAGACCGCCCTCGGCGTCGTCAATGCCCCCGCGATCGCGGCCGAGGAGAACGTCGTGGCGCTCATGTGGGGCGCCGAGGACCTCATCGCCTCGCTCGGCGGGACGGCCAGCCGGCACAGCGGCGGGCGGGGCACGGGCGACGACGGCGGGGCGGCGCTGGGTGCGTACCGTTCCGTGCCGGCGCAGGCGCGAGCCCAGGTCCGGCTCGCCGCCGGTGCGTACGGCAAGGCGGCCATTGACGCCGTCTACCTCGACGTGCGTGACCACGTGGGCCTCGTGGCCGAGGTCGAAGACGCCGTCGCTCAGGGATTTGCCGCGACGGCGTGCATCCATCCAGGGCAGGTAGAGGTCATCCGCGCCGGCTACCGGCCGAGCCCCGAGCAGCTCGAGTGGGCCCGTGCGCTGCTGGCTGAGGCGGAGGAACGGGCCGGCGCGTTCACCTTCCGCGGTCAGATGGTGGACGAGGTGGTGTTGAAGAAGGCGCGGCTCCTTGCCGGGCGCGGGGGAGCGGGAATTTAGGTTGCGCACAACTTAATTGTGCGCTATTTTTAACGCATGCCCGACAACCCGCCCCGCGATCTGCTCTCTCTGGAGGCGCAGCTGTGCTTCCCCGTGTACTCGGCGCAGCAGCGGATCGCCGCCGCCTACCGCGAGCTGCTGGCGCCGCTGGCGCTGACCTATCCGCAGTACCTCGTCATGCTCGTGCTGTGGGAGGCGGACGGTGCGCCGGTCTCCGCGATCGGTCAGCGCCTGCACCTGGACAGCGGCACCCTGTCGCCGCTACTCAAGCGCCTGGCCGCGGCCGGGCTCGTCGAGCGCCGTCGGGACGATGCAGACGAGCGCCGGGTGCGCGTGCATCTCACCGACGCCGGGGCTGGACTGCGGCGGCGGGCCGAGGGCATCCCGGCCGAACTCTTCGGCCGGCTCGGCCTCACCAGTGATGAGGCCAATCACCTGCGCAGCCTGGTCGCCAAGCTGTGCTCCTGACGCCGCTGCGGCGTCGACCATCGGAAGGAAACCCCATGAACGCTCTTTACACCGCAGAAGCCCTCGCCGTCGGAGCCGGCCGCGATGGCCGCGTCAGCACCCCGGACGGGCGAGTCGACCTCGAGCTCGCCGTGCCCGCCGCCATGGGAGGATCCGGCAACGGGTCCAACCCGGAGCAGCTCTTCGCCGCCGGCTACTCGGCCTGCTTCCACAGTGCGCTGGCCCTCGCTGCCCGCGAGCGCAAGGTCAAGATCGACGGTTCCAGCGTCGGCGCGCGCGTGCAGATCGGCAGCAACGACGACGGCGGTTTCGGCCTCGCCGTCACCCTGGAGGTCGTCCTGCCCGGCATCGAGCCGTCCCTGGCCCGGGAGCTCGCAGACCGTGCACACCAGGTCTGCCCCTACTCCAACGCGACGCGCGGGAACATCGACGTCGACGTGCAGGTCAGCGACGATTGACCGGGGCCCGCGCCGACCTGTGAGGACTCACAGGTCGGCGCGCGAGGTCGGGATGTGACACGGGGGCGCGGGTTTGGCAGATTGGACCCGACCCATTCGTCGTATCTCATCCCTAGGGGAACCACGTGAAATCCATCATCGGCGCCGCCGTCGGCGCAACACTCGCCTCGATTCTCGGGGCGGAGGCGTTCGTCACCGTCTATCCGCGCCTGCAAATGGCCGCAAACAGGATAGAGATCGACCCGATCTCGGCGAGCGTCATCGTCGGCGGCATCCCGGCACTGTTCCTCGTGGTCGCCGTCATCCTGCTTTACTCGTCGGGGCGCCCGAGCCGGGCCGCCGGTGTGGTGGGGCTGGTGTTCACCGTGCTGTGCGTCTCCTCCTACTACCTGGCCGGCCTGCAGTTCGCTGGTGAACGGTTCGGCTATCACAGCACCGTCGTCGTCGGCCTCGTGCTTGCGTACGGCTGGGCTGTCGTCGTCGGCAGCGGCCGCCGGGCCGCGGTCGAGCAGCCCGCCGCCGGCGCGGGCTCGGCGGCCTGAGCGCGTCTGGAAGAATGGGGCGGGTGAGTGAATCAACCTTTGCCTTCCCCCTGGAGCGCCTCGACGACGCGCGCCCGCGCCGCGTCACGCTGATCGGGTCGACCGGCTCCATCGGCACGCAGGGGCTCGAGGTGATCGCCGCCGCGCCCGAACGCTTCGAGGTCGCCGCGCTCTCCGGCGGCGCCAACGTCGAGTTGCTCGCCCGGCAGGCGGTCGCCACCCGGGCCGAGGCCGTCGGCGCCGCCTCCGGGACCGTCGAGGCCCTGGCGAACGCGATCGAATCCGCAGCTTCCGCGGCGGGCGTCGCGACGACCGGGCCGGGCGGATACCGCCCGCAGCTCTTCGCCGGACCCGACGCCGCCGCGAGCATCGCCGGGTGGGTGGGCGCCGACGTCGTGCTGAACGGGATCACTGGATCCATCGGACTGGCCCCGACCCTGGCCGCGCTGCGCGCAGGGCACTTGCTCGCGCTCGCCAACAAGGAATCGCTCATCGTCGGCGGCGCCCTGGTGAAGGACTGCGCCGCGCCCGGGCAGATCGTGCCCGTCGACTCCGAGCACTCCGCGCTCGCCCAGGCCCTGCGCTCCGGCGGCGCCGGCGAGGTCGCCCGGCTCATCGTGACCGCCTCCGGCGGGCCGTTCCGTGGGCGCACGCGCGCCGAGTTCGCCGCCGTGACACCCGAGCAGGCGCTCGCCCACCCCACGTGGGACATGGGCCGCGTCGTCACCACCAACTCGGCCACCATGGTCAACAAGGCGCTTGAGGTCATCGAGGCCCACCTGCTCTTCGACGTCCCGCTCGAGCGGATCGAGCCGGTCGTGCACCCGCAGTCCGTGATCCACTCGATGGTCGAGTTCGTCGACGGCTCGATCCTGGCCCAGGCGTCCCCGCCGGACATGAAGCTGCCGATCGCGCTCGGGCTCGGCTGGCCGCACCGCGTGCCCGCCGCCGCTCGGCCCGTCGACTTCACCACCGCCGCGGCCTGGACCTTCGAGCCGCTCGACGAGGACACCTTCGGCGCCATCCGGCTCGCCAAGCAGGCCGCCGCCGCGTCCGGTACCCACATGGCCGTCTACAACGCGGCGAACGAGGAGGCCGTCGAGGCGTTCCACGCGCGCCGCATCGGCTTCCTCGACATCGTCGACACGATCGCGGCGGTGGTCGGGGAGTACGACGCCGCGGCGACGGTGGGCGCCGAGCTCACCGTGGAGGCCGTGCTCGCCGCTGAGGAATGGGCACGAAATGCGGCCCGCGTTCGTTTGGGAGTGTTGTGAGCATTCTGTTGTTTGTTGCGGGCGTGTTGATCGTCCTGATCGGTATCGCGGTCTCGATCGCGTTGCACGAGGTCGGCCACCTCGTGCCGGCCAAGCTGTTCGGCGTGCGCGCCCCGCAGTACATGATCGGTTTCGGCCCGACGCTCTGGTCGAAGAAGAAGGGCGAGACCGAGTACGGCATCAAGGCCATCCCGCTCGGCGGCTACGTCGCCATGATCGGCATGTACCCGCCCGCGAAGGGCAAGGGCGACGTCGGGGCCACCGACCTGGGCGCCTCCGCGGCCGCGACGGCCCGACCGACGACCACAGGCGTCTTCCAGCAGCTGGCCGACGACGCCCGCCGGGCCTCAGCGGAGCAGCTGCAGCCCGGCGACGAGAACCGCATGTTCTACCAGCTGCCCGTCTACAAGCGCATCATCATCATGCTCGGCGGACCGCTGATGAACCTCATCATCGCCTTCGTGCTGCTGGCGATCCTGATCAGCGGCGTGGGCACCTACCAGAACACGGTCCGGCTCTCCGAGGTGCACCAGTGCGTCGTGCCCGCGGCGGTGCAGGCCGAGCGGGCCGAGGCCGGCGACGTCTCCTGCGTCAGCGGCGACCCCGAAGCCCCGGCCTACGCCGCCGGGCTGCTGCCGGGCGACGTGATCACCGAGTACAACGGCGCCGCCATCGCCGAGTGGGACTGGATGCGGCTCACGGAGATGATCCGGGCGACCGCGGGTGAGACCGTGCCGGTGACCTACGAGCGCGACGGCCAGACGCGCAGCACGACGATCACGCCGATGCTGACCGAGCGACCCGAGTTCGACGCTATCGGTCGACCCGCGACCGGCGCGGACGGCGAGGTCAAGATGATCGAGGTCGGATTCGTCGGCATGGGTTCCGAGCAGCGGCTCATGACCCTGCCGATCACCGAGGTCCCGGGCAAGGTGGGTGAGAACGTCAAGGCCGTTGCCGACGTCGTGCTGGATCTGCCGGCGCGTATGGTCGCGGTGGGCAAAGCCGCCTTCACGGACGCACCGCGCGATGTGAACGGGCCGATCTCCGTCGTCGGCGTCGGCCGGATCGCCGGTGAGGTTTCGGCGATGGAGGAGATCCCGCTGCAGGATCGGGCGTCGACCCTCGTCGGGCTGATCGCCAGCTTGAATATCGCCCTGTTCGTCTTCAACCTGATCCCGCTGCTGCCGCTCGACGGCGGGCACGTCGCCGGCGCTCTCTGGGAGACGCTCCGGCGCGGCTTCGCGAAGCTGTTCAAGCGCAAGGACCCGGGGCCCGTGGACATCGCGAAGCTGCTCCCGGTGACCTACGTGGTCGCCGGGCTCCTGCTGACGATGGGTGTGCTGCTGATCTACGCGGACATCGTCAAACCCGTCCAGCTGTTCTAGCGCACGCCCGCGGCCGATTCCTGCGGGTAGGTGAGCCCGATCTGGGCGCGGATCGCATCGAGCGTGCCCATGATCTCGACGGACTCGTCGATGCCCAGCGCCCCGTCGTCGAGATCGCCGTTCGCGACGAGCCGCTCGGCGGCGAGCGCCTGGAACTGCATCCCGCGGCCGGCAATGTCCGACTCGAAGCGTTCGACGACGGTGCCGTCCGGCCCGTAGTGGGTGAAGCCGGTGGCGGCCAACCAGAAGGGGTCGATCTCGATGCGGCCCTTGGTGCCCAGAATCCACGCGCGGTTGGGGCCGGCGGAATGCGCGGCGGAGAGAGTCGTCGACACGGCACCCGAGGCGTGGGTGAAGACGGTCGCGATTTCGGTGTCCGCCCCGGTCGCGCCGAATCGGGCGGACGCCTGGATTTTCTCGGGCCGCCCGAGCACATCCCACGCGAACGAGACCGGATAGACGCCCAGGTCGAGCAGCGCGCCGCCGCCGAGCGAGAGATCATTGATCCGGTGCTCCGGCGCGGTCGGTAGTGACTGCGTGTGGTCGGCCGATAGCGCCCGCAGCTCTCCGAGGGCGCCGGAGGCGACGATCTCGCGGATCCGCACCATGTGCGGCAGGTAGCGCGTCCACATGGCCTCCAGCAGGAGCAGCCCGCGGGCGCGGGCGGCCTCGCGCAGCACGATCGCCTCGCGCTGATTGAGGGTGAACGGCTTCTCTACGAGGACGTGTTTGCCGTGCTCGAGGGCGAGCAGCGCGTTCTCGAAGTGCCAGGGATGCGGCGTGCCGATGTAGATGATGTCGACGCCGTCGGCGGCGGCGAGTTCCGTGTACGAGCCGTACGACCGCGGGATCGAGTGCTCGGCCGCGAACGCCTCCGCGGCGCCGGCGGACCGCGAGCCGACGGCGGCCAGTGTCAGCCCGGCGGCCCGTGCATCGCGAGCGAACATTCCCGAGATCCCGCCCGTGGCGAGGATCCCCCAACGTAAAGAGGTCATGGGCGCGAATATATCACCGGCCTCCGCGGGCAGGGCCGGGTATCGCCCGTGCTTGCCGCGACTTATGATGGATCGATGACATAAGTCCGCCGCGGTGCCAGCCGCAGGCGGACTCCTAGTTCGGTCGAAGACATGAGGTGTGGGGCGATGGCGGCAACGGAGCGGCGCAGCTTCGGGATCTACGGGCCCGGAGACCTCTTCCAGCTGTTGCGGGACGGGCGCCCTCGCACCCGGGCCGAGCTCGTCGAGGCCACCGGCCTGGCGCGGACGACCGTCGCGTCACGGATCGACTCCCTGCTGGCGTCGGGCCTCATCGGCCCCGCGGGGGAGGCGGCTTCCTCCGGCGGGCGGCCGCCTGCGCGGTTCGTCTTCCGCGCGGAATCGCGGCTGATTCTCGCCGCAGACGTCGGCGGAGGGCACGCCCAGGTTGCGCTGGCGGACCTCGGGGGGAGCATCCTGGCCCGGCACGCCGAACCCCGGCGCGTGAGCGACGGGCCCGAACCGATGCTCGGCTGGATCGTCGAGACCGCGCTCGCCTTGCTCGAGGAGATCGGCCGCCGGGAAGACGAACTCTCCGCGGTCGGCATCGGGCTGCCGGGGCCGGTTGAGTTCTCCAGCGGCCGGCCGAACAACCCGCCCATCATGCCTGGCTGGGATGGCTTCGACGTGCCCTGCTGGTTCGCGGCCCGATGGCCGGTTCCGGTCCTCGTCGATAACGACGTCAATGTGATGGCGCTCGGCGAGGTCTACGAGCACTGGCATGAGGCGCAGGACGTGCTCTTCATCAAGATGGCGACCGGCATCGGCGCGGCGGTCATCTGCAGCGGCCGGCTCGAGCGGGGTTCCGAAGGTATCAGCGGCGACATCGGCCACGTCAAGGTGGCCGGCGACGAGATCAAGTGCCGCTGCGGAAACCGGGGTTGCCTGGAGGCGGTTGCCGCCGGTCCGGCGCTGGCCGCGGGGCTCCGCGCCGTTGGACACGAGGCCGTGCGGACTTCGTCCGACGTCGTCGACCTCGCCGCCTCGGGCGACCTCGCGGCGATCCACGCCCTCCGCCAAGCGGGGCGCGACGTCGGGGAGGTCCTGGCGATGTGCGTCAATCTGCTCAACCCGTCCGTCGTCGTCTTCGGCGGGGCCCTGGCCCGTGCGGGGGACCAGCTCCTGGCCGGCGCGCGCGAGGTCGTCTACCGGCGGAGCCAGCCGTTGGCGACCCGTCGCCTGCGCATCGAGCCCTCACGGGCCGGCGCGGACGCGGGAATTCTCGGCGCCAGTCGGCTCGCGATCGACCACTTGCTCTCGCCGCAGGTCATCGAGGACGATATCGCCGCCGGGCAGCCCGCCGGATAGCCTGCTGCGCCCCGGGCCGGCGCAACCATTGACTCTCCCCGGCGAGCTGTGTCACGATACTTTTATCGGACACGCTACAAAAGTCGAGTGTGGATGGTCATAAGTGGGAATGCCGGCCCTGCCCGGAGTCTCCGTCCGCCGGCTCCTCAGCAGTCGGCGCAGCAACTACCAGGAAGGTTCATCCTTTTGAGCTTGGACAGCACCGCCCCCCTCAACGTCGGCGTCGTCGGCATCGGCTGGGCTGGTCAACAGCACCTCACGGCCTACCAGAACAACCCGAACGTCCGCGTCGCTGCCCTGGCCGGGCAGGAGCCGGACATGCTCGCGCAGCTCGAGGCGGAGTTCTCGATTCCCGCCACCTTCCAGAACTGGGAGGAGATGCTCGAGTCGGCCGATCTGGACGCCGTGAGCATCGCCGTACCCACGTTCCTGCATGAGCCCATCGCCGTCGCGGCCCTGGAACAAGGCATCCACGTGCTCAGCGAGAAGCCGATCGCCCGCAACACCGCGGAGGGCCAGCGCATGGTCGACGCCGCGCGCCAGGCGGGACGCGTCCTGGACGTCGCGTTCAATCACCGCCGGCGCGGCGACATCAAGGCGCTCGGCGGGATCCTCGACGGCGGCGAGCTCGGGCGGCCGTACTACGCCAAGGCCGCCTGGCTGCGGCGCCAGGGCATCCCCACGCTGGGCAGCTGGTTCACCAACCCGGAGCTCGCCGGCGGCGGGCCCCTGATCGACATCGGTGTGCACGTGCTGGACTACTCCCTGCATCTGCTCGGTGAGCCCGGGGTCATCTCGGTGAGCGCGTCGACCTTCTCCGAACTCGGGCCGCGGGGCCTTGGTGGCGGCAAGCGCTACAACGCGAGCGGCACCAGCCACAAGTACGAGGTCGAGGACTTCTCCTCCGCGTTCTTGCGCCTGGACAACGGGGTGACCCTGGTCCTCGAGGCCGGCTGGGCCAGCTACCGGGCCGCGGAGGACGAAATCAACTTCACAGTCCTCGGCACCGAGGGCGGCGCCGAGCTGCGCGTCGTCGGCAACCCCAGCCCGGAGATCGGCGAGATCCGCGTCTTTAAGGATCAGGACGAAGACGTCGCCGACTACGAACTCGCCGCGAACCCCGGCGGCGCGCACCAGGAAGTCGTAGACGACTTCGTGCGCATCGTCCTCGCAGGCGAGGAGGAATGGGCCAAGCACGACGGCTCCATCGCGTTGAACCGCGCCCGAATCATCGACGCCTGCTACGAATCAGCCCGCGATCAGAAGGAGGTGCGACTGGTATGAGCAACCCCCTGCGAATCCTGGTCTGGAATGAAGGCGTGCACGAGGCGCGCAACATTCCTGAACACATCAAGGACATCTACCCCGACGGCATGCACGGCGCCATCGCTGAGGGTCTGCGCCGCCTGTTGCCGGACGCCGAGGTGTCCACGGCAACGCTGGCCACGGACGACGAGCATGGGTTGAGCGAGGAGGTGCTGGCGGAGACGGACGTGCTGCTCTGGTGGGGACACATCGCCCACGATCAGGTGCGGGACGACGTCGTCGAACGCGTCCAGCGCCACGTGCACGGCGGCATGGGCCTGCTCGTGCTGCACTCGGGGCACTTCTCCAAGATCTTCATCCGGCTGCTCGGCACGACGTGCTCGCTCAAGTGGCGCAACGAAGGTGAGCGGGAGCTGGTCTGGAACGTCAAGCCGTCCCACCCGATCACGGAGGGGGTGCCGCAGCCGATCGTCATCGACGAGCAGGAAATGTACGGCGAATTCTTCGACATCCCCGACCCCGACGACCTGATCTTCGTCAGCTCGTTCTCCGGCGGCGAGATCTTCCGCTCCGGCGTCACGTTCACTCGCGGCGCGGGCCGGATCTTCTACTTCAGCCCCGGCGACCAGGACTACCCGGTCTACTACCACGACGACGTCCGGCGGGTCCTCGCCAACGGCGTGCAGTGGGCGGCCCAGCCGGGCCGCGTCCGTGCGCAACCGGAGGTCTCCAACCCGGCGCGCGGCTGGTTCGAGGGGTAGGGGGCATGAGCGCGAACTCCGTGAAGAACCTGCGCGTCGGGATCATCGGCGGCGGGTTCATGGCCCGGACGCACGCAGCCGCTGCGCGCGCCGCCGGCGCCCATGTCGCCGCCGTGGCGTCGTCATCCCCCGAGCGCACCCGGCAGGCGGCGGCCGCCTTCGGCGTCGAACCGGCCGAGAGCGTGCGGCAGCTGATCGAGGCGGTCGACGTCGTACACATCACCTCGCCGAACGCGCTGCACGCCGAACACGCCCTGGCCGCGCTCGAGGCCGGCAAGCACGTCGTGTGCGAGAAGCCGTTGGCCACGGACCCGGCCACGGCGGCGGAGCTCGCGGCGGCCGCGGAAGAGGCCGGCGTCGTCGCGACCGTGCCGTTCGTCTACCGGTTTCACCCCATGGCGCGGCAAGCCCGCGCACACGCCGCCGCGGGTGGCCTGGGGCGGCTGCTCACGGTGCGCGGCGCCTACCTGCAGGACTGGATGCTGGACCCGCAGGAGACGAATTGGCGGGTCGATGCGGCCGCGGGAGGCCCGTCCCGGGCCTTTGGCGACATCGGCTCGCACCTGGTGGACCTGACCGAATTCATCGCGGGGGAGCGGATCGTCCGCCTGAACGCGGCGACTTCCCGGGCCTTCGCCGAGCGCGACAGCAGGGCAGTGGAGACCGAGGACGCGGCGGTGCTCACGGTCGAGACGGCCTCCGGGGCCGTCGGCAGCCTCATGGTCTCCCAGGTCAACGCCGGGCGGAAGAACGCGCTGACGCTCGAGCTCGCCGGCACGGAATCGTCCGTCGAGTTCGTCCAGGAGCGCCCGGACGAGCTCTGGATCGGCGGGGCCGCATCCTCCCGCATTCTCTCCCGCGACGCGGCCGTGCTGGCCCCCGATGCGGCTCGGCTGTGCACGGTGCCGGCCGGACACCCGATGGGCTACGTGGACGCGTTCGCGGCGTTTGCGCGGGATACGTACGCGGCGATCGCCGGCGACGCCCCGGGCGGGCTGCCGACGTTCGACGACGGCGCGCGCGCCAACCGGCTCACCGCGGCCGTGCTCGACTCCGCGGCGAGCGGAGCTTGGGTGGACACCGGGGACTAGTCGCGGCATCGCCGTGGCGTCTTCCAGACAGTCGATCAACGAGAAAGACAACTCTGAACGAGGAGATCATGACCAACGCATCCCATCCCGTGACACTGTTCACCGGCCAGTGGGCCGACATGCCTTTCGAGGAGGTCGCCCGCCGCGCCGCCGAGTGGGGCTACGACGGGCTCGAGATCGCCGCCTCCGGCGACCACCTGGACCTCAAGCGCGCCGACGAGGACGACGCCTACGCGAAGTCCCGACTGGAGATCCTCGAGAAGTACGGTCTGAAGGTCTGGGCGATCTCCAATCACCTGGGCGGCCAGGCCGTGTGCGATGACCCGATCGATTTCCGCCACGAGGCGATCCTGCGCGACTACGTGTGGGGCGATGGCGACGCCGAGGGCGTGCGGACCCGTGCGGCCGAGGACATGAAGCGTTCGGCGAGGGTCGCGCGCAAGCTGGGCGCCGACGTCGTCGTGGGGTTCACGGGTTCGAAGATCTGGCAGTACGTGGCGATGTTCCCGCCCGTGCCGGCCGAGGTGATCGATGCCGGCTACCAGGACTTCGCGGATCGTTGGAACCCGATCATGGACGTGTTCGACGACGAAGGGGTGAAGTTCGCGCTCGAGGTGCACCCGTCGGAGATCGCGTACGACCACTGGACCACCGTGAACACGTTGGAGGCCATCGGGCACCGCGAGGCGTTCGGCCTGAACTGGGACCCGAGCCACATGTTCTGGCAGGGCGTCGACCCGGTAGGTTTCATCACCGACTTCGCCGACCGGATCTACCACGTCGATTGCAAGGACACTCGCGTGCGCCCGCAGACCGGGCGCAGCGGCATCCTGGGCTCCCACCTGCCCTGGGGCGATCCGCGCCGGCGTTGGGACTTCGTCTCGACCGGACACGGGGACATCCCCTGGGAGGACGCGTTCCGCGCGCTCGGACACATCGGGTACGAGGGGCCGATCTCGATCGAGTGGGAGGACGCCGGAATGGACCGGCTGCACGGCGCCGCGGAGGCCGTCGGCCGGATCCGGGATCTGCTCTGGAAGCGGCCGGAGGCCTCGTTCGACGCGGCCTTCTCCAACCAGTAGGCCCGCCCGCAACGCCCCGCATCGCCCCGTGACGTGTCGGCCCGCAAGGCTGCGCGTCGCGGGGCGTTGTCGCGTGTCCGGGCGGCGTCAGGGGAGGTCGGCCGCCATGGCCTCGATGCTGGCCGGACGCAGGGCGTGGTGGGCCGCCAGCATACTGGCCCCGCGCAGCCCCGCGTTGTCCTTGGCCCGTGACGGTCGGATCTCGAGGTACTGCGTCGCCAACGGCATCGTGCGTTGGTACACGACCTCACGGACCCCGGCCAGCAGGTGTTCGCCGGCCGCGGCCATCCGGCCGCCGACGGCGATGACGGACGGATTGAGGAAGCTGATGCTCGCGGCGAGAACCTCCCCGAGGTCGCGGCCGGCCTGACGCACGGCGTGAATGGCCGGCATGCTGCCGGCATCGACGAGGCGGACGACGTCGTTGCTCGTCGCGGCGTCGAGACCCTGGGCGCGTAGCGCGGCCGCCACCGGTGGGCCGGCCGCGAGAGCTTCGAGGCAGCCCTCGTTCCCGCAGTGGCAGAGAACCCCGTCGCCGCGGCGGATGCGCACGTGGCCGATGTCGCCCGCGGTGCCCTGGGCGCCGCGCTGAAGCTGGCCGCCGGAGACGATGCCGGCGCCGATACCCGTGGCGACCTTGACGAAGAGGAAGTGTTCCGGGGGCTGTTCCAGCCGGCCGTATTCGCCGAGCGCCATGAGGTTCACGTCGTTGTCGACCAGGACGGCGGCGTCCAGATGGCACCGGAACCAGCCCGGAACGTCGAACCCATCCCATCCCGGCATGATCGGCGGTTTCGACGGGCGACCCGTTTCGAAGTGGACGGGCCCCGGCACCCCGACCCCGATGGCGATCACGTCGCCGCGGGCGCGCCCGATCTCGCTCAGCAGCCCGTCCGCGAGGCGTAGCGCCGCTGCGAGGACCGGCTCCGGGCCGTCGGCGATGTCGATGCGTGCCTGCTCGCGCGCGAGCTGGCGCCCGGTCAGGTCCGTCAGGGCGGCGCGCAGGTGGCTTGCCCCGAGATCCACAGCGAGAATCAGCCGCGCTTCCGGGATGAGTGCCACGCGTCGCGGCGGCCGTCCGCCGGTCGACGCACCAGCCGCGGCCGGGCCGACGAGGCCCAGCGCGGCGAGGGTGTCCAGCCGGTCACCGACCGTGGAGCGGGCCATGCCGGTCAGGGCGGCCAGCTCCGTGCGGCTGCGGGGGACCCCGTCCCGGAGCAGCTGCAGGACGTCGCTCGCGCCCGCTCTCAGGGGGGCGCTTTGGAGCGCGTCGACGGTGGTCCGGTCTGGCATGGATCCAAGTCAACCACAGTGATGTGCGGCCGCCTCCGACGCTTATGAAAAGTTTAGACATACTTCTGTTGACCTTCGCCAAAAGTCGGCTTACGCTTCAATGTGTTGGCGCTCACACGGGCGCCGGCCCACGACACTTCCACAGGAGACATGCATGACGTCCAGCACGCTGTCCGTTCAGCTCTACACCGTCCGGGACCACGTCGCCGCCGATCTTCCGCAGACCCTCGAACGCCTGGCCCGGATCGGTTTCACCCGGGTCGAACCGTACGACTTCGTTGCTCGCGCCGATGAGCTCGCCCGGTCGCTGACGGAGCACGGCTTGACCGCCCCGACCGCCCACGCGCCGCTGCTCTCCACGGATCAGGATGCGGTTCTCACGGCGGCGAAGCGCCTCGGCATCGAAACCGTCATCGACCCGTACATCCCCGCCGAGTCTTGGCAGGACGCGGCATCCGTCCGCGAGACCGCCGAGAAGCTCAATGCCGCCGCGAAGAAGGCGGCCGAATACGGCATCCGCGTCGGATACCACAACCACGACTGGGAGATCTCGACCCGGATCGAAGGAGTGACGGCGCTGGAATACCTCGCCGCCCGCCTGGATCCCCAGGTCGTCCTCGAGCTCGACACGTACTGGGCAGCCGTCGGCGGCGAAGACGTGCTCGCCCTCCTGCAGCGGCTCGGCGACCGCGTGGTGGCCCTGCACGTCAAGGACGGGCCGCGCTCGAAGAACAACAAGGAGCAGGTGGCCGTGGGAAGCGGCACCATGCCCGTGGACGAGATCATCGCGGCGACGGACGGCCTGCTGCACGTCGTCGAACTCGACGATTTCGACGGCGAGATCTTCGACGCAGTCGCCGACAGCCACGCCTACCTGACCAAGTGAGACCCCACCGAGAGGAACAGAACGTCGTGACAACTCAGCTCAAGCGAACGGGTGTCGGCCTCGTCGGCGCCGGTACCATCAGCGACCAGTACCTGGAGAACCTGACTGTTTTCCCCGACCTCGAGGTGCTCTTCATCGCGGACCTCGACACGGCCCGGGCGGCCGCGCAGGCCGAGAAATGGGGCGTCGCCGCGTCGGGGACCTACGAGGAACTGCTGGAGCGCGACGACGTCGAGATCGTCGTCAACCTGACCATTCCTGCCGTGCACGTCGAGGTGGCGCTGAAGGCGGTCGAGGCCGGAAAGCACGTGTGGGGCGAGAAGCCGTACGCGCTGGACCTCGCCTCCGGCCGGGTGTTGCTGGAGGCTGCGGAGGCGAAGGGCGTGCGCGTCGCCGTCGCACCGGACACGTTCCTCGGCGCCGGCATCCAGACCGGACTGCGCCAGATCGCGTCCGGCGCCATCGGAACCCCGATGACCGCGCTCGCGCTCTTCCAGGCGCCCGGGCCCGAGGCCTGGCACCCGAGCCCCGAGTTCCTGTTCGCCCGCGGTGCGGGTCCACTCTTCGACCTCGGGCCGTACTACCTGACGACGCTCGTCCAGATCTTCGGGCCCGTCTCCCGCGTGGCCGCCATCGGGTCCCGTTCTCGGGAGACCCGCGTCATCGGGTCCGGCCCGAAGTCGGGCACGGAGTTCCCCGTCGAGGTGCCGACGCACGTCAGCGCGCTGCTGAGTTTCGCCTCCGGTGCTAGCGCGCAGTGCGTCTTCAGCTTCGACTCGAAGCTCGTACGCATGGGCTTTGTCGAGATCGCCGGCACCGAGGGCACAGCGGCCCTTCCCGATCCCAACAACTTCGACGGCGACACCGTCGTGCACGCCGGAGGTGAGGAGCCCGTCGTCGTCCCGGCCGAAGGTTCCACCTACACGCGCGGCACCGGCGTGCTCGAGCTCGCCCAGGCGATCCGCGCCGGCCGCCGCGAGCGCGTGCCCGGAGAACTCGCCTTCCACGTGCTCGACGTCATGGTCTGTCTGGCCGAGGCCGCCGAGACGGGCGAATTCGTCGACGTGACCTCGACGGTCGAGCCCTCGGCCCCGCTGGATCCAACGTGGGACCCGGCACAGCCGACCGTGGGCGCGGCGCAGCCCGCGCAGTAGATCAGCAGCGGTTCAGCACCAACATCATTCGACACTCAACGACGAGGAAGCGAAGCATCATGAGGACATTCAAGAAACTGGCAGCGGCTGTGGCGATCGGCGCGCTCGGACTGAGTTTGGCCGCCTGCGGGGGTTCCGATGACGGCGCGGTCGAGGGCGAGGTGGGCGGCACGATCAAGTACTGGGCCACCAACCAAGGAACCTCCGTCTCGCACGACGAGGAAGTCCTGGCCGAGTCGATCGACCGCTTCACCGCGGCGACCGGGGTCGAGGTCGAGCTGGAGGTCATTCCGTGGAGCGACCTCTACAACCGCATCCTCACGGCGGTCTCGAGCGGCGAGGGCCCCGATGTGCTCAACATCGGCAACACGTGGGCGGTGTCGCTGCAGTCATCCGGCGCGTTCATGCCGTGGGAAGGCGAGGCGCTCGCGGCGATCGGTGGCGAGGAGCGCTTCGTCGGGTCGAGCTGGGCCACGGGCGGCGCCGAGGGCGAGGCGCCGACGTCGGTGCCGCTCTACGCGCTGAGCTATTCGCTGTACTACAACACCGAGATGTTCGCCGAGGCTGGCATTGACGCGCCACCGGCGACATGGGAGGAGTTCGTCGATGTCGCCCAGGAGCTGACACAGGACACGGACGACGACGGCAAGACGGACCAGTGGGGCGTCTCGCTCGCGGGCTCCAGCATCTCGAACAACTCGCACGCGGCGTTCATCCGCGGGCTGCAGCACGGCGGCGAGCTCTACGACGCGGAGGGACAACCCGACTTCGGCAACGACGGGGTGGTGGCCGGCGTCAACGAGTGGGTGCAGCTGATGGGGGAGAACGGAGTCGTGTCGCCGTCGAACGCGGAGCTCGTCAACGGCGTCGACATGGTCGAAGAGTTCGCCGCGGGCAACGCGGCCATGTTCTTCGACCAGGCTCCGGGCAAGGTACTGTCCGCCCGCGATATGGAGGATTATGAGGCGGCTCCCGTCCCGATGGTCACCGCGGATGCAACCGGGCTCGAAGGGACGCAGAGTCACGTGGCCGGCATCAACGTGTCGATCCTGGACAACTCGGACAACAAGGCGTCGGCGCTCGAGTTCGTCAAGCACCTCACGAGCGAAGAGGAGCAGGTCTACCTGAATTCCGCGTACTCCTCGCTGCCGGCGATCACTTCGGCGTACGACGATGAGGCGTTCCAGTCCGAGGAGATCCAGCTCAAGAAGGAAATCCTGGCCGACCACGCCCAGCCCATGCCGCTCTACCCGAGCGAGGGCCAGATGGAGACCCTCGTGGGTACGGCCGTCAAGGACCTCTTCGCACGGATCGCGCAGGGCCAGGATGTCACCGAGGACGACGTCCGCAAGGCCCTCGAAGACGCCAGCTCGCAGATGACGGCGGCCGGATAACGACGAACGAATTCGCGAAGGATTCACTCATGGCTACCACCGAAACCCCCGGGCGGGACACCGAAACCCCTGCCCGGGGCGCCGCCCCCGTCCACGCCGACGACAAACACGTCCGCAATCGGGGCGTGAGCAAGCGCGATCGCTGGTTCCCCTACGCGCTGGTCGCGCCGGCGTCGATCATGGAACTGCTCGTCCACATCGTGCCGATGCTCCTGGGCCTGTGGATCGCCGTCATCTCTCTGAACCAGCTGAGCATCGGCAACTGGACCAAGGCCCCGTTCGTCGGCATCCAGAACTTCATCACCGGGCTCGACCCGGCCGGCGCCATCGGCAGCCAGTTCTACGGCGCGCTGGGGCGGACGTTCCTCTTCACTGTGATCGTCGTCGCGCTCGCGTGGAGCATGGGCATGTTCGCTGCGGTGCTGCTGACGTCCAAGGTTCGGGGGCGGGCTTTCCTGCGCACCCTGTTCCTCGTCCCGTTCGCCCTGCCGAGCTACGTGGGCATCATCGCCTGGGCCTTCATGTTCAACCAGCGCGACGGCGTCATTAACCGGATCCTGGTCGACGACTTGGGCCTGCTCAGCGACAGGCCGTTCTGGCTGCTCGGCGGAAACGCCTTCTGGGTCACCGTGATCGTGACGGTCTGGCAGTTCTGGCCGTTCGCGTTCCTCATGCTTCTCGCCGCGCTGCAGAACATTCCGCTGGAGGTCTATGAGGCGGCGGCGATGGACGGGGCGAGCCTGTGGAAGCAGTTCACGACGATCACGCTTCCCATGATCAGCCACGCGAACACGGTCCTGCTCCTGGTGCTCTCGTTGTGGATCTTCAACCAGTTCAACGTCCCGTACGTCCTGTTCGGTCCGGCATCACCGCCCGAGGCGACGTTGATCTCGCCGCTCATCTACGAGCAGTCTTTCAATAACTGGAACTTCGGCGTCGGCGGCGCCATGAGCGTGCTGCTCCTGGTGGCCCTGCTTGTCGCCTCCGCGTTCTATATCCGTCTGGTCATGCCGAAGGGGAAGTCGATCGATGCTTGAGACACGCGGATTCCGCATCCTCCGGGCCTTCGGCCTGACGTTCCTCTCCGCCGTCGTGCTGCTGCCGCTCTACGTCATCTTTGTCACGAGCGTGAAGCCGCTCTCCGACGTACGCGGCCTCTTCACCTGGTGGCCGTCCGACTTCACCATCCAGCCCTACCTAGACATCTGGACGACGGTGCCGCTGGCCGACTACTTCGTCAACAGCGTCATCGTCGTGGTGACCGCCACGGCCTTCTCCGTGGTCCTGGCCATCATGGCGGCCTATGCGCTCTCGAGGTTCGAGTTCCGTGGGGCGCGGACGTTCTCGCTGGTGGTCCTCTCGACGCAGATGTTCCCGGGCATCCTGTTCCTGCTGCCGTTGTTCCTGATCTTCACGCAGATTCAGCGGAGCATCGGGCTGCAGCTGAATGGGTCGTATCTGGGGCTCATCCTGACCTATATGACATTCTCGCTGCCGTTCGCCATTTGGATGCTTGCCGGGTTCTTCGCCTCGATCCCGAAGGCGCTGGAGGAGGCCGCGATGATCGACGGGCTGGGGCGCATCGGCGCGCTGATCAAGGTGGTGTTGCCCGTCGCCCGGCCGGGGATCATCGCCGTCGCGGTCTACAGCTTCATCACCGCCTGGGGCGAAGTCCTCTTCGCCTCCGTCATGACGAACGCCGAGACACGGACGCTGGCGATCGGGCTGCGCTCCTACGCATCCCAGACGGACGTGTACTGGAACCAGTTGATGGCCGCCTCCGTGGTCGTCTCGCTGCCCGTCCTCATCGGCTTCATTCTGGTGCAGAAGCACCTCGTGGCTGGCCTCTCGGCGGGATCGGTCAAGTGACCGCCACTGTTGGCCAATTTCCCGGGTACGGGGTGGGGGCTCGGCTGAATCCACGTTCTGAGCCGCAGACTGAGAAGTGGACGCAACCGCTCGAGCCCGCTGGTCGGGGATAGCTCTGACTTGGCGCCGTCGGAGTCCCGTGGTCAGCCGACGCAAGGACGGCACCACGAGGTCGAATCAGTACACTGGCGGCTATGAGTCTATTTTCGATCGAGTACGTCTACGCCCCGGAGACCGATGAAGGGCGCGCCCAGCACCGTAGCGCCCACCGCGAGCTGCTGGGGTCTTTGACGGACCCCGAGGACGTGAAGCTCGTTGCCTCCGGTCCGTATACCGACGGCTCGGGCGCGCTCTTGGTCTTCGCTGCCGCGAGCGAGGAAGCTGTTAACGCTGTCATCAAGCGCGACCCGTTCGTCGCCGAGGGTTTCGTCGCCAACGCCAAGGTGACCGAATGGAATCCGGTCACCGGCGAGCTGTCCGGTTACTCCTCCTAACCACCGGTGCCGCTGACCGCGTCCGCCACGAGCTGAAATGGTGGTCGCGGTCCTCACACTCCATCCTGCACCTGCCCTACGGGCGCGTAGGATGGGAGAAGAGCGGAAGTCCGCCACGCCGTCGTGAGCGGATGGCAGGACCCCGCGCACGACTATTCGTTTACGTCACAGGAGGATCCGTGACCGCCGTCAGCCTCGGCATGCCGTCTGCCCCGCCGCCCGTTCTCGCGCCGCGGCGCAAGACCCGCCAATTCAATGTCGGCAGCGTAGGAGTCGGATCGGACTCTCCCGTCAGCGTCCAGTCGATGACGACGACGAAAACGCACGACATCAACGCCACGCTCCAGCAGATCGCCGAACTGACGGCCTCCGGCTGCGACATCGTTCGCGTCGCCTGCCCGACCGACAAGGATGCCGAAGCGCTCCCGATCATCGCGATGAAGTCGCAGATTCCCGTGATCGCGGACATTCACTTCCAGCCCAAGTACGTCTACGCCGCGATCGAGGCCGGCTGCGGCGCGGTCCGCGTGAACCCGGGCAACATCCGCCGGTTCGACGACCAGGTCAAAGAAATCGCGGCTGCCGCGAAGGACCACGGAACCTCCATCCGCATCGGCGTCAACGCCGGTTCTCTGGATCCCCGCCTGCTGCAGAAGTACGGGAAAGCCACTCCGGAGGCCCTTGTCGAGTCTGCGATTTGGGAGGCCTCGCTCTTCGAGGAGCACGGCTTCTACGACTTCAAGATCTCCGTCAAGCACAACGACCCGGTCGTCATGGTGCGGGCCTACGAGCTGCTGGCCGAGTCCGGTGACTGGCCGCTGCACCTCGGCGTGACCGAGGCCGGCCCCGCCTTCCAAGGCACTATCAAGTCGGCAACCGCCTTCGGTGCGCTGCTCTCGCAGGGCATCGGCGACACCATCCGCGTCTCCCTCTCGGCCCCGCCGGCTGAGGAGGTCAAGGTCGGCAACCAGATCCTCGAATCGCTCAATCTGCGCCCGCGCAAGCTTGAGATCGTCTCCTGCCCGTCGTGCGGCCGGGCCCAGGTCGACGTCTACACGCTGGCCGACGAGGTCACCGCGGGGCTCGAAGGCATGGAGGTCCCGCTGCGTGTGGCCGTCATGGGCTGCGTCGTCAACGGGCCGGGCGAGGCCCGCGACGCCGACCTCGGTGTCGCTTCCGGCAACGGCAAGGGGCAGATCTTCGTCAAGGGCGAGGTCATCAAGACGGTCCCCGAGGACCAGATTGTGGAAACCCTGATCGAAGAGGCCAACCGCCTCGCCGCAGAAATGGAACCGGTCGAGGGTGGCGCCCCCTCAGTCAACGTCTCTTAGGGCACCAGGGCGATTCGTCCGGCCGGGGGACCGGCTCACCCGGGCCGTGCGTGTCCTCACCAACGAGGACACCGCCGACTTGGAAGAGCTGGTCGCTCGGGATCCCGTCGCGCACATTTTCATGCGCGCGCAGCTCGACGCCCACGGCAGCGCGGCGCCCGCAGGCGGCCCGCTCATTCTCGGCTACTACGACGCCGGCGAGCTCACCAGCGCCTGCTGGGTCGGGATGAACATCGTCCCGCTGACCTCGACGCCCCTCCAGGCCAAGCGGTTCGGCGAGGCCGCCCTCCGGCTGGGCCGACGCTACTCGTCCGTCTTCGGCCCGGCCGAGGCCGTCCGGGGCATCTGGGATGTGCTGCGGTTCGGCTCCCAGGCCGCCTTCGACATCCGCCCCAGTCAGCCGCTGCTCGCCACCGGGCGAGAGCCGCAGATCGCGCCCGTCGCGACCGTACGGCCCGCGATCCCCGCGGAGTACGACGTCGTCTTGCCGGCTTGCGCCGCCATGTTCCAGGAGGAACTGGGCTACTCGCCGTTCGGCGGCGGCGGATTCCAATACCGGCAGCGCGTGCTGAACCTCATCGAGCGTGGGCAGTCGCTCGTCGATATCTCGCCTGAGGGTTCGGTGATCTTCAAAGCGGACCTCGGGACGCTGACCCGCCATGTCTCCCAGATCCAGGGCGTATGGCTCGCACCGGAGTACCGGGGCAGGGGCCTCGCGGCCGGCTACATGTCCGCCGTCGTGCGCCACGCGCTGACGGTCGCGCCGGTCGCCAGCCTGTACGTCAACGACTTCAACGCCCCGGCCATCGCCGCGTACGAGCGCGTGGGTTTCGAGCGGGTCGGCGAGTACTCGACCGTCCTCTTCTGACTTTTCTGTGGGCTGATGATATCGGGCACGGATTGTTGGGCCGGGTGCCGTTTCGAACCCGTAGCTTGTAGGGAGAGACAGGGAGGCCGACATGCACCAGTGGAACCAAGCGATCGAGATGATCGAGGCGAATCTCGACGAGGACATCTCCATTGCCGACATCGCTAGGGCTGCGGCCACGAGCGAGTACCACTTCCGTCGAATGTTCTCGACGCTGGCGGGCATGCCGCTCTCCGAGTACATCCGCCGGCGGCGGATGACAGTCGCCGCTGCGGACCTGATCCGCGGATGCGGCGTCTTGGAGACGGCCGTCAGGTACGGCTACACCTCGGCTGAGGCCTTCGCTCGGGCGTTCAAGACCGTCCACGGGATCGGCCCGGGCGCGGCCCGGACCTCCGGGGCGCCGCTAGCCTCCCAGTCTCGTCTCTCATTTCATCTACGAGTAGAAGGGACGACTCCCATGAAACACCGGATCGTCGACTTGCCCGCCTTCGCTCTGGCGGGACTGTCCGTCAGGGTGCCCGTGGTCCACTCCGGGCCCAACCCGCACATCATCAGCTTCGAGCGCTCCATCACGGCCGTGACCCGGAAGCGGCTCTCCGAGTTGAACGACATCGAACCGGCCGGCCTGTTTTCCGTCACGGTCAACGGGGATCCTGAGGGCCGGGAAGGGACCGACGTCGACTACTGGCGGGCTACTGCGACGAAGTCGTCGGTGCCAAGCGACCTGGAGTCGATGGACGTGGAGGCAGGCCGTTGGGTTGTCTTCGAAGCGGCCGGCGCGATGCCTGAGGCAGCGCAGAGCCTGTGGGCGAACGCCGCCGCAGAATGGTTTCCGGCGAACCCCTACCGGTGGGCTCCTGGGCCGCAGTTGCTGGCGGTTGATCTCGGGCTTGACGGGACGGAGGGCAGCGCTCGGCTCTGGATTCCGGTTGAGGAGGAGACCGGCGTTGCCTAGCTCCGCGGTTGCGCTCCCTTCGTGGGCGGGCGCGCACGGCAGGCAAGTGGCCTTGTTTGTCTCGCCGGCTCCGGCCACCACCGGCTGACGGGAACAAAGAAGAGCGGTCCACGGCACCCAGTCGCGGACCGCTCAGGTCTGCCTCTTGAGGGGAATAGCCTACATATCAGATGCGACGGTTCTGCATGCCGGTAGGCTGAAACATCAGCCCCGGCCGGCCCTCAGTCCCCAGGAGACACATGCGAGACCGACGTCGCGTTGAGCGATTCGAACTCCGCGTTGGCGGGCTTTCCTGCGGTCAGCTGATGATCGAACTCAGCTCGCGTGGGATTCAACTCAACGGGCACGCGGAAACTCTGCTGGAGGACGTGGTTCACGACGGGCGGGCCGCACAGACCGTGGTGCTCACAGAGCGTACGGTCGCCGATCTTGGATTCCCCACGGGAGCGACGCTTAGCGGAGTCTTCGAAGCTGCCAGGCGACGGGGCTTGCAGCTGTGCCCGGCGGACACCGGCCCCTACTTGCGCCTCGCCCTGACAGAGCAGGCCGAGTCACGCGATTCGGTGATGTCCGCGGGACGTGCACCCGAAGGCGCTCTCACCGTGGCGGCCGAACCGCTGAGTGAGGACGACGAATATCCGAAGGGGTTCTACCTTCGCGTCGTCGACGGCCAGGCCTGGCTGCGCGGCTACCGATGCGACGACGAGCACCGGTGGTCGCCTGAGGATCGTTTCCTCTTTCAGCTGGCGCCGACTCATTAGGCGCAGTCGAAACCGCTGCTTTGCAGCGGCGTGCAGGACGGACCCGGCTCATCGTGGCCGGCACCCGTCAGCGCTGGACGATGACCGTGTCGCCGTTGTCCTGCGTTTCTGCGAGCCGACCGCTGGCCCGCGCGGCCTCGCGCGCCCCGACGTGCACCGCGGTCAGGGCCCTGTAGACGCCCACGAGCAGCAGGATGAGGCCGACGAGCGCGCCGATGGTGGAGACGGATCCCAGGAAGCCGACCGCGTCCGGGTCCATGTAGGCGAGTTCTCCTGAGCTGAATGCCGCGAACATCGGCAGGGAAGCCAGCGGGGAGAGGACAAGTAACACCACACCCCAGATGACGAATGCCGCGCTCGGCTTGATGGTGTCGTGCGTCGGGCCTGCGGCCTCGTCCGGGGCATCGCGGCGGATTGGCGGGTGCGTCTGGCTGCTCATCTGGGTCCCCTCGGCTTGACGACCGCCAATTAGCGGCCGACACGGCGTATCTCTGCGGTCAGCCTACCGGAGCGGGCGGCGGACGGTGAGTAATAGCAGACCGCCGGCGATGAGGCCCCAGAACGCCGAACCGATCCCGCCGATCGTCGTACCCGAGGCCACCACCAGAAACGTCCCGAGGGCGACGAGGCGGTGGTCGGCGCGTTCGAACGCGGTGCCCACCGCGTTGATCATGGCCGTCATCAGCGCCAACCCGGCGGCCGCCTGAATGAGCGGCTCTGGAGCTGTCTCTACGAGCAGGGTCGCCAGCGGCGCGGCCAGGCCCAGCAGGACGTAGGTGATCCCGCCCGTGAACGCCGCGATCCAGCGGTGCCCGCGTTCCTCGCCGGCCTCCGGCCCGGCCATGATGGCTGCCGAGAGTGCGGCCAGGTTGACCGTCGGCGCGCCGGCCAACGCACCCAGCCCGCTCGCGACGCCGGTGGAGAGCAACACCGGGCGGGCCACCGGATCCCGGTAGCCGAACGTCGTGAGCACCGCGAAGCCCGGGATGTTCTGGCCCGCCATCGTCACGATGTAGAGCGGCACGCCGAGGGCGACGATCACGGCCGCGTCCCACTGGGGGACCACGAGCTCCAGGTGCGGCCACGAGAGCGGCGCGGACGCCGTCGTCGTGCGCGCGTAGAGAGCGACGGCGACTGCCGTGGCGAGCATCGCCGCCGGCACGGCGGCGCGCGGCGCGAACCGCTGCGCGACGAGCCACACGACGACGATCGGCAGCGCGTAGGCGGGCAGCTCGACCGACGCCGTCACCGGTGCCAGGCAGATCGGGAAGAGGATGCCGGCGAGCATCGCCGCAGCGATCGACGGTGGGATCCGGTTGACGAGACTCCCGAGGGCCGGCCAGCAGCCCGTGACGACGATGAGCACGGCGCACACGATGAAGGCCCCGGCGGCGGCTCCGAAGTCGTCGGTCACGCCGCCGGCGGTCACGAGAAGCGCGGCGCCCGGCGTCGACCACGCGAAGGACAGCGGCGTGCGCAGACGCCAGCTGAGCAGGATCGCGAGGGCCCCATTGACAAGGCACACCATGAGCAGGGCTGAGGAGAGTTGGGACGCGCTTGCGCCCACGGCCGACAGGCCTGCGAGCACGATCGCGAAGGACGAGGCGAAGCCCGTGATCGCGCCCATGAGACCCGCGGTGATCGGCTGGGAAAGGCTGGAAATCGTGCGCACAAGGATTTACCCTAGCGGCGGCTTGAGGATGGCGTGAAAAACCGCGAAATGACGCTAGAGTGGGAGGCCTGCATACCGCCACGCGCGGGAGCGAGGCCTCAACTGAAAGAACGTCGATCGGATCGCTAGTGGCACTTCGCCTTTCCAACCTGTTTCTGCGCACGCTTCGGGACAACCCCGCGGACGCGGAGGTCGCAAGTCACCAGTTGCTCATGCGCGCCGGTTTCATCCGCCGCGCCGCCCCCGGGATCTACACGTGGCTGCCGATGGGCCTGAAGGTTCTGGCCAAGGTCGAAGCGATCGTGCGCGAGGAGATGAACGCGATCGGCGGTCAGGAAGTCTCCTTCCCGTCGCTGCTGCCGCGCGAACCGTATGAGCAGACCGGGCGCTGGGACGAGTACGGCGAGGGCCTTTTCCGCCTGAAGGACCGCAAGGACGCGGACTACCTGCTGGCGCCCACGCACGAGGAGATGTTCACGCTCCTGGTCAAGGACCTGTACAACTCGTACAAGGATCTGCCGGTGTACCTCTACCAGATCCAGAACAAGTACCGCGACGAGGCCCGCCCGCGCGCCGGCCTGCTGCGCGGCCGCGAGTTCGTCATGAAGGACTCCTACTCCTTCACGGTCGACGACGAGGGCCTCGAGGAGGCGTACCAGAAGCACCGCGCCGCCTACCTGAAGATCTTTGCCCGCCTCGGTCTCGAGGTCGTCCCGGTAGCCGCAACGGCCGGCGCCATGGGCGGGTCGACGTCGGAGGAATTCCTGCACCCGACGCCGATCGGCGAGGACACCTTCGTCCGTTCCAACGGCGGATACGCCGCCAACGTCGAGGCCGTCACGACCGTGGTCCCCGAGGAGATCCCGTACGACGACGCCCCGCCGTTCCAGGTGCGCCACACTCCGGACACCCCGACGATCGCCACTCTGGTCGCGGCCGCGAACGAGCTCGCTCCGCGCGAGGACCGCGAGTGGACCGCCGCCGACACCCTGAAAAACGTAGTGCTCACGATCGTGCACCCCTCGGGTCAGCGCGAAGTCGTCGTCGTCGGCGTACCCGGCGACCGCGCCGTCGACCTCAAGCGCGTGCAGGCCAACATCGGCACACTGATGGAGATCGGCGGCGAGGTCGCCGTCGAGCAGGCCACCGACGAGGACCTGCGCTCGCACCCGCTGCTCGTCAAGGGCTACGTGGGCCCGGGCCTCGGCCTGGATCACCAGGTCCTCGGGACCGAAGCGGCCACTGGGCTAACGTTCTTGGTCGACCCGCGCGTCGTCTCTGGCACCACGTGGATCACCGGGGCCAATGTTAGCGGCCAGCACGTCTTCGGCCTCGTGGCCGGGCGCGACTTTGGCTGGGACGGCACCATCGAGGCCGTCGAGGTCCGCGCAGGCGACGAGGCTCCCGACGGGTCCGGCCCGCTCGAGACCGCCCGCGGCATCGAGCTCGGCCACATCTTCCAGCTCGGCCGCAAGTACGCCGAATCCCTGCACCTGCGGGTCCTCGACGCCAACGGCAAGCAGGCCACGGTCACGATGGGCTCCTATGGCATCGGCGTCACGCGCGCCGTCGCGGCCATCGCGGAGCGCTACCACGACGAGAAGGGCCTTGTCTGGCCGCGAAACGTGGCCCCGGCTGACGTGCACGTCATGGTGACGGGCAAGGGCGAGGAGCTCATTGCCGCGGCGGAGAAGCTTGTCGCGGATCTCGAGGCGCGTGGAGTCGAGGTCCTCTTCGATGACCGACCCAAGGTCTCCGCGGGCGTGAAGTTCGGCGACGCCGAGCTGATCGGCGTCCCCACCGTCGTCGTCGTCGGCCGTGGTTACGCCGAGGGCGTTGTCGAGGTCAAGGACCGAGCTTCGGGCGAGCGCGAGAACATTGCCGTCGACGAGGCTGCCGACTACGTCGTCTCCGCCGTCCGCGGCTGACCCGCGGGGCCGGGGGTTTCCGTGGAGCTTTTCACCGGCGACGGGTACGCCTGGCTGACGGGGTCCGGCCTGGTGGGTATCCAGGCCGGAACCCTCGTCCTGATTGTCGCCGTCGGTTTCGCGGCCGGATGGGTCGACGCCGTCGTCGGCGGGGGCGGCCTGATCCAACTCCCGGCCCTCTTACTGGTCCCGGGCGTCACGCCCGTGCAGGCGCTTGCGACGAACAAGATGGGATCCATCTTCGGTACGACGACGAGCAGCATCACCTACTACCGGCGCGTGCACCCGGACTTGCGGACAGGCATCCCGATGGCCCTCGTCGCCCTCGCGGGAAGTTTCGGCGGCGCCATCGTGGCGACCCTCCTGCCGCCTGAGGTCTTCAAGCCGATCATCGTCGCCGCGCTCGTCGCCGTGGCGATCTTCACCGCCGTCAAGCCGACCGTGGGGGAGCTGACGAAGCTGCGCCACACCGGCGCGCGGCACCACGCCGTGGCCGCGACGATCGGGCTCGTGATCGGGTTCTACGACGGCATGATCGGGCCGGGTACCGGTTCGTTCCTGATCATCGCGATGGTCGTGTTCCTTGGCTACAACTTCCTCGAGTCCTCCGCGAAAGCGAAGCTCGTGAACATGGCCACCAACCTCGGCGCCCTCGCGTTCTTCCTGCCGACCGGGCACCTGCTTTGGGGGCTCGGTCTCGCGCTAGGCGTGGCCAACATGATCGGCGGCTACACCGGCGCACGCATGGCGATCAGCAAGGGCAGCCGGTTCATCCGGGTCGTCTTCCTGATTGTCGTCGCCGCGCTCATCGCGCGCCTGGGGTACGACGTCGTTAGCGACGCCCTCGCTGCCTGACCGCTCCCGTAGTGGTCGGGTCTGCGAAGGGCAGCCCCGGGCTGCTGACCCACTCATCGCCTAACGTGCGGCTATTTTGCGGGTCGTGGGTGCGAGGATCGACGTAAGGCACGCGGCCCGATAGCCACCACCGCGACAAGCGGAACGGCCCCCTGCCCCCCGGGTGATCGCCCGAGAGTCGAGGCGCCCGGAGCTCACGAGACAGCTCCGCAGAGGCCCGCACCCACCCACGCATACTCGAAACTCTCTTCGATAACTTGGCGTGACGTCTATCATTCCTCGGTACCTTCTTCTATAATTGCGGTATGGCCATCACGCATCCGTTCGAGTCGTCGGCGTCGCCCGCAGGGGCGACGGACCGGCTGCGCGCGGCCGCGAATCTGGTGGCCGGGTTGGGTGCACAGGTCGCCCCCAGCAGTGATGATGACCTACTCGCACAGGTACGGGCCACCGAGGAACTCGGCCGACTCGTGGACGCGTTGCGAGTCAGGAACGCCGGGGAAGTCCAGGCCCGCTCCAGTAAAGAGCTCGGGCCGGAGCGCCTTTCCGCCAAGCGCGGATGCCGCACCGGGGTCGAGCTGCTCGAACGTCTCACGGGCGCCCCGGCGCCGGTGCTGCGTCGCCGGGCGGTGCTCGATGCCCGGACCCGGGCCGCGGTCTCGTTGACCGGCCAGCCAGTACCGGCGATGTTCCCGGCCGTGGGCCAGGCCCTGCAGGCCGGGGCAATGGGTGTCGAGGCGGCCGAGCTGGTGGCGGGCATGCTGCACCGGGTCGGACCCCGTGCGGACCCTGCCGATGTTGCGGCCGCGGAAGTCGCGCTCGTGCACGCCGCGACCGGCAGCACCACGGACGCCGGCACTGACGAGCCTGCTGCCGGCGCCGACGGTGATGGCCCCGGCGGCAGCCCTGTCAGTGGGCCGGTGGCGACGTTCGGTGAGGTGCGGGTGCAGGCGCAGGTGTGGGAGGCGTTTCTGGATCAGGACGGTCCGGGCCCGGACGCGCAACAGGCGTGTAAGTCTCGTTCGCTGACGGTGGGGCCGGCCCGTGATGGGTTGGTGCCGGTGCGTGGGCAGTTACTGCCCGAGGTCGCCGGCCAGTTGACCCGGTTGTCAAGCACCGGGTTTGGTAGAGGGTGTCAAGCACCGGGTTTGGTAGAGGGTGTTTTTCTTTGTTTCCTAAGCCGCAATGTTCTCGGTGGCACCCTGGTGGAACCACTCGGAATGCGCTTCCAGAGGCGGCC
>MLDA01000018.1 GCA_023896275.1 Kocuria rosea subsp. polaris | reverse complement strand
ACGACGACCGGCAGGACGCCGGTGCCGAGCTTGCCGGTCGACTCCGCAATCAGCTGTTCGATCCAGTCGGCGAATCCGACGATTCCCGAACCCTCGTCGACGAAGACGATCTTGTCGCGCAGGGGAGCGGTGCCGCCCAGCGCGGCGCCGAGCGCGAGACCGATGTTGTCGGCGTCGTCCTCGCGCAGGAATTCGGCAGCCTCCTCAGCGTCGGAGAGCAAGCCCGCGATGTCGACGCCGGCCAGGCCCGACGGCACGAGACCGAAGGCGGTCAACGCCGAGTAGCGTCCGCCGACCTCAGGGTTCGCGTTGAAGACCGCACGGTAGCCGGCTTCCCGTGACATCTGATCCATGGGGGAGCCCGGGTCGGTGACGATCACGATTCGTCGTGCCGCGTCGAGGCCGGCGTCGCCGAAGGCCTTCTCGAAGACCCGGCGCTGGGAATCGGTCTCGACCGTAGAACCCGACTTGGAGGACACGACGAGCACGGAGGATTCGAGGCGGTCAGCCAGTGCGGCCGCGACCATGTCGGGGTCCGTGCTGTCGAGGACGACGAGCTCGACGCCCGCGGTCGCCGTGATGACTTCGGGGGCCAGCGACGAGCCGCCCATCCCGGCGAGCACCACCCGGTCGACACCCTCAGCGCGGAGTTCGTCGCGCAGCGCGGTGATGTCATCGACCAGGCCGCGGGACTCCGCGAAAAGGTCGACCCAGCCAAGGCGGATGGACGATTCGGCCTCGGCCTCGGGGCCCCACAGCGTCGCGTCCTTCGCGAACAGCCGTGAGGCAACCCGGTCTTCGACGAGCTGCGGCACGTGGGCGTCAGCCGCGGCGCGTGCCTCACCTGTCGCCTGGAACTCGAGGGAACTCATCGGATCAGGCCCCCTTGGCGGACTCGAGCGCCTGCCGAACGTCCTCCAGCAGTTCGTTCCAGGCCACGGCGAACTTCTCGACGCCTTCGGTCTCCAGCTGGGCGACGACGTCGTTGTAGCTGATGCCCTGGGCGGCGAGCGCGTCCAGGACCTCGTTGGACTCCGCGTAGGTTCCGGTGACGGTGTCCCCGGTGACCTCGGCGTGGTCGGCGGTGGCGTTCAGCGTCTTCTCCGGCATCGTGTTGACGACGCCCGCTGCGGCCAGTTCGGTCACGTACAACGTGTCGGGAAGGCTCGGGTCCTTCACGCCGGTCGAAGCCCACAGGGGACGCTGGTGGTTTGCGCCCGCTGCCTCCAAAGTCGCCCAGCGTTCGGAGCCGAACTGCTCCTCGTAGACCTGGTAGGCCAGGCGTGCATTGGCCAGGCCGGCCTTGCTCTTGAGCGCTGCGGCCTCATCGGTGCCGAGGTTGTCCAGGCGCTTGTCGATCTCGGAGTCGACGCGCGAGACGAAGAACGAGGCTACGGAGTGGATCTTCGACAGGTCGTGACCGTTCTCGCGGGCGCGCTCGAGGCCCTCCATGAAGGCGTTGATCACGGCGCGGTAGCGGTCGAGCGAGAAGATCAGGGTCACGTTGACGCTGATCCCCTCGGCGATCGTCGCGGTGATCGCCTCGAGGCCCTCGAGCGTGGCCGGGATCTTGATCATGACGTTCTCGCGGCCGACCTTGGCGTAAAGCTTCTTGGCTTCCTCCGCGGTGGCGGCCGTCTCGGCGGCCAGGCGGGGGTCGACCTCGAGCGAGACGCGGCCGTCGTAGCCGTTGGAGGAGGCGTAGATGTCGGCGAAGACATCGCAGGCGGCGGCGACATCGGCCGTGGTGATCTCGAAGATCGCTTCCTCGACGTCAGCGCCGGCCGCGGCGAGTTCCTTGACCTGAGCGTCGTAGGCATCGTTGCCGCCGGCGACGGCCGCGGCGAAGATGGCGGGATTGGTCGTCACGCCGACGACGTTCTTCTCGCTGATCAGTTCCTGCAGCGAGCCGCTGTTGAGCCGCTCGCGGGACAGGTCGTCGAGCCAGATGGAGACCCCGGCCTTGGAGAGTGCTGCGGTGTTCGGGTTGCTCATGGTGAAATCCTTTTCTTGTTCGCTGGTGCGAGTCGTGAGGCTACTTCGAAGCAGCGATGGAGTCCTTGGCGGCCGCGACGACGGCCTCGGACGTGAGGCCGAACTCGCGGTAGAGAGTCTTGTAGTCTGCGGAGGCGCCGAAGTGGTCCAGGCCGATGGTGCGGCCGGCGTCGCCGACGAACTCACGCCAGCCCAGCGTCGAGCCGGCTTCGATCGAGACGCGCGCCTTCACTGCGGCGGGCAGCACGGACTCGCGGTACGCCGCATCCTGCTTGTTGAACCACTCGACGGAGGGGAGGGAAACAACACGCGCGGCCACGCCATCGGCCGCGAGGGCTTCGCGCGCCTCGACGGCGATTTCGACCTCGGAACCGGTAGCCAGCAGGAGCACGTCGGGCGTGGTGACGTTGCCGTCTGCGTCGAGCGCGTCGGCCAGAGTGTAACCACCCTTGGCCACGCCCGCGACGTCGCCGAACCCGGCGGCGCTGCGGTCGAAGACCGGCAGGTTCTGCCGGGTCAGCACGATGCCGGCCGGGTTCTCGTTGTTCTCGAGGATCGTCTTCCACGCCCAGGCGACCTCGTTGGCGTCGGCCGGACGGACGACGTCGAGGTTCGGGATCGCACGAAGGCTGGCGAGCTGCTCGACCGGCTGGTGCGTCGGTCCGTCCTCGCCGAGGCCGATGGAGTCGTGCGTCCAGACGAAGATCGACGGGACACCCATGAGTGCCGCCAGGCGGATGGCCGGGCGCTGGTAGTCGGAGAAGATCAGGAACGTGCCGTTGAAGGCGCGCGTCTTCGAGGAGAGCACGATGCCGTTGGTGATGGCGGCTGCCGCGTGCTCACGGATGCCGAAGTGCAGGACGCGCCCGTAGGGATCGCCGCTCCACTTGTCGGTCGAGCGCGAGACAGGGATGAACGACTTGGCGCTCTCGATCGTCGTGTTGTTTGAGCCGGCCAGGTCGGCCGAACCGCCCCAAAGCTCGGGGAGGACCTCAGCGATGGCGTTGATGACCTTGCCCGAGGCGGAACGGGTCGCGATCGAGGAGCCGGCCTCGAAGACGGGCAGGCTGGCCTCCCAGCCGTCCGGAAGTTCCCGCTTCTCGATGCGCTCGAGCAGCTGCTTGGCCTCGGGATTGGCGGCCGCCCAGGCCTCGAAGGAAGCGTTCCACGCCTCGTGGGCGGCCTGCCCGCGGTCGATGACCTGACGGGCGTGGGCGAGGATCTCGTCCTCGATGACGAAGGACTGTTCCGGGTCGAAGTTCAGGACCTTCTTGAGGCCGGCCAGCTCTTCGCCGCCGAGCTTGGAGCCGTGGATGCCTCCGGTGTTCTGCTTCGTCGGCGACGGGAAGCCGATCACGGTGCGCAACGAGATGATCGAGGGTCGGGAGGTCTCGGCCTTCGCAGCGGTCAGCGCGGCGTCCAGGCCGGCGATGTCCTCGACGTACTCGCCGGATTCGGTCCAGTCGACGCGCTGGGTGTGCCAGCCGTAGGCCTCGTAGCGCTTGAGCACGTCCTCGGTGAACGCGACGTCGGTGTCGTCCTCGATGGAGATCTTGTTGTCATCGTAGATGACGACGAGGTTGCCGAGCTCCTGGTGCCCGGCGAGCGAGGAGGCCTCGGACGTGACGCCCTCCTGCAGGTCGCCGTCGGAGGCGATGACCCAGATGGTGTGGTCGAACAGGCTCTCGCCCGCCGGCGTCTCCGGGTCCAGCAGACCGCGCAGACGGCGCTGGCCGTAGGCGAAACCGACGGCGGAGGCCAGGCCCTGCCCGAGCGGACCCGTCGTGATCTCGACACCGGTCGTGTGGCCGTACTCCGGGTGGCCCGGCGTCTTCGCTCCCCATGTGCGCAAAGCTTCGATGTCTTCCATCTCGAGGCCGTAGCCCGAGAGGAAGAGCTGCAGGTAGAGCGTCAGGGAGGTGTGCCCGGGGGAGAGGACGAAGCGGTCGCGACCCGCCCAGTCGGGGTCCTTGGGATCGTGACGCATGTGCTTTTGGAACAGCAGGTACGCCGCTGGAGCCAGGCTCATCGCGGTTCCCGGGTGGCCGCTGCCGACCTTCTCTACGGCATCCGCGGCCAATACGCGGATCGTGTCAACTGCACGCTCGTCCGTCTGCGTCCAGGACAACTCGGCAACTTCCGTCTGTGGCGCCACGATGTGGTTCCTCTCTTGAGAGCTTAAGATTTGTCGCCGGAGGGGAACACGGCGACTCGGCATCGCCTACCCTGGACAGGGCCTTCGTTGGCTCCGGCGCGTGCTCCCCACCATAGCCCGTTCACGTCACACTCGCGCTCATATGACCGAGGGTTTAGCGCGCGTCTCCGCTCAGAGCGAAGCCGTCCTTCCATCGCTGGAATCGTGCTTCTGATTCTGCCCGCTGATTTCTACAAGTCGTAAAAGGGTATGATGGTCGTGTCTGTCCGTTACCCCGCAGAGAACTGAGTGGCATGTCCGTGAAGTCCGTTGTCAGCGACGATACGCACGTTGGACGCGCGCGTCGTCAGTCGAACGAAACGTTCGGCGAGTTCACGAAGCGCAAGTCGGGCGCCTATCTTGCCCTGACGAAGCCGCGTGTCATCGAACTGCTGCTCGTCACCACCCTGCCGACGATGATCTTCGCCGAGCGCGGGTTCCCCAGCGTGGGCCTGATCCTCGTAACCCTCCTCGGGGGCGGCATGGCTGCCGGCGCTTCCGGCGCCTTCAACTGTTACATCGACCGCGAAGCGGACAAGCTGATGCGCCGCACGCAGGGCCGTCCGCTGGTGACCGGTGATGTGACGCCGCGGGAAGCTTTGGTCTTCTCGTGGATCCTCGCCGTGACGTCGATTGTCATCCTCTGGGCCGGGGCCAATCTGCTCACCGCCGGGCTCGGCGTTGCTGCCATCCTGCTCTACGTCGTCTTCTACACCCTGATCCTCAAACGGCGCACCGCACAGAACATCGTGTGGGGCGGCATCGCCGGCTGCATGCCCGTGCCGATCGCCTGGGCCGCTGTCACGAACACCCTCGAGTGGCCCGTGCTGGTGCTGTTCCTGATCATCTTCCTGTGGACTCCGCCACACTATTGGCCGCTGTCCATGAAGTATTCGGAGGACTACTTGGCCGCACGGATCCCGATGCTTGGGGCCATCGCCGGGGCACGCACCGTCTCGGTGCAGGTTGTTCTGTACGCGTGGGCAACCGTCGTCTGTTCCCTGCTGCTCACCCCGATGGGTTACGCCGGGATCGTCTACACGGTCCTCGCCGCGGGCGCCGGGGCGTGGTTCGTCTTCGAGTCCCACGTCCTCTACCGCGAGGCTCAGCGTGAGCACGAGCCGGCCGAGATGAACAAGAAGGCCATGAAGGTCTTCCACATCTCCATCACCTACCTCACCATCGTCTTCGTCGCCCTCGCGATCGACCCGTTCGTCGGCCAGCCGCTCTTCGGCTGACGCTGACGCGATTCACTCGTCGGTACGACGACGCGGCACTCCGCGCGCGGGTCCCCTCCCGTCGCGCTCGGCATGGCTCGCCGGGCCTGATTCGGTCCGGCCGCGCGTCAACGGTTAAGCTGACTGTCGGCTGGCTGTGGTCAACGTATGCCACAAGTCATGAAGCCCCACTTTGAAACTGAGGAGACCGACCGTGTCAGAACAGATCACCTTGACGATTGACGGCGAAACGCACGAGGTGACCGCTGGCACCACAGGCGCGGAGCACTTCCGCGACCGGAAGGACGTCGTCGTCATGAGGGTCGACGGCACGTTGCAGGACCTCAGCCGCCACCTGGCGGCCGGTTCGACGGTCGAGTCCGTGACCATTAAATCCGAAGACGGGCTGAACGTCCTCCGCCATTCCACGGCGCACGTCATGGCCCAGGCGGTCCAGGAGCTCCGGCCCGACGCGAAGCTGGGCATTGGGCCCTATATCAAGGACGGCTTCTACTTCGACTTCGATGTCGAGGATCCGTTCACGCCAGAGGACCTGAAGACGCTCGAGAAGATGATGCTCAAGATCGTCAACAAGAGCCAGCTGTTCTCCCGCCGAGTGGTCACGGATGCCGAAGCCCGAGAAGCGATGGCCGACGAGCCGTACAAGCTGAAGCTGCTGGACAAGGCCAACGAGGCCGATGAAGCCGGCGAGGGAGTCAACGTCGAGGTCGGTGCCGGCGAGATCACCATCTACGACAACGTCGACCGCAAATCGGGCGAGACCGTCTGGTGCGACCTCTGCCGCGGCCCGCACCTGCCCAACACGAAGCTGATCTCTAACGCCTTCGCACTGACGCGTAGCGCCGCGGCCTACTGGCTGGGCAGCGAGAACAACAAGCAGCTGCAGCGGATTTACGGAACGGCGTGGCCGAGCAAGGCTGAACTCAAGGCCTATCAGGATCGGATCGCCGAGGCCGAGCGTCGCGACCACCGCAAGCTCGGCGCTGAGCTCGACCTCTTCTCCTTCCCGGACGAGCTCGGCTCGGGCCTGCCCGTCTTCCATCCCAAGGGCGGCATCATCCGCAAGGCCATGGAGGACTACTCGCGCCAGCGCCACACGGAGGCCGGCTACGAGTTCGTTTACACGCCGCACATCACCAAGGGCCACCTCTACGAGGTCTCCGGCCACCTGGACTGGTACCGGGACGGCATGTTCCCGGCCATGCACATCGACGAGACCCGCGACGAGAACGGTGCGATCGTCAAGCCCGGCCAGGACTACTACCTGAAGCCGATGAACTGCCCGATGCACAATCTCATCTTTGGGTCTCGCGGCCGCTCGTACCGGGAACTGCCGCTGCGTCTGTTCGAGTTCGGCCAGGTCTACCGCTACGAGAAGTCCGGCGTCGTCCACGGCTTGACTCGAGTTCGCGGCATGACTCAGGACGACGCCCACATCTACTGCACACGCGAGCAGATGAAGGACGAGCTGACCACCACGCTGAACTTCGTTCTGGGGCTGCTCAAGGACTACGGGCTGGACGACTTCTATTTGGAGCTCTCCACCAAGAACCCCGACAAGTACGTCGGCGCAGACGAGGTCTGGGACGAGGCGACGCGTACGCTCGCCGAGGTTGCCGAGGCCTCCGGGCTCGAACTCGTGCCGGATCCGGGCGGAGCCGCGTTCTACGGTCCTAAGATCTCCGTGCAGGCACGCGACGCCATCGGCCGCACGTGGCAGATGTCGACGATCCAGCTCGACTTCAACCTGCCGGAGCGCTTCGAGCTCGAATTCCAGGCGGCCGATGGTTCACGCCAGCGCCCGGTGATGATTCACCGCGCGCTCTTCGGATCGATCGAGCGCTTCCTCGGTGTGCTGACCGAGCACTACGCCGGTGCGTTCCCCGCGTGGCTGTCGCCGGTGCAGGTGCGTGCGATCCCGGTCGCCGACGCGTTCGACGACTACGTCTGGGGCGTCGTGGAGAAGCTGCGCGCCCGCGGGATTCGCGCCGAGGCCGACCTCTCTTCTGACCGGTTCCCGAAGAAGATCCGCAACGCGTCCAAGGACAAGGTGCCCTTCACGCTGATCGCCGGCGGCGAGGACGCGGAGGCCGGAGCTGTCTCTTTCCGCTTCCGCGACGGCAGCCAGGACAACGGCATCGCAATCGACGAAGCCATCGAGCGAATCGTAGAGGCTGTCGAAAACAGGGAGGCGTAAGCCTTGGACGAGCGTTCCGCTGAACCCGGGCCGCCGTCGTCGGGCTATCCCGGCGACGCCGAGGCGACCGACGACTTCCAGCTGGCAGGCGTTCCGGACAGCTTCCAGCGGCTCTGGACGCCGTACCGGATGGCCTACGTCAAGGGTGGCCAGGGGCAGGTCAAAGACGAGGAGAGCTGCCCGTTTTGCCGTGGCCCGCAGCGTAGCGATGACGACTCGCTCATCGTGCACCGCGGGGAGACGGCGTTCGTCGTCCTGAACCTCTTCCCGTACAACCCTGGACATCTGTTGGTCTGCCCCTACCGGCACGTGCCGAACTACACGGACGTCACCGCTCAAGAAACGGCGGAGATCGCCGAGCTCAGCCAGCACGCGATGCGTGCGCTGAGCGCCACGGCGAACCCGTCCGGGTTCAATCTCGGCATGAACCAGGGCGAGTCCGGGGGAGCAGGCATCGCCGCCCACCTGCACCAGCACGTGGTTCCACGCTGGGGCGGCGACGGTAACTTCTTCCCCATCATCGCGCAGACGAAGGCCGTCCCGGCGACGCTCTCCGACGTGCGCGAGCAGCTGGCCGACGTTTGGGACTCGGTGTAGCGCCGGCCATGTTGAATACCTACGCCCGCGGGTTGTTCACACGGATTTTCACGCCGCTCGCGCGATGGCTCGTGGCCCGGTCCGTGACACCGGACATGGTTACCATCGTCGGGACCATCGGCGTGCTGGTCGGCGCCCTTGTCCTGTATCCGCTGGGCCACCTCTTCATTGGAACCCTCGTAATCGCGGCCTTCGTCTTCGCCGACCTGCTTGACGGCACGATGGCGCGCCTTCCGGAATGGCAGGCACGCAGTGCCGGCCGGCCCGACGCCGGCAGGTGGGGGAGTTTCCTCGATTCCTCCCTCGACCGGCTGGCCGACGGCGCGATTTTCAGCGGCGTGGCCATCTGGTACTTCACCGCGGGGGCTTCCACGGCCATCGGTATCGCATCTCTGGCGTGCATGTTCCTCGGCAGCGTCGTCTCTTATGTCCGGGCCAAAGCCGAGTCGCTGGGGTGCAACGCCGAAGTCGGGATCGCCGAGCGTGCCGAGCGGCTCGTCGTGACGCTCACGTTCGTCGGCCTAAGCGGGCTCGGGCTTCCGGGATTCGTCCTGCTGGGCGTGCTGATCCTGCTGGCCGCGGCCAGTGCGGTCACGGTGGGGCAGCGGATGATGCACGTACGTTCCCAGCTGGGTTGAGGCGCCGCGACGCAGGGTGACGCCCCGTGCGACAGCCCACGAAAGTTTCTTGTATGGTTCTCGTGTCACGGATCGTTATCTGACGACTCCGATCCCCGGGCAGGCTACGTAAGCTTGGGGACGCATCTCTCAACCCTTGTGAAAGGACGTAGTTCGTGTCCACCAACGAAGCCACGCAGGCGCCAGTCACCGGCAGCAATCGCGTGAAGCGCGGTATGGCCGAAATGCTGAAGGGCGGCGTCATCATGGACGTCGTCACGGCCGAACAGGCTCGTATCGCCGAAGACGCCGGCGCCGTCGCCGTCATGGCGCTTGAGCGGGTCCCCGCAGACATCCGGGCGCAGGGTGGCGTCTCGCGCATGTCGGACCCCGACATGATCCAGTCGATCATCGACACGGTCTCCATCCCGGTGATGGCAAAGGCCCGTATCGGCCACTTCGTCGAGGCCCAGGTCATCGAATCGCTGGGTGTCGACTACATCGACGAGTCCGAGGTTCTCTCCCCGGCCGACTACACGAACCACATCGACAAGTGGAACTTCAAGGCCCCGTTCGTCTGCGGTGCGACCAACCTCGGTGAGGCGCTGCGCCGCATCAACGAGGGTGCCGCGATGATCCGCTCGAAGGGTGAGGCCGGCACCGGTGACGTCTCCAATGCGACGACGCATATGCGACAGATCCGTGCCGACATCCAGCGCTTGAGCTCCCTGCCGAAGGACGAGCTCTACGTCGCGGCCAAGGAGCTTCAGGCGCCGTACGAGCTCGTCCGTGAGGTCGCCGAGACCGGCAAGCTGCCCGTAGTACTCTTCACCGCGGGTGGCATCGCCACTCCGGCGGACGCTGCCATGATGATGCAGCTGGGCGCCGACGGCGTCTTCGTCGGTTCCGGAATCTTCAAGTCCGGCAACCCCGAACAGCGCGCCAACGCCATCGTCAAGGCGACGACGTTCTACGACGACCCGAAGACCATCGCCGATGTCTCCCGCGGACTCGGCGAAGCAATGGTCGGGCTCAATGTCGACGAGATCCCCGAGCCGCACCGCCTCTCCGAGCGCGGCTGGTAAACGCTGGTAAACGAAGCGATTTGGGCCCACGCTGCCGAGGTTTGGCGGCGTGGGTCTTTCTCGTTTCGGGGATGATGCCGTGGTCCACGATGCGTATCCGCCGATGTTCGGGGTCCCGGGCGCATCAGGGTGGCAGGGAGATGGAGGTCCGTGTAGCTGCCCCGGTCCGTAAGTCGAGAGAACATGGCCATAGAACGAAACGTCGGCTTTGCCACACGCAGTCGTCGAGGAGAGGACGATCTGGACTCGATCGACCGCTGAGAGTGGGCGCGTGGGGCGTGTCCTGGTCGTGGCTGAATGTGCCAATTGCAGTGACGTCACGCCTCGTCGGATCTATCGGCACGATGACCCCCTAGGGACTGCTGAACGGGTAGGTGATAGCTGATCTGGCTAGCCCAGCAGGGTGGTCTGGAAGGAGGGCATCGTGCTCAAAGTGTCTCCCAAGGCCTTCCGTGACGACGTCGCGCGTGTCGTGCGTCATCGCGAGCCCCGGTGTGAGGCCTAGTGAGGTCGTGGAGTTGCGGGAAGCACGTCAGAGGATCCGGCTGCTGGAGCAAGAGAATGAAGTCCTGCGCCGTGCGGCGGCATATCTCTCGCAGGCGAATCTCCCGGGAAGAGGTTCTCCCCGCTCGTGACAGAGCTCGCCACTGCGGGGATCCCCGTGACGCTGGGGAAGCGATGGCTGACCGGACAGCGTGGTGGATCGCATCCGAGTTCGCTGCCGAGGCTCCGAACCAGCGCTGGCTAACCGACATGACTGAACGCTAGACGACGGAGGGCAGACTCTATCTCTGGGCGATCAGGGACGTGTTCCGGAACAAGGTCGTCGGCTACTCGATCGACTCGTGGAGGAAGTCGAGCCTGGCCGTTCGTGCGCTCGAAAATTTCTGCGCGCGTTGGCCCGTCATCGCTTGGTCGGATTGGACGGGTTGCGTCTTGCAGAGACAACGTCGCGTTGGAGAGCCTCTTCGCCCCGTTGCAGAAGAACGCCCTCGACCGGTGTGCCTGGACAACCCGTGAGCCGCTGCGCATCGCGATCGTCACGTCGATCGAACGCACCTATCTGTGCAGCAGTCACTCTGGAAGAATTCCTGAATAGGTGATGACTGCTCTTAGGGCGGTACTAGTCGCGCAGCTGCGCGACCTCCGCCGGTCACGGGGGAATGACGGAGGAGCGGCTCGCCGACAAGCTTGGTATGACTCCACGCTAGTTAGCGGGCATCGAACGTGGGGGAGCGCAACCTCACGAGGGACTCGGTGGATGTGCTTGCGCAGCAGCTGGGTGTCCCCTCTCTGGATCTCCTTACTCCAAGCCAGGACGTCGACTAAAAGCCCTGGGGCGGCGTCCGACCCCATTTCGAAGGAGTGAGTGGGTTGGTTCCGCTCATGAATGAGGGGCGCGCGAACTTCGCAGCCAGGACGGAATTGCGTGCTCCCGATGACATTGCGAGACCTGTACGCAGTGTCCCGCAGACTCCTCCGAGCCTATGACCCTAAGTATGAATGCTCAAAGCACGCGAGCTGTAGCGTACATCCGACGATCCAAGGACTCGGACGAAGGCAACTCATCCCTCGAGTATCAGCGGGCCTGGACCCTGGAGGAGACCAGAAGCGGCAGCACTCGCTGGCCGAGACAGACACCTTCGAAGAGGTCGTCGCGCGTCGCGCGACCGCCAGCGGACCCAGCGGACCCGCATGGAGGAGGTCCTCGCCGACCTGACGCTACCAAAACAGAAACTCCAAACAACGGAGCGAACGCCTTCGAAGGCCGAATCAACGAGCAAGATTCCTAGCGCACGTACTTGTCGAAGAACTCGGTCACGTAGCGGGCCGCTATCTTGCGCTGCTCGGCGGGCTTGAGCTGCTGGGGAGTGCCGGTCCCGTTGGTGCTTTCGCACCGACCGCCAGGCAGGTTCCGCTCTTCGACAGCGACATCGTCCGTCGCGAAGGCTGGCCCGGTACCGGGTGTCCAGACGGTGTTGAAGAAGTTGTGGTTGCCTCCGGGCACTTCGTGGTGTTCGAAGCTCGGATTGCCGGAAGCCATCTTAATGGCGACCGTGCCGTCGTCCCACATGGCGTCGCAGGTACCGACGACTACGGCGGCGGGGACGCGGGTGATGCGCTCCTTATCGACGTCGATGCCGTTCATGGCGGGAGCGAGCGCCAGTGCGCCCCGAATGTTCACGCCGGACAGGGGCTTGTGGCTGTCCATGGCCTGTGCGAGGACTCCGCCGCCGCCGCGCGAGTGCCCTAGGGTACCGACCCGGTCGAGATCCACGTGGCCGGTGAACTGCTTGAGGGTCTGCAGCGGGCCCTCTCCGGACGTCAGCTGCTGCCACATTTCCAGGTGCTTGTCCAGCAGGGCCCGGCGGGCGATGTGACCTTGGTCCTGCTCGTGAGCCTGGATACCGTTGGCCGACACCGACACCACGATATAGCCGTTCTCGGCCAGGGCCTGGGCGAGGTAGGCGTAGCCCTTGTAGTTCTCGACCGGCCGGGCCCCCTCGCCGCATGGCCAGACGTAGGGACGAACGGGCTCGTCCCCGGTGGCGCAGATATCCGCCCAACCGTGCAACATCATCACCAAGGGGTGCTTGTCCTTGCCCAGCTGGCGGGGGTAGGTGACGGCGGCCCTCAGTTCCGTGGGGTTGTCGGCCAAACCGGGCGGAGCGTAGGCGGTGTCACCGAGGTCGTAAGTGAGCTCGGCCACCTCCTTTGTGCTGGCCTCTTCGGAGACCTGGACCGGTTGAACAGTCACGGGCTCGGGCCTGGACTGGGAGCCCCCACAGGCAGTCACCACAGTGAGCATGACGGCGGCTGCCGCGGTGAGGATGGTACGGCGCAGGGCGCGAGGGGGGATACGCATCGAAAATGGACCCTTCAGGAGGTGCTGTTCATAAGGCTGTGTGGGCCGCTCGGGCCAGTCCAGTCGGTACCGCGCAGCATTCCCAATGCTATACGCGGTTTGTCAGGGGCATTTCAGACTGGCCCAAATGCCACTCAATAACCACGAGACTCTGCTAATTGACGAGCTGCGCCTCGATCTGGGATCGGAGCCGTAAGTGCTCGACCCCGACAACGAAGAAATGGGACGATCGGCCCGACGCCGTTAACGCAGTCGCGGTCAAGCGGACAAGCGCAGGTGCCGGCCCCGTCCGAGGTGCTCCAGGCCGCAGGCGGCGAAGAACTCCGCCGACGCCGGCGCCGCGGCTGCCAGCACCGAAGGGGTGGTCCGCTCCGCCTCGGAGCTGTCGGCTGCAGGCACCAGCGGGGCCGTCATGGCCCCGAGCAGGCCGGCGACGAGCTGCGACCCCACACCCTGCCGACGGGCCGTGGCGGCCACTGCCAGCCCGTGCAGCGAGACCGCCCCGTCTGCACTGAACTGTGCGAACCCACGGCCCGCGATGGAGCCGTCGCTCGCGCGGGCGACCACGTGTTCGATGCGCCGGTCCGCCGCGGGATGGCGCCGGCCGTTGTGGTGCCCCGGCGGGCGACGCCAAGCGCGGGCTGTTTCGAGCTCGGTCGCCTCAGCGCCGCACGCCTCGGGGACGTCGGCGGTCACGCGGACGCGGCCCTCCCAGGCCGTGGTCCGTCCGCGTAGAGCAGCGTAGGACGGGCGTCCTACGAACCACACGATCTGGGCCGCGTCGCGGAATCCTGCGGTGCGCAGGCCCGCGTCGCCGGCGGCGGCGTTCAGCAGCGCATCGACGCGCCGTGCACCGAGCCTGGAGCTTTCGGCGAGGCCGGGACGGATGCCGGCGTCGTCTGCCTGCTCCGGGAAGAGGAGCACGAGACGCGACCGTGTCGGCTGCCAGGCCCAGTCGCAGCCGTGCGTGGAGAAAACCTTGCCGCCGGTGGCCAGCGCTACGGCGCGCTCCCAATCGGCCTGTGCTGCCTGCGCAGCTTGGATCCCACTCACGGTGCTGTCCCTTCGAAGTACGCGAAGTGCTGGATTCTACTCGCCCAGCCCGCGGCGCGCGAGCAGCGGACCGATCTGCGGGTCGCGGCCCCGGAACGCCCGAAACGAATCCAGCGGATCGCGGGTGTTGCCGCGCGAGAGCAGCTCGTCCCTGAAGCGCTGGCCGTTTTCGCGGAGCAGGCCGCCGTTCTCGGCGAACCACTCGACGGTGTCGGCGTCCAGGATCTCGCTCCAGATGTACGAGTAGTAGCCGGCGGAGTAGCCTCCATCGAAGATGTGCTTGAAGTAGCCGGTCCGGTAACGCGCCGGCACAAGGTCGGGGTCCAGCCCCGCCTCGCGCAGCGCCCGGTCCTCGAATTCGAGCGCGTCGTCGACCTCGTCGCCCGGGGCAAGCGAGTGCCACGCCAGGTCGAGCACAACGGCGGCCAGGTACTCGGTGGTGCTGAAACCCTCACCCCAGTGCGCGGCCGCCTCGACACGCGCGAGAGTGTCCGGGGGCAGCGGTTCGCCGGTCTCAACGTGGCGCGCATAGTTTTCGACGATCTCAGGACGCAGGGCCCACATCTCGTTGACCTGCGACGGGTATTCGACGAAGTCCCGCGGCACGTTGGTTCCGGCTAGCTGGGCGTACGTCGCATCCGAGAAGAGGCCGTGCAGCGCGTGGCCGAATTCGTGGAACAGGGTACGCACCTCGTCGAGCGAGAGCAGAGTAGGACCGGAGCCGGGTGAAGACAGGTTCAGGGTGTTCGTGACGATCGGCAGTTCGCCGTGCGCCCGCACACCGTCGCGGATCGACGTCATCCACGCCCCGCCCGCCTTCGTCGGCCGTGCGAAGAAGTCGCCGAGGTAGAGGCCGAGAGCCGTGCCATCGGCGTCGCGGACCTCCCAGACCCTGATGTCGGGGTGGTAGACCGGCAGGTCGAAGCGTTCGTGCAGCGAGATGCCGTAGAGCCGGGCGGCGGCCTCGAAGACCCCCCGTTCCAGCACGGCGTCGAGTTCGAACCACGGCCGCAGGGCGGTGGTGTCCAGGTCGAAGCGGTCCCGCTTGACCAGATTCGAGTAGTAGGCCCAGTCCCAAGGGTTGACAGGCAGGGATGCGTACTTCTCGAGCGTCGCGTGCTCCTCTCGGGCATTTGCCACGGCCCGCTCCGCCAGGACCGCCACACGCTCGTTGACGTCCGCGAGAGACGGCGCCGTCTGCGCTTCGATCACATACTCGGCGTGATTGGAGAATCCCAGGATTCCGGCGCGTTCGGCCCGCAGCAATGCCATCTGGCGCGCTACCTCGAGCGTTCCGTGCTTCGCGGACTGACCCCGGGTGACGCTGGCCTCGAAAATGCGCTTTCGCGACGCCGCCTGCGTGAGCCGTTCCAACGCGGGTTGCCCCGTGGGCAGGACCAGCGGAATGAGGTAGCCCCCCTCGATGCCTGCCGTGACCGCGGCCTGGGCCGCCGAGGCAACCTCCGGTTCGCTGAGCCCGCTCAGGTCCGTGATGTCGTCGAAATGAACGGCGGCCGCGTTCTGGCCGGCGAGCAGCCGGCGCGAGTACTCGGTACCCAACCGCGCCAGTTCGGCGTTGATCTCCCGCAGCCGCGGGAGGTCTTCGGCCGGCACCTCGACCCCCGCGTGCCGGAAGACGCGGAGGACCTCCTCGCGCAGACGGGCGTCCTCGCCGTCGAGCCCCTCGCCCTCAGCCTGGCTCAGGCGCGCGTAGAGCGCTTGGTCAAGCCTGACCTCGTCGCTGTGCGCGGACACCAGCTGGTCTATTCGGCCGGCTGCCTCGAGGATATCGTCGGTACCGTGGGCCGGCTTCACGCTGTTGAAGGCTTGCAGGGCCCGACGCAGCGTCTCCCCGGTCAGGGCGAACGCCTGAATCGTGTTCTCGAACGTCGCCGGATCGTCGACCTCCAGCAGTCGCCGCAGTTCCGCGTTCTGTTCGTCGATGCCCACCTGCACCGCGTCCACGTAGTCCGCGGCCGCAAGCACCGCATAGTCGGGCATGCCGAAGGGCAGAACGCTGGGCTGAAGCAACGGATTACTCATGGCCCAAGCTTTTCACAGCCGGGCATGCGCGGCCTTCATCTGCGCCGCGTGACATGCCATTCGGCGGGCCGAGTCCGCACACCGTAATGTAGGTCCGGCTGTTGGAGGCCAGAAAGTGACAAGTGAGAACATGACCGAAATGACCCGGGTGGCGATGCCAACCCCCGCGGAAGAACCACGTCGGCTCGCTGCGCCACGCGTCGGCGTGCTGGCGCTGCAGGGCGACGTGCGCGAACATGCTGTCGCGTTGCACGACGGCGGCGCCGACGTCGTTAAGGTGCGTCGGCCGAGCGAGCTCGACGACCTGGACGGCCTCGTGATCCCCGGTGGCGAGTCCACGGCGATCGACAAGCTGGCGCGGGCCTTCGGCATGATGGACCCTCTGCGCGAGAAGATCGCCCAGGGATTCCCGGTCTACGGCTCCTGCGCGGGCATGATCCTGCTGGCTGACCGGGTCGCCGATCCGGCGTGCGACGGCGCGGGGCGGCCGCAGCAGACCTTCGGCGGCATCGACATGACCGTGCGGCGCAACGCCTTCGGGCGTCAGGTGGACTCTTTCGAGACCGAGGTCCCGATGCCGATTCTTGCCGGCGTGGCGGGCCACCCCTCGGCCCACGAGACCGAGGCGGTGCGCGCGGTCTTCATTCGCGCTCCGTGGGTGGAGTCCGTCGGTGCCGGTGTCCAGATCCTGGCGTCGGTCAACGAGCCGCACCACGACGAATCCGCGTCCGAAGCCGAGGTCGCTAGAATCGTTGCAGTTCGATCGGGGAACCTGCTCGCGACGAGCTTCCACCCGGAGGTCACAGGCGAGCGCCGGATCCACCGACTTTTTATCCAGATGATCAGAGGAGAAGCTTAGGTATGTCAGGCCACTCTAAATGGGCGACCACGAAGCACAAGAAAGCGGCGATCGACGCCAAGCGGGCCAAGGCGTTTGCCAAGCTGACCAAGAACATCGAAGTCGCCGCCCGCGCGGGCGGTCCGGACATCGAGGGCAATCCCGCGCTTGAACTCGCCGTCCAAAAGGCGAAGAAGCAGTCGGTGCCGAACGACAACATCGACCGCGCCGTCAAGCGCGGGGCCGGCCTGACCGGCGAGGCCGTCGATTACGCCGAGATCATCTACGAAGCCCGCGGGCCGGAAGGCTCGGCGCTCCTCGTCGAGTGCCTCACCGACAACAAGAACCGCGCCGCGGCCGAGACCCGCACGGCCATCACTCGCAGCGGTGGCACGGTCGCCGACCCCGGGTCGGTCAACTACATGTTCGCGCGCAAGGGTGTCGTGTCGTTGCCGCAGGGCGACCTCGCAGAGGATGACGTCCTCATGGCGGTCCTCGACGCCGGAGCCGAGGAGGTTCAGCTCGCGGGCAGCACCTACGAGGTCATCTGCGAACCCACCGACCTGCGCGCCGTCGTCGCAAGCCTCGAAGAGTCGGGTATCGAGTACGAGACCGACGAGGTTGAGTTCGTGCCGTCGATGAAGGTCGAGCTGGAGGCGGATGCTGCACGCAAGTTCCTGAAGTTGGCGGACGCGCTCGAAGAGTTGGACGACGTGCAGAACGTGTACTCGAACGTGGACATCACGGCCGCGGTCATGGCCGAACTCGAGCAGGACTAGCCACGTGGCCCTGCGCGTCGTGGGCGTGGATCCGGGTCTGACCCGATGCGGTCTCGCCGTCGTCGACATCGAGGCCAACCGGCGGGCCACGCTCATCGACGTGACGGTCGTGGGGACGAGCTCCGACACGTCGCTCGACGAACGCCTGCTCGCGATCTCGCGCGGCATCGACGCATGGCTTGATCAGCACCGTCCCGACGCCGTATCCATCGAGCGGGTGTTCAGCCACACCAACGTGAGCACGGTGATGGGCACCGCGCAGGCCTCGGGGATCGTGATCGCCGCGGCTGCCCACCGCGGCATCCCCGTCGCCCTGCACACGCCGACCGAGGTCAAGGCTGCGGTGACGGGCAGCGGGCAGGCCGACAAGGCCGCCGTCGGACGCATGGTCGCCAAGATCCTCCGGCTGGACGCGCCGCCAAGACCCGCCGATGCCGCCGATGCCGCGGCGCTGGCCATCACCCACGGATGGCGCGGTGCTGCTCCCGGTTCGCAGGCTTCAGGTACCCGCAGCGGTGGTTCGAGCGGGTTGACCGCCGCGCAGCGCGCGTGGGCGCAGGCTGAGGCCGCCGCACGCAAGTCCGGCCCACGCCGATAAGAGCCGTGTCCGGCACGGCGTAAACACCATTTGCGGTGCGGGGGCGCTAGGCTAATCGTAAATGTGTTCGGATGCCAGAGGTGAGGCAGTCAGTGATTAGTTCTCTTAGTGGTGACGTCCAGTCCGTCGGCCTGAACTCCGCCGTGATCAACGTAAACGGTTTCGGGATGCTTGTGCACGCAACTCCCCAGACGCTGTCGGGCCTGCGCGTCGGCGAACCAGCACAGGTCGAAACGACCATGGTGGTCCGCGAGGATTCGATGACGCTCTTCGGCTTCGCCGATGCCGGCGCCCGGGAGGTCTTCGAGATCCTCCAGTCGGTGTCGGGGATCGGCCCTCGGCTGGCCCTGGCCGTGCTCGCGGTGCTTTCGCCCGAGGAGGTGCGCGTCGCCGTGGCGGCGGGGGACACCAAGGCCCTCACGCGGGTTCCCGGCGTCGGTCCGAAGGTCGCCCAGCGCATGGCGCTGGAGCTGGCGGGCAAGCTCGCGCCGACGGGTGAGGCCGAGGCGGCGGGGACCCCGCACGGCGACGGGGACGCCTGGCGCGTCGCCGTTCTCGACGCCCTCACGGGCCTGGGCTGGAAAGAGAAAGACGCGGTCAAGGCGATCGATGCCTTCGCCGAGGACCAGCCGGCGCTCGTGAGCGAAGGGGATATGCCACGCATCCTGCGTGCCGTCCTGGCTGACATCGGGCGGGACCGAAGCCGTGGCAGGAGGTAGCCCATGAGCGAGAATCCATTGGTCGCCGGCACGAGCGAACCGGATGAGCGCGTCCTTGAAGCCGCGTTGCGGCCCAAGAACCTGCATGACTTCGTCGGGCAGCAACGCGTGCGCGAACAGCTCTCGCTTGTCCTTGAAGCCGCCCGGATCCGCGAGCGCACGTCCGACCACGTGTTGCTCTCGGGCCCGCCAGGACTAGGCAAGACGACGCTGGCCATGATCGTCGCGGCCGAAATGAACGCCCCCCTCCGCATCAGTTCGGGGCCGGCGATCCAGCACGCGGGCGACCTTGCCGCCATCCTCTCGTCACTCGCTGAGGGCGAGGTCCTCTTCCTCGACGAGATTCACCGGATGAGCCGTCCGGCCGAGGAGATGCTGTACATGGCGATGGAAGACTTCCGGGTCGACATCGTCGTGGGCAAAGGCGCCGGTGCCACGGCCATCCCGCTCGAGTTGCCACCTTTCACGCTGGTGGGCGCGACAACCCGGGCCGGGCTCTTGCCGGGGCCTCTTCGCGACCGTTTCGGGTTCACGGGCCACCTCGAGTTCTATTCGATCTCGGAGCTCGAACTGGTCCTGCGCCGCTCGGCGATGTTGATGGACCTCAAGGTGAACTCCGCCGGCTTCACCGAGATCGCGTCGCGGTCGCGGGGGACCCCGCGTATTGCCAACCGCCTGCTGCGGCGCGTGCGGGACTGGGCCCTCGTCCACCGCAGCGAGCACATCGACGCGACGTTGGCTTCCCGCGCCCTCGACATGTACGAAGTCGATGCCCGAGGACTCGATCGCCTGGATCGCTCGGTGCTGCACGCCCTCTGCACGAAGTTCGGCGGGGGCCCGGTCGGGCTTTCGACCCTCGCGATCGCCGTGGGGGAGGAGACCGAGACGGTCGAGACCGTCGCCGAACCCTTTCTCGTCCGCGAGGGTCTGCTCGGCCGTACTCCACGGGGCCGCATCGCGATGCCCGACGCCTGGATCCACCTCGGACTGACCCCGCCCGCAGACACGCCGCTCGGACCGGGAACCGCGCCGACCCCGCCGTCGCTCGACGAAGATCAGTAGACCGACGCGTTCCACGATCAGCGAGTACCGGCCCTGACGGATCGATCTTCTGCTAGGTTGGGCCGGTGCGCGTATCCTTCGCTGTCGGCGTCGTCACAGCACCGGGCGCTAGGATGACAAGCGGACATCGCGCTCATCGATCTCCAGCGGCCCGACGCCCCGGCAGAGACCGGACACGCTGACGACCGCCGGGCTCGGCTGTAGCTCGGCACAACGACTCAACTGCAGAACAGGTACATACTCTTGACTTCGATCTCCATGGCCGTCGCCGAAGGCTCCGCCAACGCTGAAGCCGGCGGCTTCAACCCGATGAACCTCATTCTCCTCGCGGCGTTCGCGCTCCTCATCTTCATGATGTTCCGCGGTCGCCAGAAGCAGAAGAAGGCGCAGGCCGACTTGCAGTCCAAGATGCAGGACGGTGCACGCATCATGACCAATTTCGGTCTCTTCGGCACCGTCGTCGAGCAGAAGCCGGAAGAGAACCAGATCGTGCTCGAGATCGCTCCGGGCACCAACGTGACGGTGCACTCGGGTGCCGTGGCTCGGGTCATCGACGCGAATGACGAGGTGGCCGAGCCGGTCGACGAGCACGTCGCCGACGATGCCGCACCGTCCACGGAGGAGACTCCGGAGGAGACCATGCGCCGACTGAACGACGAAGGCAAGAACTAGTCGCATGACTTCGTCAGGACCACTACGGCACGCTCGAAGTGCCCTCATCTGGCTCTGCATCCTCGTCGTCGGACTTCTCGGTGTCCTCATCGCGGGCGTCGCGACCGGCCAGACCGAAACCAGCCCCAAACTCGCGCTGGACCTTGAGGGCGGCACGCAGATGATCCTCGCCCCGCGCGTGGACGGCGACGCGGCCATCAATCAGGAGCAGCTGCAGCAGGCGGTCGAGATCATCCGCCAGCGCGTCGACGGCTCCGGTGTCGCGGAAGCAGAGATCTCCACCCAGTCCGGCAGCAATGTCGTCGTCTCGATGCCGGGCACGCCCGACTCGAAGACACGCGAACTGATCCAGGCCTCTGCCAACATGGAGTTCCGTCCGGTCATCATGGCCGGCTCCTTCAACGCGACCCCCGAGGACCAGCGCCTCGCGGACGACGAGATTCCCGAGCCGACCGGCGAGCCCGAGAACGCCTCCGACACCAACTGGATCACGGCCGACCTCTATCGCGAGTTCGAGTCCTACGACTGCGAGGCGGCCCTTGCCGACCGCAGCGTCGAGTCGACCGACGCTGATGAACCTGCGATCGCCTGTGATCCGTCGACCGGCGCCAAATACATCGTCGGCCCTGTGGAGGTCGACGGCGAACGCATCTCTGACGCAACCCACGGCCCGGCCCGCAACTCGCAGGGCTACCAGACCGGGGGCTGGGCGGTTCAGCTGTCCTTCGACTCCGTCGGCGCCAAGCAGTTCGGCGATGTGACCTCCCGCCTGGTCAGCATGCAGGGGGCCCAGAACCAGTTCGCCATCATGCTCGACGGACTCATCGTCTCGGCTCCCACGGCGAACGTCCCGATTCTCGACGGCAACGCGGAGATCACTGGCAACTTCAGCGAGGAAAGCTCCCAGCAGCTCGCCGAGCAGCTCAAGTACGGTGCACTGCCCATCAGCTTCGACATCCAGAGCGAACAGCAGATCTCGGCGACGCTCGGCGCCAATCAGCTCGAGATGGGCCTCGTCGCCGGCATCATCGGCCTCGTTCTCGTCGCCGTCTACTCCCTCTTCCAGTACCGGGCGCTGGGTTTCCTGACCCTCGCCTCGCTGGTGGTGGCGGGAATCCTGACATACCTTGCACTCGTCCTCCTCGGCTGGTCGGCCAACTACCGACTTTCTCTGGCCGGCATCGCGGGTATCATCGTCGCAATCGGCCTGACCGCCGACTCGTTCATCGTCTACTTCGAACGCATCAGGGATGAGCTACGCGACGGTCGCAACCTCGTCGCTGCCGTCGAAACCGGCTGGATGCGCGCCCGACGCACGATCGTCGTCTCCAAGGCCGTCAACCTCCTGGCCTCCGTGGTGCTGTACATCATGGCCGTGGGCAACGTCCGCGGGTTCGCGTTCACCCTGGGACTGACGGCCATCGCCGACCTGATCGTCGTCTTCCTGTTCACCCACCCGATGCTGCAGCTGCTCGCGCGCACGCGGTTCTTTGGCTCCGGACACCGTCTCTCGGGCCTGGATCCGTCGCTGCTCGGCGTGGAGGCCCTCTACAAGGGCGCGGGCAAGGTCCGCCAGTTCAATCCGGCTGTTCGTCCCAAGAAGAACACCGGTGAAGCGGAACGCCGCCTGACCATCGCCGAACGGCGTCGGGCCGAGGAACAGCAATCCGCTCCGGGCCAAGATCGGTCCAGCGTCGCCACGAAGGAGGATGACAATGCGTAAGGTCGCGCTGTGGGGCAACGAGCTCTACACGGGAAAGCGTTCCTACCCCTTCGTCGACAAGCGGCAGCTCTGGTTCCTCATCGCTGGAGTCCTGCTGATCGCGTCGGTGCTGATTCCGGCCGTCAAGGGCGGCTTCAACCTCGGCATCGAATTCCGCGGCGGCTCCGAGTTCACCATTTCGGACGTGCAGGACACCGAAGTCGCCATCGGCGAGGAGGCCGTCAGCAGCGTCGTCAACGCCGAGGGGTTGCGGGTCACCGCCATCACCGCGAACACGGTCCGCGTCCAGACGGACCGCATGACCGATGACGAGACGTTGGCCGTCGCCAGCGCGCTGGCCGAGGGATACGGTGTCAGCGACGAACACGTGACGAGCACGTTCATCGGACCCACCTGGGGCCAGGACGTCTCCCGCCAAGCTCTCATCGGCCTGGTCGTGTTCATCGGCCTCGTCGCGATCCTCATGGCGTTCTACTTCCGGACGTGGAAGATGTCGCTTGCGGCGATCGTCGGCCTCGCCACGGTCGTCGTCGTCACGGCGGGTGTCTACGCGGCCTCCGGATTCGAGGTCACGCCGAGCGCCATCATCGGCTTCCTGACCATCCTCAGCTACGCGCTCTACGACACCGTCGTGGTCTTCGACAAGATTCGTGAGAATACGGAGGACTATCTCGAGCAACAGCGACGGACCTTCAGCGAGCTGGTCAACCTGGCCATCAACCAGACCTTGGTCCGCTCGATCAACACCTCGATCGTCGCTATTCTCCCCATCGGGTCGATCCTGTTCATCGGAGCGTTCCTGCTGGGTGCCGGCACGCTGCGTGACCTGGCTCTGGCGCTATTCGTCGGTGTGATCGTCGGCACGCTGGCGACGCTGTTCATACAGGCACCGCTGTTCGCCCACTTCCGTCTGCGGGATCAGGACGTCAAAGAGCACGACGCACTGATCCTCGAGCAGCGCAAGGGAGAACCTGTCGCCTAGGTCACAGCTCAGCCCCACGACTCAGCGCGCCGTGCGGCCCGCTCCGAAACCCGGGGCAGGCCGCACGGCCGTTTAAGTCGAACCGTGTCGTGCCCGAATGTTGGCCCGGCGACGGAGCGGCGGGTACGGTGCAGTAATCTTGGTGTACTGCCTCGGAGGTGACTTGCATCGTTTCGAGGGCAGCGGATGGAAAGGAGCCTCTCGTGGCTGAGCAACGTGCAGGTGCTTCCGCCGGACAGGGGCGCCGTGGGCGCCCACTCTCTCGGCTTGCTCGACTCGCGGGACGCACTCCGACGGGTCAGCCCCCCATCTTGGAGCCGCTGCTGCGCACGGTCCGGGCCAACAGCCCCCGTGAAGACCTCGACCTGATCACGCGCGCGTTCAACGTCGCCGAACGTCAACACGAAGGTCAGAAGCGCAAGAGCGGTGACCCCTACATCACGCACCCCGTCGCCGTAGCCACGATTCTGGCGGAGATGGGCATGACCGGTTCGACGCTCGCAGCGGCGCTGCTGCACGACACCGTCGAGGACACCGACTACTCACTCCAGCAGCTCACCCAGGAGTTCGGTTCCGAAGTGGCCATGTTGGTCGACGGCGTGACCAAGCTCGACAAGGTCAAGTTCGGCGACGCCGCGCAGGCCGAAACCGTCCGCAAGATGGTCATCGCGATGGCCCGGGACATCCGGGTCCTGCTGATCAAGCTGGCGGACCGTCTACACAATGCGCGTACGTGGCGCTACGTCTCCCCGAAGTCCAGCGCCCGCAAGGCGCGCGAGACGCTGGAGATCTTCGCACCCCTGGCTCACCGACTCGGTATGAACACGATCAAGTGGGAGCTCGAGGACCTATCCTTCGCGGCGCTGCACCCGAAGGTCTACGAGGAGATCGTGCGCCTGGTCGGGGACCGGACGCCCGAACGCGAGAAGTATCTTTCGACGGTGCGCTCCCGGATTGGCGAGGATCTGCAGCAGGCCAAGATCAAAGCGACCGTCACGGGGCGCCCGAAGCATTACTATTCGATCTACCAGAAGATGGTCGTCCGCGGCAAAGAGTTCAACGACATTCACGACCTGATGGGCGTGCGTGTGCTGGTCGACTCCGTCCGCGACTGCTACGCCGCGTTGGGCACCCTGCACGCGCGCTGGAACCCGCTCCCGGGCCGGTTCAAGGACTACATCGCGATGCCGAAGTTCAACATGTACCAGTCGCTGCACACGACGGTGATCGGCCCCGGAGGCAAACCGGTCGAAATCCAGATCCGAACGCATGACATGCACCGGCGCGCGGAGTACGGAGTCGCCGCGCACTGGAAGTACAAGCAGGGCGCCAATCCGGCCGACGTCCCGGATGGCCAAGGCGACATGGGCTGGCTCAAGAGCCTCATGGACTGGCAGCAGGAGACGCGCGACCCCGGCGAATTTCTCGACAGCCTGCGTTTCGAGATCAACGCAGCCGAGGTCTTCGTGTTCACGCCCAAGGGCGAGGTCATGGCCCTGCCCGCGGGATCGACACCCGTGGATTTTGCCTATTCCGTGCATACCGAGGTCGGCCACCGGACGATCGGCGCACGCGTCAACGGCAAACTCGTTCCGCTCAACAGCGAGCTGCACCACGGAGACTGGGTCGAGATCTTCACGTCCAAGGCGGAGGGCGCCGGCCCGAGCCAGGACTGGCAGGGTTTCGTCAAGAGCGCCCGGGCACGCAACAAGATCCGCCAGTGGTTCAGCAAGGAGCGTCGCGAAGAGGCCATCGACAAGGGCAAGGAGCTGCTCACTCGCGAGCTGCGGAAGAACAACCTGCCCCTGCAGAAACTCATGACGCATGACACGCTCTCGACGGTGGCGCACGAGATGCGCCACCATGACATCGCCGCGCTCTACGCAGCCGTCGGCGACGGGCACACTTCGGCCCAGAACGTCATCGAACACCTGCAGGCGATGACCGTCGAGGCGCACGAAGACGAGTCGGAGTTCGACGCCGCTTCCATCGCCGCGAACGCCAAGCCGCGCTCCTCAACGAGCGACTCCGGAGTGGTGGTCAAGGGTGCCGGCGACGTCATGGCCAAGCTGGCGCGGTGTTGCACCCCCGTTCCGCCGGATGAGATCTCTGGCTTCGTCACCCGCGGCGCCGGCGTCTCCGTGCACCGCAAGGACTGCACCAACTTCCAAGCCCTCGCAGCCGAGAACGAACGCATCGTCGAAGTCGAGTGGGCCCCGACGAAGACCAGCGTTTTCCTCGTCGAGATCCAGGTCGAGGCCCTCGACCGCAAGTCCCTGCTCTCCGACGTGACCCGGATCCTGTCCGAGAACCACGTCAACATTCTCTCCGCCAGCGTCAACACGAGCCGCGACCGGGTCGCCATCAGCCGGTTCTCCTTCGAGATGGGGGATCCCAAGTACCTCAGCCACGTGCTCAACGCCGTGCGCCGTATCGACGGCGTCTACGACGTGTACCGCACGCGGGCCAGCGGCGTCCGCAGATAGTTCCCGACAGGCCTGGCCTCACACCGCGCAGTCGTGGACCAGCGCGAGCTGTCTCGCGCCCCGCGCCGCCTCGGCTACGCGGGCCAGCGCCCGGTGCTTGCCGGGACGGCGCTTGACCTCCATGATCCTCGCGCGCAGGACCTCGACGTCGACGCGAGCGCTTCTCGACTCGAGGAACCGGCGCACGACCCAAATCGACTCGTCGTCGTCCGGGAAGCGCACCGCGGCGTCGAAGGCCGTCCGCAGCGGGGTGGTCAGCGGCGCGCCACCGATCGTCAGCACGTCCGCGGGCCGGACGTCGGAGCTCACGATGCGCAGCGGCGGCCCCGACACATTCCGCGGGCTGCGTAGGAACCGCATCAACACGGCCTCGATGCAGCGCGGCGTGCCGCCGACACCGTACACCCAGGCTGCGGTCGCCCCGCTGACCGCGAAGGCATCGAGCCGTGAGACGACGGCGCACACCGCCCTCGCCCGGGACTCCGTACCGTCCACGAACGGCGCCCGAGCCCACAATCCCGGCATGATCTTCTCGAGGCTGCCTTCCAATTGCATGGCGGAGAGCTCCCCGGCCCGAAACGGGCTGCCCTCGATGAAAAACTCCTGAACCGCGCCCGCTGTGATCTCCATGCCGATCAATGTCTCAGAGCACCCGGGAACGACGAAGGGGCGTCGTCCGATCTGTGGACAACGCCCCTTCGTCGAAGCGGCTGTGGACAAGCTCCGTTAGTGCAGATCCTTGGCAGAAGCCTCAACCGTCTTGAGCCAGGTCCGGCGGGCCTCGAGCGCCTCCTCGGCCTGCTTGATCGCGCGCTTCTCACCGCCCGCCTTAGCGGTCTCGAGGTCTGCTTCGAGCTGTGCGATCGAGTCCTGAAGCTGTTCGAGCATGCTGTTCGAACGGGCCTTGGTCTCCGGGTTCGAGCGGCGCCACTCGTGGTCCTCGGCATCCTTGACGCTGTCCTCGACCTGGCGGAGTGCAGCCTCGATGCGCTGCATCGCCGACCGCGGCACCTTGCCCGCCGCGTCCCAGCGCTCGCGGATGGAATCGAGCTTCTTCTTGGCGGTGCCAAGATCCTTGCCGGCGTCGATGGCGCGAGCCTCGTCGAGGAGCGCCTCCTTGACCTTGAGGTTCTCCTCGAACTCCGCGTCGAGCGCGGCGTTCGTCTGATTGCGCGACTCGAAGAACACGTCCTGCGCCGCCCGGAAGCGAGCCCACAGCGCGTCGTCGTCCTTACGGGCCGCGCGCTTCGAGGCCTTCCACTCAGCCATGAGCTTGCGGTACTCACCGGCGGTGCGGCCCCAGTCGGTCGACGTGCTCAGCTCCTCGGCCTGCCGGATCAGGTCCTCCTTGACGCGCTTGGCCTCCGCGTGATCCGCGTCGAGCTGGCTGAAAAACGCGCGGCGGTGCCGGTCGAAGGAGGTGCGGGCGCTGCGGAAGCGTTTCCAGAGAGCGTCCTCGGTGCCGCGCCCCAGACGCATCCCGGACTTCTGCGCAGCCTTCCACAGCTCGAACAACTCGTTCATGCGCTGGCTCGACTGCTTCCACTGGACCTTCTCCGGGTCGCGGCCGGCGAGCTCCTCGGCCTCGGTCACGATCTGCTCGCGCTCAGCGAGGTGCGCGGCGCGCTGTTCTTCATGCGCCTTCTTCTCGACCTCGTGCAGCTGCGCGACGTCCGCGCGGGCCTTCTCGATGCGCTCCTCCAGCGCGGGCAAGTCGCCGACCATGCCCTTCGCCGCGACGATCTCGGCGAGGTGATCGAGCGTCTTGTTCATGTCCGTGGTCGGCGCGTGGGCCGCGACGCGGTGCTCGAGCAGCAGCAGCTGGTTCACGACGTCGTCGTACTTGCGCACGAAGTAGCCCAGCGCCTCGTCGGCGCTCGCGTCGGGGTACTGCCCGACGGGGTGCTCCTCGCCGCCGATCAGGACGAAGACGTGGCCGTCCTCGGCGACGCGGGCGAACCGGCGGGCCTCCTCCAGATCCGTCGCGTACGACGGCGGCGGGGTCACCGAGGGGGCAGCGGCGCTCGCGGGGGCAGCTTCGGACGTGGTACCCGTGGCCGGTGCCGCGGGGCGAATGCTGCTCGGCTTCACCGGGCCCGGCTTGATGGAAGCCGGTGTCACCTGCTGCGCAGGAGCGGGCTTGGGAGCCTCGCTCGGCTCCGGAGCCGCCGTGTTCGGCGTGGTCTGGTCGTCGGATTCTTGACTGTGGGTCACCGCTGGAACTCTTTCGCTCGTTCCGCTCCACCCGGCCGGGTCGAACGGTCTCGTGTTTCATCCGTCACTCTACCGATTCCGGCGCATCGTCCCAACCGTGGACGCCCCGTGGCGGTAGACTGGGGCGGTCTCGGCGCGCCCGGCGCGCCTTTCGAACCCCGCAAGGAGCAATCACACCCATGGCACGCAAGGCCTCCCTGTCCGGCTTCCCCGAATGGCTTCCGAATGAACGTCTCGTGGAGCTGCACATCCTGGATACCCTGCGGAGGACCTTTGAGCTGCATGGGTTCGGCAACGTCGAGACCCGCGCGGTGGAGACGGTTGGTCAGCTGCTGCGCAAGGGCGAGATCGACAAGGAGGTCTACGGCATCTCCCGCCTCCAGGCCGACGATCCGGCGACGGGCAATGACCCAAACGCGCTCGCGCTGCACTTCGACTTGACGGTACCTTTCGCCCGCTACGTCGTCGAGAACGCCGGACACCTCTCGTTCCCGTTCCGCCGCTACCAAATCCAGAAGGTCTGGCGCGGCGAGCGCCCGCAGGACGGTCGCTTCCGCGAGTTCACACAGGCCGACATCGACGTCGTCGGCGACGGCAAGCTGCCGTTCAAGTACGACGTCGAACTGGCCCTCGTCATCGCCGAGGCCCTCTCGGCGCTGCCGATCGGGGACTTCAAGCTCCGCGTGAACAACCGCAAGCTCGCTGAGGGCTTCTATCTCGGCCTGGGCCTGACCGACACCGCCGGCGTGCTGCGCAACATCGACAAGCTCGAGAAGATCGGGGCGGACAAGGTCAAGACGCTGCTCATGGACGAGGTCGGCGCGACCGGCGGTCAGGCCGACGCCGCCCTGGCCCTGGCGCAGATCCGCACCGAGGACACGTCCTTCGTGGATCAGGTCCGTGCCCTCGGCATCGAACACGAGCTACTCGAAGAGGGCCTGGCGGAACTCGGCGAGGTCGTCGGCATGGCGGTCCGCCGCGCCCCCGGGCGTGTCGTCGCCGACCTCAGCATCGCCCGCGGGCTCGACTACTACACGGGCACCGTCTACGAAACCGTGCTCGTCGGCGACGAGAAGCTCGGGTCGATCTGCTCCGGCGGGCGCTACGAGTCGCTCGCGACCAAGGGCAGCCGCACTTTCCCCGGCGTCGGTCTCTCGATCGGCGTTACTCGCCTCGTCTCGCGCATGCTCGCCGACGGATCCGTGGCGGCCAGCCGCTCGGTGCCCACCGCCGTGTACGTGACGCTCGCCAACGACGACGCCTGGGCCGAGGCGCAGGACGTCGCCGCCCAGCTGCGCGCGCGGGGGATCAGCGCCGAGGTCGCCTCGAGCGCGGAGAAGTTCGGCAAGCAGATCAAGTTCGCGGACAAGCGCGGCATCCCTTTCGTCTGGTTCACCCAGGCCGACGGCACGCACGAGGTCAAGGACATCCGCTCCGGCGAGCAGGTTTCGGCGGACCCGGCCGCGTGGTCGCCCACCGCCGAGGACCTCACCCCGCGCGTCGCAATCACCACGGCCTGACCCGGTACGACGGCGGTGCGCGGCCTTCGCGCAGCGCCGTCGTACCCGCGTCCGTTGCCGCCGCCACGGCCGCATCCGCCGTCCTGGCAGGGTGACCGGCCGCGCGGGCGGAAGGGGTAAACTCGTGCGGGATTGACTTCACCTAAGAAAGGACCGCAGTGCTGCGCACTCACGACCTGGGAACCCTCCGGGCAGAGCACATTGGCCAGACCGTCACCCTGGCGGGCTGGGTTGGCCGCCGGCGCGACCACGGAGGCGTCGCCTTTATCGACCTGCGCGATGCGTCCGGCGTCGCCCAGATCGTCGTCCGCGACGAGGAGGACTTCCACTCGCTGCGCAACGAGTTCGTGCTGCAGGTGACGGGAACCGTCGAGCGCCGCCCCGAAGGCAATGAAAACCCAGCCCTCGGCACGGGTGAGATCGAGGTCCTGGCTGAGAACGTCGTCGTCCTCAACACGTCTGCGCCGCTGCCGTTCCAGATCGACGAGCACGTCGAGGTCGGCGAGGAGGCGCGCCTGCGCCACCGCTACCTCGACCTGCGCCGCCCGGGCCCCAACGCCAACATCCGATTGCGCTCCGAGGCGAACCGCATCGCCCGCGAACTTCTGCACGGCGACGGCTACACGGAGATCGAGACCCCCACGCTGACGCGCTCAACGCCCGAAGGCGCCCGCGACTTCCTCGTGCCCGCACGCCTGGCTCCGGGATCCTGGTACGCGCTGCCGCAGTCGCCCCAGCTGTTCAAGCAGCTGCTGCAGGTCGGCGGCTTCGAGAAGTACTACCAGATCGCGCGCTGCTACCGCGACGAGGACTTCCGGGCGGACCGCCAGCCCGAGTTCACGCAGCTGGACATCGAGGCCTCGTTCGTCGAGCAAGACGACGTCATCGAGCTCGGCGAGCGGCTCGTGAAGGCCCTCTGGCAGCTCATCGACGTCGAGATCCCGACCCCGATCCAGCGCATCACGTACGCCGACGCGATGGCGCGATTCGGTTCGGACAAGCCCGATATGCGCTTCGGCCTCGAGCTGACCGAAATGACCGACTTCTTCAAGGACACCGGATTCGGCGTCTTCAAGGCGCCCTACGTCGGTGCCGTCGTCATGCCCGGCGGAGCCTCCCAGCCGCGCCGCACGCTGGACGCCTGGCAGGAATTCGCCAAGCAGCGCGGTCACAAGGGCCTGGCCTACGTCCTCTACAAGGAGGACGGCGAGCTCGCCGGCCCGGTGGCGAAGAACCTCAACGACCACGAGCGCGAGAACCTGGCCGCCGCGACGGGCGCCAAGCCGGGCGACTGCATCTTCTTCGCTGCCGGCAAGCAGAACGACGCCCGCGCCCTGCTTGGCGCCGCCCGCATCGAGATCGGGCACCGCACCGGCCTGATCAAGGACGGCGACTGGGCGTTCGTTTGGGTCGTCGACGCGCCGATGTTCGAGGCCGCCGCGGACGCGGTTGCGGCCGGCGACGTCGCAGTCGGCGCCGGCAAGTGGACAGCGGTGCACCACGCGTTCACCTCGCCCAAGCCCGAGCACATGGACACGTTCGATCAGGATCCCGCCAGCGCCCTGTCCTACGCCTACGACATCGTCTGCAACGGCAACGAGATCGGCGGCGGCTCCATCCGTATCCACGACCGCGCCGTGCAGGAGAGGGTCTTCCGCCTCATGGGCCTGGACGAAGAGGCCGCGCAGACCAAGTTCGGCTTCCTGCTCGAGGGCTTCAAGTACGGCGCCCCGCCCCACGGCGGCATCGCCTTCGGCTGGGATCGCGTCGTTTCGTTGCTCGCGGGGGAGGACTCGATCCGCGAGGTCATCGCCTTCCCGAAGACCGGCGGCGGCTACGATCCGCTGACCGCGGCTCCGGCCCCGATCACGGCTGAGCAGCGCAAGGAGGCCGGCGTGGACGCCAAGGCCGAGGCCAAGAAGGACGACGCCGCGAAGGTGTAGTCGACCTCACTCGAATGCCCCGGCACGTGTTTCGTGCCGGGGCATTCGCGTGCCCGGGCTCAGGGCAAGTCGGCAGTGTCGACGATGAGCGTGAACGGGCCCGAGTTCGTCGAGGTGACTTCCATCATCTCGCCGAACCGCCCCGTCTCCACGTGCGCCCCGAGCGCGCGCAGCTCCGCCACGAGGGATTCGTACATCGGCTCAGAGTGATCGCGGCCGGAGGCCTTCGACCAGGACGGCCGCCGGCCCTTGCGCACGTCCCCGTACAGCGTGAACTGGCTGACCACCAGCAAGGGTGCGCCCGCCGATTCGCACGACTGCTCGTCCTCGAGCATACGCAGCCGATACAGCTTCGCGGCGAGCTTGCGGGCGTCGTCGTCGGTGTCCTCGTGCGTCACCCCGGCCAGCACGAGTAGCCCCGCGCCGATCTCACCGATGGTTTCTCCGCCGACGGCGACCCGCGCCCCGTTCACCCGTTGCGCAATGGCCTTCACCGTTGCCTGCCTCTCGTTTGTGTGCTCCAGGATTCCCCACGCACTTTACCGGCGCTGCGCCCCGAGATGAGACGGTCGCCCATCATGAGTAGGCTGGGCGGGTGAATGACTTGTTCAGTGGGTTGGGTGCCGAGGACCTCGGCAATGCGGGCGACGACGCGTTCGCCGACCAACAGGACGACGGCGGCCGGCCGCTGCCGCCGCTGGCCGTGCGCATGCGCCCGCGCAGCCTCGACGAGCTCGTGGGTCAGCAGCACTTGCTCCGCGCGGGGTCGCCGTTGCATCAGCTCGCGCAGGGGGCCAAGGCCGGGCCCGCCGGTCTCTCGAGCGTCATCCTCTGGGGACCGCCCGGGACCGGCAAGACCACTCTCGCGCATGTCATTGCTCGCGGGCCGGGCCGGCAGTTCGTCGAGCTCTCGGCAATCACCGCCGGCGTCAAGGACGTGCGCCGTGTCATGGACCAGGCGCTTTCGGACCGGGACCTGCGCGGCATGACCACCGTGCTCTTCCTCGACGAGATCCACCGGTTCAACAAGGCCCAGCAGGACGCCCTGCTGCCGGGTGTGGAGAACGGCTGGGTCGTGCTCGTCGCAGCGACCACCGAGAACCCCTCGTTCTCCGTCGTCTCGCCGCTGCTCTCGCGCTCGCTCCTGTTGACGCTCAAGCCACTCGAGGACGACGACGTCCGCAACCTGCTCGAGCGCGCGGTGCACGAAGAGCGCGGCCTCGGCGGCATCGTCGAACTCACTGACGAGGCGCTCGAGCACCTCATCAAGCTCTCCGGGGGCGACGCGCGCCGCTCGCTGACCGCGCTGGAGGCCGCGGCCGCCGTCGCACTCGGCTCGGCGCTGGGTCCAGCGGGGTCCGCGGGTGAGGCCCAGGACCCCGGGGCTGAGGGCGCGCCGGGGGAGGCGAAGATCCGGGTCACCCGGGAGGACGCCGAGAGGGCCATGGACGTCGCCGTGCAGCGCTACGACAAGGCCGGCGACCAGCACTACGACGTGATCAGCGCGTTCATCAAGTCCATCCGCGGCTCGGATGTCGACGCCGCGCTGCACTATCTGGCCAAGATGATCGAGGCGGGGGAGGACCCCCGCTTCATCGCCCGACGCATCGTCATCAGCGCCTCGGAGGACGTCGGCATGGCGGACCCGACCGCGCTGCAGACCGCCGTGGCGGCCGCGCAGGCCGTGCAGATGATCGGCATGCCGGAGGGGCGGATCATTCTGGGCCAGGCCGTGGTGCACCTGGCCACCGCGCCGAAATCGAACGCCGCCTACAACGGCATCAACGAGGCCATCGCGGACGTGCGGGCGGGCAAGGGCCGCGGCGTCCCGCTGCACCTGCGCGACGCCCACTACAAAGGCGCGCAGCAGCTCGGCCACGGGAAAGGCTACAAGTACGCGCACGACGCGCCGCATTCGATCGCCGCCCAGCAGTACCCGCCCGACGACCTCGTCGGCCGCGACTACTACCAGCCGACCGGCAACGGCGCCGAGCGCGGGATTGGCGAACGCCTCGAACGGCTGCGGCAGATCGTCCGCGGACGCGCGAAGTAGCCGGACCCACGGCGCGGGCCCGCCGGCGCCGTCGTGCTAGGATAGTGCGTTGGCTGGCAAGCCGCCGATCCACTATGCCCGGTGACGGGTGTGGACCGCGCGCGCTGCAGGACTTACGGGGCGCGACTCCCCGAGACTCTCCATCATGGAGGCCAGACCAGAACGCAGTCGCCGAACGAAAGTAGGAGACACGTGGCTAACAACACCCGTGCCCGCCGCAAGGTTCGCATTTCGCGCGCCCTCGGCATCGCTCTGACCCCCAAGGCAGAGAAGTACATGGAGCGTCGCCCGTATGGCCCCGGCCAGCACGGACGCGCCCGTAAGAAGCAGGATTCGGACTACGCGGTGCGTCTGCGCGAGAAGCAGCGTCTTCGCGCCCAGTACGGCATCCGCGAGGCGCAGATGACCCGCGTCTTCGAGGAAGCTCGTCGCACCTCGGGCCTGACCGGTGAGAACCTGATCGAGCTGCTGGAGTCGCGTCTCGACGCGCTCGTCCTGCGCTCCGGTCTGGCCCGCACCATCGCCCAGGCTCGCCAGCTCGTGGTCCACCGCCACATCACCGTCGACGGCGCCCGCGTGGACCGTCCTTCCTTCCGCGTGAAGGAGGGTCAGACCATCGCTGTGCACGAGCGTTCGGAGACCATGGTCCCATTCCAGGTTGCCGCCGCCGGTGCCCACCGCGACGTGCTGCCGGCCGTCCCGGGCTACCTGGACGTCAAGCTGGAGTCGCTGCAAGCACGCCTGGTGCGCCGCCCGAAGCGCTCCGAGGTCCCCGTGACCTGTGAAGAGAACCTCGTCGTCGAGTACTACGCACGCTAAACCCGCCAGGGTTCGGCTGCTGCCGACGAAGAGCCGGAAGAGTCCGTGGCCAACCGCCGCGGGCTCTTCCGCGTTAAGCGAAAGGGCCCGCGGCACGGGGCACTCGGCGCCCGCGCCCGCGCACGCCCGGCCGGTTCGTTAGGTAGGGTTGGGTAGCGGTGCTGCGTCCGCGCACCGTGCACGATGCTTTCAAGGAGCTATTCATGACGTGGTCCGATGTCGCCGGCTTGATCGCGGCGCTCGCGTTCGTGGTGCTGGTGGGGTTCCTCGCGGTGCCCATCATCAAGCTTGGACGGTCGTTCGACCAGCTCACGGGTTTCATCCGCGATTCGCGCGGGACGCTCGATGAGATCACGACGACGGTTGCCTCCACCAACCAGCAGATCAACAAGGTCGACGGCATCACCAGCAACGTCGCGGACGCATCGGCGAACGTGAGCGCGATCACCTCGCTCGCCGCCGCGGTCATCGGCCGGCCCCTGATCAAGGTCGCGGCTTTCAGCGAGGGTGTGCGTGCCGCGTTCAACAAGCCCGCGACCCGCGCCCGGCGCAGCCGCTAGCGCCGGTTCGAAAGGCAGATGAATACGATGTTGAAGAAGATCTTCTGGGTGGGAGTCGGCGTCGGCGTCGGAGCTCTTGCCTACCGCAAGCTTTCAGAGGCGCGGAGCCTCGCAGGCCCCGAGGGCCTGAACCGAGTCGTGGGTCGACTCGCCGACGACGTGGCCGACACCCTCGCGGCGTTCCGCGACGGCATGGCGGCCAAGGAGACCGAGCTGCGCGATTCGCTCGGCCTGGACCCGGCCTCGGAGGTGGGCCGTGGACGCCACACCGCCGCCGACCGCACCAAGTAACCCACCGAGCTCCCGAAGGGACCGTACAAGGACTATGAAGTCGCAGGACATCGCCCGCACCTGGGTTGATTTCTTCTCAGAACGTGGACACACGCCCGTGCCGAGCGCATCGCTGGTGTCTCCGGACCCGTCGCTGCTCTTCACGGTGGCCGGCATGGTGCCGTTCATTCCCTACTTCACCGCGCAGCAGGTCGCGCCCTACGACCGGGCGGTGAGCATCCAAAAATGCATCCGCACGGCCGACATCGAAGAGGTGGGCCAGACCTCCCGTCACGGCACGTTCTTCCAGATGGCCGGAAACTTCTCCTTCGGCGACTACTTCAAGGACCAGGTCATCCCGTGGGCCTGGGAGCTGCTGACCTCCCCGCAGGCGGACGGTGGCTTCGGCCTCGACCCGAATCGGCTCTGGATCACCGTGTACGAGGACGGCGACGAGCGCGACGACGAGGCGCGCCGCATCTGGGAAGACGTCGTGGGCGTCCCGCGCGAGCGCGTCGTCGGCACCGGCAAAGCTGACAACTACTGGAACACCGGCCAGCCGGGCCCCGGCGGCCCCTGCTCGGAGATCTACTACGACCGCGGACCAGCCTACGGGCAGGAGGGCGGCCCCGCCGTCGACGAGACCCGCTACATCGAGATCTGGAACCTGGTCTTCATGCAGTACCGGCTCTCCGAGGTCCGCTCCAAGACCGACTTCGACGTCGCCGGCGAGCTGCCCAAGAAGAACATCGACACCGGCCTCGGCCTCGAGCGCCTGGCGATGATCCTGCAGGGCGTCGAGAACATGTACGAGACCGACCAGGTCCGCCCCGTCCTCGACAAGGCCTCCGAACTCTCCGGCAAGACCTACACGTCCACGGAGGACCCGAGCGACCCCAACCACGCCAACGACGTGCGGCTGCGGATGATCGCCGACCACATCCGCAGCGCCCTCATGCTGATCTCCGACGGCGTGGTGCCCGGCAACGAAGGCCGCGGCTACGTGCTGCGCCGCCTGATCCGCCGCGCAGTCCGCGCCATGCGCCTCATGGGTGTCGAGGAGGCCGTGCTGCCGGAGTTGCTGCCGGTCTCGCGTGATGCCATGAAGGGCGTCTACCCCGAGGTCGAGGCGGACTTCGCCCGGATCTCCCGCATCGCGTACGCCGAGGAGCGCGCATTCCTGCGCACGATCGCCTCCGGCACGGCGCGCCTGGAGGAGGCCCTCGTGGAGGCGAAGTCGGACTCCGGCAAACTTCCCGGCGACGTCGCCTTCCAGCTGCACGACACCTACGGCTTCCCGATCGACCTCACCCTCGAGATCGCCGGCGAGGCTGGACTATCCGTCGACGAGCCGACGTTCCGCGAGCTCATGCTCGAGCAGCGCCAGCGCGCCCAGCAGGACGCGCGAGCGAAAAAGGCCGGCCACGCCGACCTCACCATCTTCTCGAAGCTGCACGACGCCGGCGACGTCAACTTCACCGGTTACGAGACCCTCACCGGCGAATCGCGCATCCGCGGCATCGTCAGCGGCGGCAGTCTCGTGGACGTCGCCGAGCAGGGCCAGGAGATCGAGCTCGTCCTCGACGAGACCCCCTTCTACGCCGAGGCGGGCGGCCAGGCCGGCGATGTGGGCCTGATCACCGGCGACGGATTCGTGGTCGAGGTCCTCGACGTGCAAGCGCCGATCCGCGGGCTCAACGTGCATAAGGCCATCGTGCGCGAGGGCGAACTGCCGGCGTCGTCGACGGTCCTGACACAGGTCGACGAGCAGCGCCGCCGCTCCGGCGAACAGGCTCACTCCGCGACGCACCTCGTGCACGCGGCCCTGCACGAGATCCTCGGGCAGGACGCCGTTCAGTCCGGGTCCTTCAACAAGGCCGGCTACCTCCGGTTCGACTTCACGTGGGCGGACGCGCTCTCCGACGCCGCCCGCGCCGAGGTCGAGGAGCTGGCCAACCTGAAGATTCGCGACAACCACCAGGTCGTCACCAGGATCATGGACCTCGACGAGGCCAAGTCCATGGGCGCGATGAGCCTCTTCGGCGAGAAGTACGGCAACACCGTGCGCATGGTCGAGATGGACGGCGCATGGTCCCGCGAGCTCTGCGGCGGCACCCACGTCGGCGGCACCAGCCAGATCGGCTCGCTCACGCTGCTCGGCGAGCAGTCCGTCGGTTCGGGCAACCGCCGCGTCGAGGCGCTCGTCGGCATGGAGGCGTTCCGCCACGGTGCCGCCGAGCGGGCCCTCGTGGCGGACCTCTCGGAGATGTTCCGCGTGCCCAGCAGCGAACTCTCCGGTCGTATCCAGTCCACGGTGGCCAAGCTGCGCGCGGCTGAGAAGGAGATCGAACGCCTGCGCAAGGAGCAGCTGGCCGCACAGGCCGGCGCCCTCGTCGCCCAGGCCCGGGACATCGGCGCCGTCCGCCTCCTCGCACACGACGCCGGCGACATCTCCTCCGCAGACGACCTGCGCTCGCTCGCGCTGGACCTGCGCGGACGCCTCGGCGCAGACGCGGCGGTCGTGGCCCTGACCGGCGTCTCGAACTCCCGTCCGCTCGTGCTCGTCGCGACCAACGAGGCGGCCCGCGCCGCCGGCGTGAAGGCCGGCGCGCTCGTCCGGACGGCCGCGCAGATTCTCGGCGGCGGCGGCGGCGGCAAGGACGACGTCGCGCAGGGTGGCGGTCAGGACCCGGCTAAGCGACCCGAGGCGCTGGCAGCCATCGAGTCCTCCGTTCGCGATTCGGCCTAGGAACGCAGGATGACACGGGGTGTACGCATCGGCATCGATGTCGGACTCGCGCGCGTCGGGGTGGCCCACAGCGACCCCGACGCGCTCCTCGCGTCCCCCTGGAAGACGCTCAAGCGCGACGCAAAAAGGAACTCCGACCTGCGCGTTCTCGTCCAGTACGTGCGTGAGCAGCGGGCGACCACCGTGTACGTCGGGCTGCCCCGCTCGATGAAGGGCGGCGAAACCGCGTCCACCACGATGGCGCGGGACTACGCGGCCGAGCTGCTCGCCCGGCTGCAGACGGAGAAGCTTGACGCCGCAGTTCGCCTCGTCGACGAGCGGCTGACGACCGTTTCGGCGCACAAGGAACTGCACGCTGCAGGCGTCGACGGGCGCCAGCATCGGCGTGTCGTCGACCAGGTTGCGGCGGTCGCGATTCTTCAGCAGGCCATCGATATGGAAAAATCACTCCAACGCGACGTCGGCACGGCTGTCGAATCGACACGCAACGGCCAGACGGACCAGGATTGAAGGACTTTTAACCGGTGAACTCTCAGCAAGATAGCCCGCGGCGCCGTCGGGCCGCGGTGACGCCTGCGGTCACCGACAGCGAAGGGGCGCCCTTCCGGCGGCTACGTAGCGGGCGCCGTCGTGCCGAACCCACCGCACCCTTCGACCAGCACAGCACCGCACCGGAGGCGCCAGACGAGGCGTCCACGGATGACCTGGCGACTGCCGTCGTCGAGCCCTCACCCTCGCCCGTGGCCGCCACGGCGCATGTGAGCGCTACCGTCGAAGAGACGGTCGAAGCGGATCCCGAGCACGAACTCGGCCACGCCGATGTGACAGACGTAGCCGAGACCGCGCATGACGAGCCGCACGCGATCTTCGGACCGATCGAGCCTGACGAGCACGCAGACGAACATGCTGAGGAAGCTCACGACTACGCGCTCAACCACCCGCCCGAGTTGGCGGCGGCACTGGCGCTGCGCAAGAAGAGGCGACGGCGGCGCAACGTGATCATGGTTTCGGTGTTCACAATCTTCGTCCTCGCCCTGACCGCGGCGGGGCTGTTCATCAATGGGCTGCTCAACACCGAGCCGGCGGACTTTGAAGGCCCCGGCGAGGGTGAGGTGACCTTCGTCGTGGCCCAGGGCTGGGGTCCGAACCGGGTCGGCGATGAGCTCGTCTCCCAGGGGATCGTCGCCTCGCGTGAGGCCTTCCTCCAAGCGCTATCCTCCGCCGACAGCGAGAGCAAGGAAGTGCACCCGGGGGAGTACCCGTTGCAGACGAAACTGCCGGCGAGGGATGTCGCTGACGTCCTACTCGGCGTTGGCAGCGCACCGGTGGCCTACCTCGCAATCAACCAGAACGCCCGCCTCCCCGCCGCACTGGAGGCCATCGCCGAGGCGACGGGCATCGAACTCCCCGAGCTCCAGGAGCTGGCCAAAGAGCCCGAGACGTTCGGACTCGACGGCTCCTACAAGAACATCGAGGGTTTCCTGCACCCCGGGGAGTACCGGTTCCCCGTGGAGTCCAGCGCCGAGGAGGTGCTGCAGATGCTCGTCGACGCGACGCGTGACAAGCTGGCCGCCGCCGGAGCCACCGAACCGGACGACGCTTATCGTGCGCTGACCATCGCCAGCATCCTGCAGGGCGAGGCCCGCACGAACGACTACGCCGTCGTCGCCGGAGCCATCGAGAACCGGCTCAAGCCCGACAACCGCGAGACCGGCGGTCTGCTGCAGGTGGACTCGTCCGTGATCTACGGTCTGGACCGCTACACGCTCGAGTTCACGGCCGAGGAGAAGGCTGACAAGTCCAATCCCTACAACACCTACCAGCACGAGGGGCTGCCGCCGACACCCATCGGCTCCCCGGGCGATGCCGCCATCGAGGCAGCCGTGAACCCGGACGAGAACGACTACTACTACTGGGTCACCGTGAACATCGCCACCGGAGAGACGAAGTTCGCGCAGTCCTACAGCGAGCATCGCCGCAACCAGCAGGAATACCGCGACTACTGCGCGGCCAACCCAGGCGTCTGCGGCTGATGCCCGCCTCCAGCCCCCGGCGGGCAGCCGTCATCGGCAACCCGATCGGGCACTCGAAGTCACCGGTCCTGCACGCAGCCGCCTACGCGGCGCTCGGCGTCGAGATCTCCTACGACGCGCTGGTCGCTGACCCCCAGGACGCCCCCGGCCTGGCCTCGCGGCTCCGTGAAGACGGTTCGTGGGTCGGACTCTCGTGCACGATGCCGATGAAGTCGGCCCTCGTGGCCGAGATGGATGAGGTCTCGGATCGCGTCGCGCGTCTCGGGGTCCTCAACACCGTCATCGTGCGCGATACCGCGCACGGCGTCCAGCTAGTCGGCGAGAACACGGACGTGGACGGCATTGTGAGATCGCTGGGACTGGAGTCCGGCTCCGCTCGGAACCGGCTTGCGGTCCTAGGTGCCGGCGGGACGGCCGCCGCAGCGGTGGCCGCCGCCGCGCAGCTGGGCTTCTCCGCCGTCGACTTCATCGTGCGCGACGCCGGCAGGGCGGCCACTGCCGTCGACCTCGCTGTCGGCTACGGGCTCGAGGCGCGCGCCCTCGACGCGGCGGCCGCGGGCGGGCAGCTCAACCGGTACGACGCCGCAGTTTCGACTCTCCCGCCCCGGGCCGCAGACTCCCTCGTGCCTGCGCTGCTCGCGTCCTCCCCGCGCGCCGGAACGCCCCTTCTGGACGTCGCCTACGATCCCTGGCCAAGCGCCCTCGCACTCGCGTGGGCCGCTGCGGGCGGGCGGGTCGTGGACGGATTGTCGATGCTCGTGCACCAGGCCGCGGAGCAAGCACTGCTCTTCAGCGGCCGCTCCGAAGATGACCGTGAACTAGTCACAAACGTGATGTGTGACGCAGTGGGGCTCCCTCGTCCGTTAGGTTGATGCCATTTCGTGGCAGTATTGAGGTCATGTTGCGTTGGTTGACTGCGGGCGAATCCCATGGCCCGTCCCTCGTTGGAATTATCGAAGGCCTCCCGGCCGGCGTCTCGCTCACCACGGACGACGTCAAGACTGCACTGGCCCGCCGCCGGCTCGGCTACGGCCGTGGCGCCCGCATGAAGTTTGAGCAGGACGAGGTGACCTTCGTCGGCGGTGTCCGCCACGGCTCGACGCAGGGCGGCCCCGTCGCCATCGAGATCGGCAACACCGAGTGGCCGAAGTGGCAGAAGGTCATGAGCGCCGACCCGGTCCCCGAGGACGAACTCGACGGCCTCGCACGCAACGCCCCCCTCACCCGGCCGCGCCCCGGCCACGCAGACTTCACCGGCATGCAGAAGTACGGTTTCGACGACGCCCGTCCCGTCCTGGAGCGCGCCAGCGCCCGCGAGACGGCCGCCCGTGTCGCGCTCGGCACGGCCGCTGCCCGGTTCCTCGGCGAACTCGGCGTCGAACTGGTCAGCCACACGGTCGCCGTCGGCACTGTCGCGGTTGCCGAGGGCAGCGACGTGCCGCGCGCCTCGGACGTCGTCGCCCTCGACGCCGATCCGCTGCGCTGCTTTGACCGCACCACCTCCGACGCCATGGTGTCCGAGGTCGACGCCGCCCACAAGGAGGGGGAGACCCTCGGCGGCGTCATCGAGGTCATCGCCTACAACCTGCCGCCGGGCCTCGGCTCCTACGTGCACTGGGACCGCCGGCTCGACGCGCGCCTCTCCGCGGCGCTCATGGGCATTCAGGCGATCAAGGGCGTCGAGATCGGCGACGGGTTCCTGACGGCGGCCCGCCGCGGTTCGGCCGCCCACGACGAGATCCTGCGGGACGAGGAGTCCAAGGCCGTGCGCCGCACCAACCGCGCCGGCGGCATCGAGGGCGGCATGAGCATCGGGGGACCGGTGCGCGTCCGCGCAGCCATGAAGCCGATCGCCACGGTCCCGCGCGCCCTGCGCACGATCGACATCGCCAGCGGCGAGGAGGCGAAGGCCCACCACCAGCGCTCTGATGTCTGCGCAGTCCCGGCCGCCGGCGTCGTCGCCGAGGCCATGGTTGCGCTCGTCCTCGCGCAGGCCGTCCTCGAGAAGTTCGGGGGCGACTCGGTGGCCGAGACTCGCCGCAATATGGAGCAGTACCTCGCAGCCATTCCCGAGTCGCTCGCCTCGTCGAACTAGCCGGCGGCCGAGGTCCAACGCCCGTGACTGATCCTTCCAGTGTCCCGCCGCGCCGCCGTTACTGCGACCCGGATCCCGACGGACCGGACGTGCTCTGTCTGATCGGCCCCATGGCCTCGGGCAAGACGACCCTCGGCCGCGCCGTGGCCCGGCATCTCGGCGTGCCCTTCATCGACACCGACGCCCAAATCGTCGCCCACCACGGGTCGATCGCCGAGATCTTCGCCGCGGACGGCGAGGACGGGTTCCGGGCGCTCGAGACCGAGGCCCTGCGCCAAGCGCTCGAGACGGCCGATGTGCACGGGGGCGTCATCGCCACGGGGGGCGGCGCTGTCCTCCGTGGCGAGAACCGGGAGATCCTGAGACACCGCTTCACCGTGTACCTCGAGATCGACGAGGAGACCGTTGCGCCGCGCATCGAACGCGACCAGCACCGCCCGCTGCTCAGCCGGCAGGAAGGCGAAGCGCCGCTGGCCAAGTGGTGCCGCATCTTCTCCGAGCGCGCCGGGCTGTACCGGGAGACCGCACGCCACATCGTGGACGTTCGCAGCGGGACACCCTCCGCGAACGCCGAACGCATCGTCGACGCCTACCGGCGTTTCCGTACCTCAAGGGGAGGCATCTAGCTCATGACCAACACCACCATCAAGGTCACCGGCAGCACGCCAGGATCGGACTACGACGTCGTCGTCGGGACGGGCCTGCTCGGTCGCCTCCCGGACGTGCTCGGCGAACGCGTCCGCAAGGTCCTCATCATCCACCCACGCGCCCTGCGCGCGACCGGAGACGCGGTCAAGGCCGAGCTAGACGGCGCCGGCTACACGGGGCTGACCGCCGAGATCCCGGACGCGGAGGAGGGCAAGCACATCCAGGTGGCCTCCTTCTGCTGGCAAGTCCTGGGGCAGAACGACTTCACGCGCTCGGACGCGGTCGTCGCTGTGGGCGGCGGTGCCGTGACCGACCTCGCCGGTTTCGTGGCCGCCACCTGGCTGCGCGGAGTTAAGGTCGTGCACCTGCCGACGACGCTGCTCGGCATGGTCGATGCGGCCGTCGGCGGCAAGACCGGCATCAACACCGCCGAGGGCAAGAACCTCGTGGGAGCCTTCCACCCGCCGGCGGCCGTACTCGCCGATCTGGACTCGCTGCAGACACTGCCGAAGAACGAGCTCGTCACCGGCCTCGCCGAGGTCGTCAAGTGCGGCTTCATCGCCGACCCGAAGATCCTCGACATCATCGAGGCCTCACCCGAGCGGGTCTCGACGGCGGGCACCGAGGAACAACGAGAGGTCATCGAGCGCTCCATCCGAGTCAAGGCGGAGGTCGTCTCCGAGGATCTCAAAGAGTCGGGCCGACGCGAGATCCTCAACTACGGCCACACCCTCGGCCACGCCATCGAGCTGGCTGAGCGCTACACGATGCGCCACGGTGCGGCTGTGTCGATCGGGCTCGTGTTCGCCGCCGAACTCGCCCGCTCCGTCGGCCGCATCGACGACGAGCTGGCCGACCGGCATCAGCGGATCCTTAGCTCACTCGGGCTGCCAACTTCGTACCGCCGAGACCGCTGGGCGGCGCTGCTCGACGGAATGCGCCGGGACAAGAAGGCACGCGGTGATCTGCTGCGCTTCGTGGTCCTTGATGATCTGGGCAAGCCGGGTATCCTCGATGTACCCGATACCTCGCTACTATTCGCCGCCTACCAGGAGATTGCCGACTGATTATGGGGCCGCAGTTGATTCAGACCGGAATGCCGGGGATCATGCGCGATCCCGAGACTCTCCTGCCCGTCATCGTGGACGATGAGCAGGCGGATGCTCTGGTCGAGGGCGACGACCCCTGCAACGCCGTCGTCGTGCTGATCGCCCGCGGCGAGTACCGCAAGGCTGCGGAGCTCGTCGCGGACACGCGATTGTCCGACCCGCAGAACATCCGCATGCGCATGCTGGACACCGACGTCCTCCGCGCCATGGGCCGGACCGAGGTCGCGATCAAGTGCCTGCGCGGCCTGCTGGACGAATTCAAGGGCACCAGCCACGAGGCCATGATGCACCAATACCTCGGCATCCTCTACTACACGGAGGGCGAGCTCACCGCCGCCGAGCACCGCTTCCAGCGCGCGAAGGAACTGCACACGGAATCGGGTGCACCGGAGCGGCGAATCGAGTTGGCCAGGCGTTCGCTTGAGGCCGTGAAGCGCCGCGAGGCACTTGTACGTTAGAATCGAGTCTGGATTTTTGACAGGCCCCTTCGGTGACGTCGTCACCCCCGCCCCTCCGGGGGTCGGCGGGCACCAATACAGGAAGAGTACTTCGTGGCAGATACCACCGATATCAAGAATGGCGTTGTCCTGAAGATCGACGGCCAGCTGTGGCAGATCATCGACTTCCAGCACGTCAAGCCGGGCAAGGGTGGCGCTTTCGTCCGCACCAAGATGAAGAACGTGCTCACCGGCAAGGTGGTCGACAAGACCTACAACGCAGGTGCAAAGATCGAGACCGCGACCGTGGACCGCCGCGATTACCAGTACCTGTATCAGGACGGCGCAGACTACGTCTTCATGGACCTGTCCGACTACGACCAGATCATGGTCCCTGGTCCGGTCATCGGCGACGCCTCCGGCTTCCTGCTTGAGAACCAGAACGTGACCGTTGCGATGCACGACGGCGCTCCGCTCTACATCGAGCTGCCGCCGTCCGTCGTCCTCGAGATTTCCTACACGGAGCCGGGCCTGCAGGGCGACCGCTCCTCGGGCGGCACCAAGCCGGCCACCCTGGAGACCGGCCGCGAGATCCAGGTGCCGCTCTTCGTCGAGCAGAACACCCGCGTGAAGGTCGACACCCGCACCGGCGATTACCTGGGGCGTGTCACCGAGTGAGTACCCGCAGCAAGGCCCGCAAGCGGGCTCTTGAGGTCCTCTTCGAGGCCGAACAGCGCGACGTGAGCCCGCTGGGCGCGCTGCAGCAGCGGCGCGACGCCGTCGCCCAGATTGTCAACCCGTACACCGTGACCTTGCTCGAAGGTGTCGTTGCGCAGGGTGAACGCATCGACGAGATTCTCGGGACGTACGCGAAGGGCTGGACCCTCGACCGCATGCCGACCGTGGACCGTGCGGCACTGCGGATCGGCACCTGGGAGATCCTCTTCAACGACGACGTCCCGGACGGCGTCGCCGTCGCCGAGGCAGTGGCGCTCGTTCGCGAACTGTCCACGGACGAGTCCCCGGAATTCGTCAACGGGCTGCTCGGCCGGATCCAGCAGCTTAAGCCGACGCTGCTCGCCTAGTCCCGCTCCAGCAGCAGCACCGCTGAGGCCCTGCCCGCCCGACACTTCGTCGAGCAGGCAGGGCCTTTCGTCGTCGTACGGACTCGCACTTAAACGTCAAAGGCGGCGTGCCCACGGGAAGACCGTGGGCACGCCGCCTCCTGCGATTCCGGTGCGGTGTTAGACGCTGCGGATGGCGACGACGGCGTTGTGCCCGCCGAAGCCGAACGAGTTGTTCAGGGCGACGATCTGCCCGGCCGGCAGCTCGCGCGGCTCACCCGTCACGACGTCCAAGGGGATCTCCGGATCCTGGTTCTCGAGGTTGATCGTCACCGGCGCCTTACGCTCGTAGACGGCCAGGACGGCTAGGACCGACTCCACGGCGCCCGAGGCGCCCAACAGGTGGCCCATCTGCGACTTGGTGGCGGAGACGGCCACGTCGTCGACATGCGAGCCGAGAGCGGCGCTCAGCGCCGTGTACTCGGGCTTGTCGCCCACGGGGGTCGAGGTCGCGTGCGCGTTGACGTGCACGACGTCCTCCGGCTGGATCCGGCCGTCGAACATCGCGGCCTTCAGGGCGCGCGTCGCGCCCAGGCCTTCGGGGTCGGGCGCGGTGATGTGATAGGCGTCGGCCGTGACGGCGGTGCCGGCCAGCTCGGCGTAGATCCGGGCGCCGCGGGCCAGCGCGTGCTCCTCGGCCTCGAGGACGAGCGCGCCGGCGCCTTCGCCCATGACGAAGCCATCGCGATCGACGTCGTAAGGCCGCGAGGCGTGCTCCGGGTCGTCGTTGCGGCGAGAGAGCGCCTGCATGGAGGCGAAGGACGCCAGCGGCATCGGGTGGATCGCCGCCTCAGCGCCACCGACCATGACGACGTCGGCTTTGCCCGAACGGATGAGCTCCAGGCCCACGTCCATGGCCTCGGTGCCGGAGGCACAGGCCGAGACCGGGGTGTGCGCGCCTGCGCGCGCGCCGAGGTCGAGGCTCACGGCCGCGGCCGGACCGTTGGGCATGAGCATGGGCACCGTCATCGGCAAGACGCGGCGGGGCCCCTTCTCCTTGAGCGTGTCCCACGCATTCAGCAGGGTCCAGACGCCGCCGATGCCGGTCGCGAAGGCGACGCCGAGCCGGTCCTTGTCCATCTCGCCGATGCCGGCGTCCTTCCACGCCTCCCGCGCCGCGACGACGGCGAACTGCGTGGACGGATCCATGCGCTTCATCTCGACTCGCGAAAGAGTCTCGCTCGCCGGCGTCGTGACGCGGGCGGCGAAGGTGACGGGAAGCTGAAACTCTTCGACCCAATCGTCGGTCAAGGTGCGTGCGCCGGAAGTGCCTTTGAGGGCGTTCTCCCAGAGTGTGGGGACATCCCCGCCGATGGGCGTGGTAGCACCCAGACCGGTGATTACGACTTTGCGGGCCATCAGAAATCTCTCTTTTCGCGATGGGTGACTGTTATCAGGTAGATCGTTCCTTCACAGGTGGCCTCGTGTGGCGGGCGCCGTCCTCCCGGACGTTGCCCGCCACACGGTCGCCCCGCGCCCGGATCCCGGGGACCCGGGGGAGCGGAAAGACTAGGCGGTCCTGATCGAAGGTGCGGTGGGACCGCAGCAGGCGGCTTAGGCCTGGGCGCCCGCGATGTAGCTCACAGCGTCGCCGACGGTCTTGAGGTTCTTGACTTCCTCGTCCGGGATCTTCACGTCGAACTTCTCCTCGGCGTTGACGACGATCGTCATCATCGAGATCGAATCGATGTCGAGGTCATCCGTGAAGGACTTGTCCAGCTCGACCGCCTCGGCTTCCAGGCCGGTCTCCTCGTTCACGATTTCGGCCAGTCCGGCCAGGATCTCTTCGTTGCTAGCCATGTCGGCTTCCTTTCTGTTGTGTCGGGCTGTCCCGACGCTTAGTCCCGCCGTCGTACGACGCCGGGTAGAGCGGTGGAATGGTTGCTCCTAGGAAATCCTAGGGCAGGCGGACGACCTGCGCACCGAAGACGAGGCCCGCGCCGAAACCGATCTGCAGGGCGAGCCCGCCGGAGAGTTCCGGCTGCTCCTCGAGCAGGCGGTGCATCGCCAGGGGGATCGACGCGGCCGAGGTGTTGCCCATGTCCGCGATGTCGCGGCCGACCGCGACGGTTTCCGGCAGCTTGAGCTGCTTGACCATCTCGTCGATGATGCGCATGTTGGCCTGGTGGGGGATGAAGGCGGCCAGGTCTTCGCTCGTGATCCCCGCCTCGTCAAGGGCCTCCTTGGCAACCTTGGCCATAGACCAGACAGCCCAGCGGAAGACGGTCTGACCGTCCTGACGCAGGGTCGGCCACAGCTTGGCCTCAGTCTCGGCCACCAGCGCAGTGCCCTCGGGGTCATTCTCGGCGGCGACGGCGATGTCACGCAGGTCCAACATGGAGTGCGTCATCCCGATCGTGTCCCACTTCGATCCGTCCGAACCCCAGACTGATGGGGAGACGCCGGGCGTCTCCGACGGCCCAAGGACGACGGCGCCCGCACCGTCACCGAGCAGGAAGGAGATGGTGCGCTCGTGGTTGTCGATGACGTCCGAGAGCTTCTCAGCCCCGACGACAAGCACGTAGTCGGCGGTGCCGGACCGCACCAGCGCGTCCCCCTGGGCGATGCCGTAGCAGTAGCCAGCGCAGGCGGCAGAGATGTCGAACGCGGGCGCTGGCGTCGCACCGATGCGGTCGGCCAGCGCGGCGGCGGCCGACGGCGTGGCGTAGGGGAACGTCACCGTCGAGACGATGACGGCGCCGAGCTGGCTGGGATCGATACCGGCACGCTCGATCGCCTCGCGCGCGGCCCCCTCGGCCAGGTCGAGCAGCGAGAGCTCAGCGGAGGCGCGGCGGCGCGTGATGATACCCGTGCGCTGGCGGATCCATTCGTCGGACGAGTCGATCCACTCGCAGACGTCCTCGTTCGTGACGACGACGTCGCCACGCGCCGCACCGAGGCCAAGGATGCGGCTGCCCGCATTGGTCGGCTTCTGGTTCAAGGTGACGCTCATATCAGTCTCGGTCCTCTCCGCCGGCGTGTTCGGCGACGAACTCCCGGGCTGCTTCCAAATCATCAGGCGTCTTCAGGGCGAAGGTGGCGGTGCCACGCAGCCCGCGCTTGGCCAGACCGACGAGCGTGCCCGCCGGTGGGAGCTCGAGGATGCCGGTCACGCCAAGCTCGGCGAACCGTTCCATGCACAGGTCCCAGCGGACCGGGCGGGAAACCTGCGCGACCAGGCTCTCGAGGTTCGCGGATCCCGAGGCGACCTCGGCGCCGTCGTAGTTGCTCAGCAGCCGCACACGCGGGTCCGCTGGACGCAAAGACGGAGCCAGCGCCTCGAGGACGCCGACAGCCGGGGCCATGTGCGAGGTGTGGAACGCGCCCGCGACCTTGAGCGGGATGACGCGGGCCTTGGCTGGCGGGTTCTCCACAAACGCGGCGATCTGTTCGAGCGTGCCCGCGGCAACGGTCTGCCCGGCGCCGTTTGCGTTCGCGGCGGTCAGACCGGCGGCCTCGATGGCGGCGGCGACTTCCTCGGCGGCACCGCCGAGGACGGCGGCCATGCCGGTCGGGGTTGCGGCGGCCGCTTCGGCCATGGCATTGGCGCGCTCACGAACGAATGTCATGGCGTCGTTCTCAGTGAGAGCGGCGGTCAGGGCGGTCGCCGTGATCTCGCCGACGGAGTGGCCGGCGACGACGGCGGCCGCGGGCAGCGCGCCGTCAGCGAAGAGCTGGCGGGCGGCCACGAGGCCGGCGGCGACGATCAAGGGCTGAGCGACCGCGGTGTCCTTGATCGTCTCCTCGTCCGCGACGGTTCCGAACTCGATCAGATCACGCCCGGAGAGCTCGGAGAGGTTCTTCAGATGGTCGGCGACGCCCGGGAGTTCAAGCCACGGGGACAGGAAGCCGGGGGTCTGAGATCCCTGTCCAGGGCACACGATTGCTAGCACAGTTCAAGCTTTCCAAGGTTTGGGGGATTACTCGGTGTTCAGGCGCACCAAGCTCGAGTTGGCCTCTTGTAGGAATCCTACAACCCATTCACGAAGTGGGACAGTCATGGAGTCGCCCGACGACCAGCGCGGTTTGCAGCACGAATGCCTCCCGGGGGATCAACGGATCCCAGCCGGTGATCTCGCTGACCCGTTTCAGACGGTACCGGACGGTATTGGCATGCACGAACAGTTCTCGGGCCGTACCCTCGAGCGAGTGCCCGAGAGCGAGATAGCTGGAGAGCGTCTCGACCAGGCCGTTGCCGGCCTTCACGAGGGGCCGGTACACGTTCTCAACCAGGGCGCTGCCAGCGCTCGCGTCGCCGTTGATGACTCGCTCTGGCCAGAGGTCGTCAGCGGCGGTGGGTCGCGGCGCCTGAATCCACGCTGTCGCGGCCGCCAGGCCCGCGAAGGCGGCCTGCGCGGAGGCCGTGGCGGCCCGCAACGAGTCCGCCCGCGGACCGTACACGACGGGGCCGTCGGCGAAGTATTCGGCGAGGCGCCGCAGCCCGGTGCCCGAAGTGTCGCGGATCCCTCCGAGCATGACGATCAGGCGCTCACCTTGGATGCCGACGAGACAGTCGTGCGCGTAGCGCAGGGACGCCCGGCGAAGTTCGCCGACGAACCGCGCGTTCGACTGCTCCGGCGCACGCCCAACCATCACGTGGATCCCGTCCTGGGACTTCCAGCCGACGGCGGCGAAGCGGGAGCGCAGGGTGTCGGTGTCCTCGCCGCGCATGACGGCGTCCACAACGAGGGCCTCGAGGCGGCTGTCCCACGCGCCGCGCGTCTCCGCAGCGCGGGCATAGACGTCGGCGGCGGCGAAGGCGACTTCACGGGAGTAGCGCAGGACTGCCTCGCGTAGGGAAACCTGCTCTGATTCGCTCGCGAGGTCGGGCACCTGGTTCTCGACGACCTCGACGATCGTACGGATCAGCTGGAGCGCCTTCTGCAGGCTGATCGAGCGCGTCAGCTCGGTCGGGGCCGCACCGAAGACGTCGTTGAGGACCCACTGCGGGCTCGTCGGCTGCTCGTACCAGGAGACGAAGGACGCGATGCCCTTCTGCGCGACGAGGCCGAGCGCCGCCCGTTCCTCGGGCTCGAGCCCGCGATACCAGGGCAGTGACTGATCGAGGTGCTTGAGTGCGACCGTCGAGAGGATCCCCAAGTGGTCCTTGAGCCGCCGCAGCGTCTCCGCGCTGGCCTGAGGCTGCCGGGGCGGGCGGTTTCTGCCGCCGGCCGGCACGGAACGCGTTTCGGTCATGAACCGAGGATACTCGCGAGGTACCGTTTCACCCAGCCAGAAGCGGTGCCGTTTTGTGGGATCACTACAAAACGACGGCGGGGCGCCACTCCCAGCAACCTGCGCTGGTGAGGTGACGCCCCGCCGTCGTTCGACTACCGAGACGGCTAGCTGTCGCCGCCGGCGTTGCCGCTGGTGCCGGCGTTGACGTCGTTGAGCTGGTAGCGCTCGAACGCCTGTGCCGGAGCCTCCGCCGGGACCTCGCCGCGCCGTGCCAGCATCTGCAGTGCCCGGACGACGACGCTGTGCGCGTCGATCTTGAAGAACCGACGGGCGGCGGCGCGGGTGTCGGAGAAGCCGAAGCCATCCGCCCCGAGGGTCGCCCACTCGTTCGGCACGTACTGGCGCACTTGGTCCGGAACCGCGGCCATGTAGTCGCTGACTGCGACGACCGGCCCGGTGGCGCCGGCCAGCTGTTCCGTGATGAACGGAGTGCGTGCCTCCTGGCCCGGGTTCTCGAACGCTTCCTCCTCAGCGGAGAGCGCGTCGCGACGCAGTTCGTTCCAGCTCGTCACGGACCACACGTCGGCCGAGACGCCCCACTCATCAGCGAGGATCTGCTGGGCCTCGATGGCCCAGGCCATCGCCACGCCGGAGGCGAGGAGCTGCGTGCGAGGCCCATCGACCTTGGCCGGTGCAGCCAAGTAGATGCCCTTGAGCAGGCCGTCGACGTCCAGCTCCTCCGGCTCGGCCGGCTGGGTGATCGGCTCGTTGTAGACCGTGATGTAGTACATGACGTTCGGGTCGGCGTGCTCGCCGCCGTACATGCGCTCCAGACCGGCGCGCATGATGTGGCCGATCTCGTACCCGTACGCCGGGTCGTAGGTGACGACGGCGGGGTTGGTCGACGCGAGCAGCGGTGAGTGACCGTCGGCATGCTGCAGGCCCTCGCCGGTCAGCGTCGTGCGGCCAGCGGTGGCGCCGATGATGAACCCGCGGGTCATCTGGTCGGCAGCTGCCCAGAACTGGTCGCCCGTGCGCTGGAAACCGAACATCGAATAGAACACGTACACCGGGATCAGCGGCTCGCCGTGCGTGGCGTAGGCCGTGCCGATGCCCGTGAAGGCGCCGAGTGCGCCGGCCTCGTTGATACCCGGGTGCAAGATCTGTCCGGACGGGGACTCCTTGTACGCGAGGACCAGGTCGCGGTCCACGGACAGGTAGTTCTGGCCCTTCGGGTTGTAGATCTTGGCTGTCGGGAAGAACGAGTCCATGCCGAACGTGCGCGCCTCGTCGGGGACGATCGGCACGATGCGGTCACCGAAGTTCTTGTCGCGCATGATGTCCTTGAGCAGGCGCACGAAGGCCATCGTGGTGGCCGCCTGCTGCTTGCCCGAACCGCGCTTGGCGATCGCGTACGTCTTCTCAGACGGCAACTCGATCTTCCGCGGCGTGCTGCGGCGTTCCGGCACGGAACCGCCCAGCTCGGCACGGCGCTCCATCATGTACTTGATCTCCGGCGCATCGGGCCCGGGGTGGAAGTACGGGGGACGGTAGGGGTCGGCTTCGAGCTGCTCGTCCGTGATCGGAATGCGCAGGTGATCGCGGAACGCCTTCAGATCATCAAGCGTCAGCTTCTTCATCTGGTGGGTGGCGTTGCGGGCCTCGAAGTGCGGCCCCAAGCCGTAGCCCTTGACGGTCTTGGCGAGAATGACCGTCGGCTTGCCGTTGGCCTGCATCGACGCCTTATAGGCCGCGTACACCTTGTGGTAGTCGTGGCCGCCGCGCTTGAGGTTCCAGATCTCGTCGTCGCTCATGTCGGCGACGAGTTCCTTGGTTTCGGGCGACTTGCCGAAGAAGTGCTCGCGGACGAAGGCGCCAGACTCGGCCTTGTAGGTCTGGTAGTCGCCGTCCGGCGTCTGGTTCATGATGTCGACAAGCGCGCCCGACTGGTCCTTCTCGAGCAGCGCGTCCCACTCGCGACCCCAGGTCACCTTGATGACATTCCAACCGGCACCGCGGAAGAACGCCTCGAGCTCCTGGACGATCTTGCCGTTGCCGCGCACCGGGCCGTCGAGGCGCTGCAGGTTGCAGTTGATCACGAACGTGAGGTTGTCGAGCTTCTCGTTCGCGGCCAGCTGGAGGAATCCGCGCGACTCCGGCTCGTCCATCTCGCCGTCACCGAGGTACGCCCACACGTGCTGCTGCGAGGTGTCCTTGATGCCGCGGTTGTGCATATAGCGGTTGGCCTGCGCCTGGTAGATCGCGTTGGCCGGGCCGATGCCCATCGAGACCGTCGGGAACTCCCAGAAGTCCGGCATGTTGCGCGGGTGCGGGTACGACGGCAGGCCGTGCCCCGCCTTCGACTTCTCCTGGCGGAACCCGTCGAGGTCCTCCTCGGAGAGGCGTCCTTCCATGAACGCGCGGGCGTACATGCCGGGGGAGGCGTGGCCCTGGAAGAACACCTGGTCGCCACCGCCCGGGTGGTTCTTGCCCCGGAAGAAGTGGTTGAAGCCCACTTCGTAGAGCGTCGCCGCACCGGCGAACGTCGAGATGTGTCCACCGACGCCGATGTCGGGCTGCTGCCCGCGGTGCACCATGATGGCCGCGTTCCAGCGCATCCAGGCGCGGTAGCGGCGCTCGACCTCTTCGTCACCGGGGAATTCCGGCTCCTGATCGACCGGAATAGTGTTCACGTAGTCGGTCGTAGTCACCATCGGCACGCCGACGCTCTTGGCGCCTGCACGCTGAAGCAACGAGCGAACGATGAACTGGGCTCGTTCGGTTCCCTGAGCCTCAACCAGATCATCGAAGGATTCGAGCCACTCGGCCGTCTCCTCGGGATCGCGGTCCGGCAGCTGGCTGGTCAAGCCAGAGCGGATGTGTGAAATGTGATCGTCAGCCACGTCCAAATTCTCCTTGCAGCGGGTTACAGCGTGGGGGCAGGCGGCGGCCCGCCGTGAACGAATCTCACGACGCCGGCCGTGGCAATTCAGCCGCCATGCGTATTTGGCTGCCATCGTGAGTGCGGCGACAGCCATCCACGCCACTCTAATCCGCCCGGCGGCCCAATGCGTAGCCGGAGGCGTCATTCGGGCCGGGAACAACCTCGGAGACGTCACGTAGAGTGCATTAAACGGCGTGTCACCTTTCCTGCGCTTGATGCGCCCGGCTTAAAGGTGTTGGCTTGAAACTGTCAGAGACGTATCTAAGGGAGGAACACACTGTGAGCGAGGCTGCAGCAGCTACATCGATGGCTGCCGCCAGGATGGGATTCAAAGAGGGCGACCTCATTCAGGAGTTGGGGTACGACGACGACGTCGACTTCGATCTGAGAGACGCACTTGAGGATGGCATCGGTTCCGAACTGCTCACCGAAGAGGACCAAGACGTCGTAGACGGCGTCATCCTGTGGTGGCGGAAGGGCGACGGCGACCTCGTCGACGCCCTGGTCGACGCGCTAACGACGCTCGATGAAGGGGGAGTGGTGTGGCTGCTGACCCCGAAGAACGGGCGCGACGCGCACGTTCCCCCGGCAGAGATCCTTGAAGCCGCACCGACGGCGGGGCTTCACGTGACCACGAGCGAGGGTGTCTCGGAGGACTGGGCGGCGGCGCGCCTGATGTCGCGTCGCAAGAACTGATCGATCCGTGGAGTTGCTGGTCCCGGGGACTCGCGTCCCGGACTTCGAGCTGATCACGGCGCACGGCGAGCGGATCACGCCGGCCGAGATGCCGGCGTCGTACCTGCTGGTCTTCTATCCGTTCGCGTTCTCTCGGGTATGCACCGCGGAGCTGCGCGAGCTGCAGGAGCACGTGACGGACGTGCGCGGCCGGGACGTCGAGATCTTCGGAGTCTCGGTTGATCACAAGTTCGCCCTGCGCGCCTACGCCCAGCAGGAGGGGCTGACCTTCGCCCTGCTTGCCGACTTCTGGCCCCATGGGGCGACCGCGCAGCAGTTCGGTTGCTTCGACGCCGACGCAGGTCGGGCGTTGCGGGCGACGTATCTGGTCCGCGAGGGCCACGTCGTGGACGCGTTCTCCTCTGCGGCAGGCGAGGCGAGGCCGTGGTCACGCTACGAGCAAGCCCTGAAGCGAGGTGCCTGAGGATTTGGCGTTCGCCGGCGTGATGGATAAGCTGGATCGCCGCAAGGGTCTTTAGCTCAGCTGGTAGAGCGCCACGCTTACACCGTGGATGTCATCGGTTCGATCCCGGTAGGACCCACTGAAAAATCCAGTCCGTAACACTTAATCACAGGACCCGCCAAAGGTATGACTTTTGGCGGGTCCTGCTGTGTTTTGGGTTACGCTGAAGAGTGCGTCCAGCAGTCGACGCACCGAATCTACTCACCATTTCGGAGGATCCTTCCGCATGCCTGCACAGATTGGCGTCACCGGCCTAGCCGTCATGGGCGCAAACCTCGCCCGCAACTTCGCTCGCAACGGATACACCGTCGCCGTCCACAACCGCTCGGTCGGCAAGACCGACGCGCTGCTGGATGCACACGGCGACGAGGGCGACTTCGTGCGCACCGAGTCGCTCGAGGAGCTCGTCGCGAGCCTCGAGACCCCGCGCCGCGTCATGATCATGGTCAAGGCAGGCAAGCCGGTCGACTCCGTGATCGAGCAGCTGGTCCCGCTCCTGGAGGCAGGCGACATCGTCATCGACGGCGGCAACTCGCACTACGAGGACACCCGCCGCCGCGAGGCCGAGCTGGCCAAGCACGACCTGCACTTCGTCGGCGTCGGCGTCTCCGGCGGCGAGGAGGGTGCACTCCTCGGCCCGTCGATCATGCCGGGCGGTTCGAAGCAGTCCTACGAGGCCCTCGGCCCGATGCTGGAGAAGATCTCTGCGAAGTACGACGGCGAGCCGTGCTGCGCCTGGATCTCGACCGACGGCGCCGGGCACTTCGTCAAGATGGTGCACAACGGCATCGAATACGCCGACATGCAGGTCATCGGCGAGGCCTACGACCTGCTGCGTTCGGGCGCCGGCCTGGAGCCCGCCGAGCAGGCGAAGATCTTCACCGAGTGGAACTCCACGAGCCTCTCCTCCTTCCTGATCGAGATCTCCGCCGAGGTCCTCGCCCAGGTCGATGCCGAAACGGGCAAGCCGCTCGTCGACGTCATCGTCGACTCCGCCGGGCAGAAGGGCACCGGCCGCTGGACGGTCGTCTCCGCGCTCCAGCTCGGCTCGCCGACCTCCGGCATCGCCGAGTCCGTCTTCGCGCGCGGCCTGTCCTCGCAGCGGTCCCAGCGCGCACTCGCGCAGGAGGCCCTCATCGGCCACGAGGTCGAGGTCGGCCTGCCGGAGAACTTCGTCGAGGACGTGCGCCAGGCGCTCTACGCGTCCAAGCTCGTGTCCTACGCCCAGGGCCTGGACATGCTGGGCAACGCGGCCTCCGAGTACGGCTGGGAGCTCAACCTGGAGGAGATCGCCTCGCTCTGGCGCGCCGGCTGCATCATCCGCGCGGATCTGCTCGACGAGATCATGAAGGCCTACTCTGGCGGCCAGGCCCCGGAAAACCTGCTCCTGGCTCCGGCGTTCACCGCGGCCATCGCCGAGGCGGTCCCGGCCTGGCGCCGCGTGGTCGCCACCGCGGTGCAGCTCGGCATCCCCGTGCCGGTCTTCTCGGCCTCGCTGGCCTACTACGACGGCCTGCGCCGCAAGCGCCTGCCCGCCGCACTGATCCAGGGCCAGCGCGACCTCTTCGGCGCTCACACGTACGAGCGCGTCGACCGCGAAGGCACCTTCCACACTCAGTGGAGCGGCGACAAGACGGAGATCAGCGCCGTCTCGACGCACTAGGCTCCTGCCGGCCCGCAGTGAGCAGGCCAGCAGAAAGGGGGGGCGTCCCACCGTGTGGTGGGACGCCCCCTTTCTGTTGGCGGCATTCACGGCGGGCGGGCCGCGCACGACGACGGCGGGCGAGGTGATCAGATCACCTCGCCCGCCGTCGTCGTACCTAGATGTAGATGGCCGGGTCGATGTATTCGGCCGGATCTACCGCTGGCTTGTGCTCCTCCGGCCGCCGCGGGCGATTCGTGGCCGGGATGCCCGTCACGATGGAGTCCGGCGGCGCGTCCTTGACGACGACGGCGTTGGCCCCGACCGCCGAGTCAGCTCCAATCAGGATTGGCCCCAGGATCTTGGCCCCGGCACCGACGACCACGCGGTCGCCGAGCGTCGGGTGACGCTTGACCTTCGCCAGCGAGCGGCCGCCGAGCGTAACCCCGTGATAGAGCATGACGTCGTCGCCGACCTCTGCCGTCTCGCCGATGACGACACCGGAACCGTGGTCGATGAAGAACCGCCGACCGATTGTCGCGCCCGGATGGATCTCGATGCCCGTCAGGAACCGCGCGAACTGGGAGAGCAGGCGGGCGGGAAGACGCAGGTGCGGCCGCTGCCACAGCCGGTTTGCCACCCGGTGCACCCAGATGGCGTGCAGCCCCGAATAGGCGAGGAAGTTCTCCACGTCTCCGCGCGCCGCCGGATCATGGGCGCGCGCGGAGACGAGGTCCTCCCGCAGGCGTGCGAAGAAATTCACAGTTGCTCGATTCCGCCGTGGATCAGCCGCGGATGTCGTCGTAGAGCAGGGTCGAGATGTAACGCTCACCGAAGTCCGGGACAACGGCGACGATGAGCTTGCCCTCGCTCTCCGGGCGGGCGGCCACCTGCAGGGCGCCCCAGACGGCAGCGCCGGAGGAGATCCCGCCGAGGATGCCCTCCTGTGTGCCGAGCGCGCGGGCGGTCGCGACCGAGTCTTCGACCGAGGCGTCGATAACCTCGTCGTACACAGTGGTGTCCAGGATTTCCGGCACGAAGTTCGCGCCGAGGCCCTGGATCTTGTGCGGACCGGGTGCGCCGCCGTTGAGGATGGGGGAGTCGGCCGGCTCGACGGCCACGATCTTGATCTCCGGCTTGAGCTCCTTGAGCAGGTTGCCCGCGCCCGTGATGGTGCCGCCGGTGCCGACGCCCGAGACGAGGACGTCGATCTCGCCGTCGGTGTCGTCCCAGATCTCCTGGCCGGTGGTCGCGCGGTGGATCGCGGCGTTGGCCTCGTTGGCGAACTGCTGCGCCCAGATCGAGTTCTCATTGGTGGCGACGATCTGCTTGGCCTTCTCGACCGCGCCGCGCATTCCTTCGGAGCCGGGCGTGAGCACGATCTCGGCGCCGAACGCGCGGAGCATGACGCGACGCTCGGTCGACATCGTCTCGGGCATCGTCAGGATGACGCGGTAGCCGCGGGCCGCTCCGACGAGCGCCAGCGCGATGCCCGTGTTGCCGGAGGTGCCCTCGACGATGGTGCCGCCGGGCTTCAGCGCGCCCGACTTCTCAGCGGCGTCGACGATCGCCACGCCGATGCGGTCCTTGACGCTGTTGGCCGGGTTGAAGAACTCCAGCTTGACGGCGACGTCGCCGGGGAGCCCTTCCGTCAGGCGGTTGAGCCGGACCAGCGGCGTGCCGCCGACGAGTTCGGTGACGTTGTTGTAGATCTTCCCCATGTATCTTCCTTCGTTCCATTCGAGTTGAGTCGAATACGTGGTCGCCGTTCACCCGCCATTCTCTGCGGAGCGTCAAGCGAACGGATGCTTCGGGACCAACCCTAGACCTGACTAGTGGGACGCACCTTCGACGAGCCACGAAGCGTAATATCTGCGCACCTTTGACAGTTTCGGGTTAATGATGACGTTGCAATAGCCCTCACCGGGATTTCTGGCGTAATAATCTTGGTGAATCGGCTCCGCTTCGTGGAAAGCGGGCGCCCGGCTCACCTCGGTGACGATCGGCGCGTCGTAGTGCCCTTGGTGCCGGCGGAGCGCCGCGTTGAACTCCGCCCGCTCGGCCTCGGTCTTGTAGAACATGACCGACCGATACTGCGTGCCGACGTCGTATCCTTGCCGGTTGAGCGTGGTCGGGTCGTGCGTGGCGAAGAAGACGTCGAGGACGACGTCGGACGGGATCACCTGGGGATCGAAGGTCACCGCGACGACTTCGGCGTGCCCGGTCGCCCCTCCACACACGGCTCGGTAGTTCGCGGTGTCGGGGGCGCCGCCCATGTACCCGGACACCACGTCCGTGACGCCGCGCAGCTTCCGGTACACCGCGTCGAGGCACCAGAAGCACCCCCCGCCGAGATAATAGGTCCGCCGATTCTCAGGTTCGTCCAGGTTCACGTGCTCCTCCTCTTCCAGCCACAGTTCCGCTCGCAGGCGCGCGTCCCATCTTGCCCGCCACGGGTAGAACGTTCCCAACGCTCCATGAATTCCTGCCCGTGTCCACGCGTGGATCGTACCCGCGGGCCCGCGCGCGGGCTACGGTGGTTACATGCAGGACGAGACCGAGAAGCAAAGCGCGGCTTCTGAGAATGACACGACCGCCGCGCCGGAGGTGGCGGAAGCCGTCGCCGAGGAGAACACCGAAAACGCCGACGAGGCCGTCACGGCGGACGACGTCGGCCCGGAGGCGACGTTGGGCGACATCCTGATCGCCGTCGAGGAGCTGTGGCCCGCGTCGCTGGCTGAGAAGTGGGACCGCGTCGGCTTGGTCGCGGGCCGCACCGAACGACCGGTGCGGCGGGTGCTGTTCGCCGTCGACCCCACGCTCGACGTCGTCCGGGACGCCGTGGCCCGCGGCACCGACCTCCTCATCACGCACCACCCACTGATGCTGCGCGGCGTGAATTCCGTCGCCGCAACGGACCCCAAGGGCGAAGTCGTGCACGAACTCATCGAGGGCCGCTGTGCCCTGCTGACGGTGCACACGAACGGAGACTCCGCCGTTGGTGGAGTCTCCGACGTCCTCGCCGACATCTTCGGCCTGCAGGAAGTCGAACCGCTCTCCGCCGCGGACGAGGGACTGCCGGAGGAGGGCATCGGCCGGATCGGCGACCTGCCGCAGGCCGTGACGCTCGGCGACTTCGCCGCCAAGGTCTATGGGGCGATGCCGGCGGTCGCCGGAGGTGTGCGCGTGGCCGGGGACCGACAGGCAGTGATCCGCCGGGTGGCCGTCTGCGGCGGTGCCGGGGACTCGCTCCTGGAAACCGTGCGCGAGGCCGGGGCCGACGTGTACGTCACGGGCGATCTTCGCCACCACCCGGCCCTCGAGGCGCGGGAGACGGCCCGGGGGCAGCGCCCCTACCTGATCGACGTGTCCCATTTCGCCAGCGAATGGCTCTGGCTCCCGGCCGCCGCCGACGCCCTCAACAATGTCTTGACCGACCAGAACTTCGACGTCGAGGTCCAGGTCAGCAGCATCAATTCCGACCCGTGGGACTTCGTTCTCACTCCCCAATGATCGAGAAAGCCGAGACACATGGCGACTGCAGCACCTGAAGAACAACACCGGCTCCTCGAACTGGCGAAGCTGGACTCGGCCGTCATGTCTCTGCGCCGACAGCTCCGCGAAGCCCAGCAGGATCCGGAGTCCGCGCGCGTCGAGGCGGCCGAGGCGGAAGCCCGTGCCAACGCTGAGGAGGCGCGGGCTGCGCGGGACGCTGCCGCTGCGGACCTGCGGGCTTCCGAGGCCGCCGTCGCCAAGGTGGTCGCCCACCGCGGCCGCGATCAGCACAAGCTCGACACGGGGGCGGGTACGGCCAGCGACATGATGGCTCTCAGCCACGAGGTCGAGACGCTCACGAAGCGCCAGGCCGAGCTCGAGGACGAGGAGCTTGCGCTCATGGAGCGCGTCGAGGCGGCCGAGGCGCAGGCGGCGACCGCCGAGCATGCGCTCGAGGAGGCAGCGGCGGCCCGCGCCGCCGTCGAGTCGCGGATCGCTTCCGCCACAGCGGACGTCCGTGAGCAATTGGCGGCCGCCGAATCCGAGCGGGCCGGTTTCGCCGCCACGGTCGATGCCGCCCTCGTCGAGCTGTACGACAAGGCGTACGCACGTCGGGGCATCGGCGCGGCACGACTCTTCCACGGCGTCTCCGAGGGCTCCGGCATGCAGCTTTCCCCGGGCGACCTCGCGGAGATCCTCACCGCGCCCGCCGAGCGTGTCATGTACTGCCCGGATTCGGGGGCCATCCTCGTGCGTGATCCGGAATGGACGGGCCCCGCCGCCAAGTGACGCCGCGCACATCGCCGGTTCACCGCGCAGGGTCGCCGCCCCAGTAATGTCGAGGGGTTCTGATCCTGAAGCGAAGGCGGGTACCCCATGCTGGGCGGCAATCACGCGGCGACGGGGGCTGCTGCCTGGGTGCTGCTGTCATCGCAGGCACAGATCCCCCTGACCTGGCTCGAGACCGCCGCGCCCGGGGTTGCGCGATCGCTCCCGGACGTCCTGACGCTCGGCTTCGGCGCCTTCGATGACACCCCGGGCGGCGTTGCCACGGGCGCCCTGGTGTGCGCCGGCGCAGCCCTGCTGCCCGACGCCGACCACCGCAACGCGTCCATCGCGCGCTCCCTGCCGCCGGTGACCGAGGCGCTGTGCCGCACCGTCGGCCGAATCGCGGGCGGCCACCGGCAGGGGACGCACTCGCTGCTCGGGATCGTGGCCGTCGTCGTGCTGGCCTGGCTCGTCGGCCTCTGGACAATCGACGCTGCGGGCCGCGCGCCGGTCTATGTGGGCGCCGGGCTGGCCTCGGTGCTGCTGGTCTCGCTCGCCGCGAAGGCCCTGAAGTTCATTCCGGACACGATGCGCAAGACTCCTTGGCTCGTCGGCGGCGCCTGCGGGCTCGCGGTCGCGTTCTTCTCCTCGGCCGATCCGAGGTGGTTCGTGACGGCCGTCGGGCTCGGCGCGGCGGTCCATCTCGCCGGGGACCTTTTGACGGTCGGCGGCATCAACCTGCTCTGGCCGGTGCGCCTCCGTCGCCCGCGCGCCTTGCGGCACGCGCCCGTGATCTCCTCGATGTGGCGGCCGAACGGGCACGTCGCCATACCGCTGCTCGGAACCACGGGCTCCTGGCGTGAGTGGGCGCTCTCCGTCCCGGTCGCGGCCTACGCCCTGTTCGGCATGTGCGTGAGCGTCTCGGGCACGCTCACGCACTACTTCGGCTGAGTCAGTCTAGGCGGCCGATCCCGGTCACGGTCACGACGGCGGCGCCCGCCTCGTCGGAGGCGGCGAGGTCGACGTAGGCGTCGATGCCCCAGTCGTTGTTCCCGGCCGGGTCCTTGAAGATCTGCCGCACGACCCAGCGCTTCGGCTCCTTCGTGACGACGAAGTACTCCTGGCCGCGGGCGGCCGGGCCGTCGTCGATGTCCTCGTGCTCATCGAAGTAGTCATCCAGCGCCTTGGCCCACGCGCCGGCGTCGAACCCGGCCTCGCCGTCGAGCTCACCGAGCGCGGCGTCCTGTTCGTCGGCGAAGAGCGTGACCCGCCGGAACATCTCGTTGCGGACCATGACCCGGAACGCGCGCTCGTTCGAGGTGAGTCGCTCGGGGGTCGGCGGCACGATCTCATCGGAATGGTCGTCAGGCATCTCACCGTGCGCCATCTTCTCCCACTCGTCGAGCAGGCTGGAATCGATCTGGCGGACGAGCTCGCCCAACCACGCGATGAGGTCCTCGAGGTCCTCACGCAAGGCATCGCGCGGCACCGACTGCTGCAACGCCTTGTAGGCGTCGGTCAGGTAGCGCAGCAGCACGCCCTCGGAGCGAGCGAGCTGGTAGTACTGGACGTAGTCGGTGAAACTCATCGCCCGCTCGTACATGTCACGCACGATGGATTTGGGGGCGAGCTCGAACTCGGCGAGCCACGGAGCCCCGCTGCGGTACGTCTCGAACGACTGCTCGAGAAGGTCCTCGAGCGGCTTTGGGTAGGTGATCTCGTCGACCACGTTCATGCGCTCGTCGTACCCGATGCCGTCGGCCTTCATCCGGCCGATCGCCTCGCCGCGCGCCCTCTTCTCCTGCATGCCCACGACCTGCCTCGGCGTGTCGAGGGTCGCCTCGATGACCGAGACGACGTCGAGCGCGTAGGTCGGCGACTCGGCGTCCAGCACCTCGATCGCCGCGAGCGCGAAGGGGGAGAGCGGCTGGTTGAGCGCGAAGTTCTGCTGCAGGTGAACGGTGAGCGCGAGGTGGTTGCCGAAGTGGTCCGGCTCGTCCTCGCGGACGACGACGCCAGTCGCCAGCAACTCGCGCAGGATGCCGAGTGCGCTGCGCTGGAGGACCTTCTGTCGGGTCGGAGTCTCGTGGTTCTCCGTCAGGATGCGGCGGGCGGCCCCGAAAGAGTCGCCCGGGCGCTCGAGCAGGTTCAGGATCATCGAGTGCGTGATCTGGAAGCTGGACGTCAGCGGCTCGGGATCTGCGACGACAAGCTTGTCGAAGGTCTTCTCGCTCCAGGAGACGAAACCCTGCGGCGGCTTCTTCTTCGTGACCTGGCGCAGCTTCTTCGGGTCCTCGCCGAACTTGGCCCGGGCCTTGTCCATGGCCTTCTTGTTCTCGATGACGTACTCGGGCGCCTGCACGACGACGGTGCCCGAGGTGTCGAACCCGGCCCGCCCCGCGCGCCCGGCGATCTGGTGGAATTCGCGCGCCTTCAGGCCGCGCATGCGCGTTCCGTCGAACTTGGTCAGCGCGGTGATCATCACCGTGCGGATGGGAACGTTGATGCCGACGCCGAGGGTGTCGGTGCCGCAGATGACCTTCAGCAGGCCCGCCTGCGCCAGCTGCTCGACCAGGCGGCGATACTTCGGCAGCATGCCGGCGTGGTGCACGCCGATGCCGGCCCGGACCAGCCGGTTGAGGGTCTTGCCGAATCCGGCGGCGAAGCGGAACCCGCCGATGAGCTCGGCGATTCGGTCTTTCTCCTCGCGGGTGCAGACGTTGACGCTGAGCAGGCCCTGCGCGCGATCGATCGCGTCGAGCTGGCTGAAGTGAACGATGTAGACGGGCGTCTGCCGCGTCTCGATCAGCTCCTCGATGGCCTCCTGGACCGGCTCCTCCGAGTAGTAGTAGTGCAGGGGGATGGGACGCTCGGCGTGAGCGACCGTCGTCGTGTGGCGCTGCGTGCGCGCGGTGAGCTCGTCCTCGAACCGCGTCACGTCTCCGAGCGTGGCCGACATCAGCAGGAACTGGGCCTGCGGCAGCTCGATGAGCGGCAGCTGCCAGGCCCAACCGCGCTGCGGATCCGAATAGAAGTGGAACTCGTCCATCACGACGGTCCCGACGTCCGCGTCCTCGCCTTCCCGCAGCGCCATGTTGGCGAGGATCTCGGCCGTGCAGCAGATGATCGGCGCGTCCGCGTTGACCGACGAATCGCCCGTGACCATGCCGACGTTCTCCGCCCCGAAGATCTCGCACAGGGAGAAGAACTTCTCCGAGACCAACGCCTTGATCGGGGCAGTGTAGAAGCTGACCTCACCGCGCGCCAGCGAGTGGAAGTGCGCCGCGACGGCGACGAGCGACTTGCCCGAACCGGTAGGCGTCGCCAAAATCACGTTGTTCCCCTGCACGAGCTCCATGGCGGCCTCGTCTTGCGCCGGGTACAGCTCGATTCCGCGGTCCTGGACCCACGTGATGAACGATTCGTAGGTGGATTCCGGGGTAGCCCCGCGCTGTCCCGATGGCAAGAGTTCGATGAGGTTCATGATGATTCCAGCCTATCCCCGATGCGCCCGGCCCAGCCGCTACGCTCGAGGCATGGCGCCGACGACATCATGGAACCCCGAGACCTACTTGCGCTATGCCGGCGACCGGCAGCGCCCGTTCTTCGACTTGACGGCCCGCATCGCCGCCGAGAATCCGCGCACCGTGGTAGACCTTGGTTGCGGGCCCGGGCACCTAACGCGTGTGCTGGCCCGTCGCTGGCCGAGCGCCCGGATCCTCGGCCTGGATTCGTCGGAGGCGATGCTGTCGGCGGCTCGTACGCCTGCTCCCTCGGACGGAGACGACGACGCCGTCGCACCGGAATTCGCGCTCCAGGACGCAAGCTCCTATGAGCCCACGAACGAGACGGACGTGCTGATCACGAACGCCATGCTGCAGTGGGTGCCGGACCACCTTTCGTTGATCCGCCGGTGGCTCGACCTGCTTCCCGGAGGCGCCTGGTTCGCCGCACAGGTCCCGGGAAATTTCGCGGCCGACTCCCATCGGATTCTGCGCGAGATCGCGGACGAGGATCGCTGGGCGCCGCTCCTGCGCGGGGTGCTGCAGCACGACGTCGTTCACGGCCCGGGGGACTACCTGCGCACCCTGCACGACGCCGGCTTCGCCGCCGACGCATGGGAGACCACCTACCAGCACGTGCTCCCCGGCCCCGAGCCCGTCCTCGAATGGGTGCGCGGCACGGCGCTGCTTCCCGTTCTGAAGGCCCTCGGCGAGGCCGAGGGCGCGGTTTTCGAGTCCGAATACGCGGCGCGGCTGCGCGAGGCCTACCCGGCGACCGTCGGGCCTGATGGCTCACCCGTGACGCTCTTCGCCTTCCGGCGCGTCTTCTGCGTGGGCCACAAGAGCGGTTGAGCCGGCTCCCACTACCAGCCGCGTTCCTTCCACTCACCCAGGTGCGGGCGCTCGGCCGCAAGCGTCGTGGCATCGCCGTGGCCCGGCAGGACGTCGGCGTCGTCGTAGACGTCGAACAGGCGGCCGACGACGTCGCTGTAGAGGGCGGCGAAACGCTCGGGGTCATCCCACGTGTTCCCGAGCCCACCCGGGAAGAGGCTGTCGCCGCTGAAGACGATCTCCCGTTCGAGCCCCGCGCCGGAGAGCACAAAGGCGATCGAGCCGGGAGTGTGGCCGCGCAGGTGCACGCAGTCGAGGACGAGATCGCCGACCTCGAGGCGGTCGCCCTGGGCCAGCTGCCTATCGATGCGCACTCCCTCAGCAGCCTCGATGGCGGGCCCGTCGTCGACGCCCGCCGCCAGGGCTGCCCCCGTCGCCTCGGCGACGGCAGCGAGGGCCCGGACGTGGTCCCAGTGCTGGTGTGTCGTGAGGATCCAAGCGACGCGGGCCGGCGACTGCGCGTCTCTCGCGGCCGTTGCGAGAAGAGCGGCGATGGCGTCGGCGTCGTCTGCGGCGTCGATCACGATCTGTGCACCCGTGGCCCTGCACGTGATGACATAGACGTTGTTGTGCATGTCCGAGACGGAGATGCTGCGGACGGCGACCTGATCGGTCGAGAAGCGCAAGGTGTCGGTACTCATGCCCTCGTTCCTACGCCACCGGCCGGGGCCGGCGCAAGATGGGCCGCGCGGTGCAGCGGTATGGATGAGGTGCACCACTGCACCGGGTGGCACCGGCCACTCGAGCGGCCGGTGCGGGCGTTCCGGCGACACGCCGATTCGGAGTCGACACGCCACGAGTTCGAGTTGTGAATTCGGCCTCCACAGGGTGTGGACAGAAACCTCCCAAGTGCATGATCCCGGGCCAAGAAACCCTAAAGATATCCCCACGGCCTGTGGACGACGGCGGCGGGTAATGACATACTTGTAAGACAAGATCTTGGGGTCGATCATCGTGCGGCCCACTAGATGTAGTATCGATATCGCGACCGGGACAGCAGCGGACGACGCCGAGGGACAGGGCGCATCCAGCACGCTTCGGCAGCTCTTTCAGCCGCAGACAGACCAAGAAGATCACGATATTTAAGGGACGAGGGGATCAGGCCATGACCGTCACGGTATACACCAAGCCGGCTTGCGTTCAGTGCAACGCCACCTACCGCGCACTGGACAAGAAGGGCGTCGTCTACCAGAGCGTCGACATCTCACAGGACGCCGACGCCCTTGAGCGCGTGCGCGCCCTGGGCCACATGCAGGCCCCGGTCGTCGTCACCGACGCCGACCACTGGTCCGGCTTTCGCCCGGACAAGATCGAGGAGCTGGCCGCTTCCGTCGCCACCTCCGTTGCCTGACGCAGCCTCAACGACGTCCAGCCGCCTCGTCTACTTCTCCTCGATCTCGGGCAACACCGCCCGGTTCGTGGAGAAGCTAGGGGTCGAGACGGCCCGGATCCCGCTCTATGCGCGGGATCCGGAGCTCACCACCCTAGAACCATTCGTTCTTCTCCTGCCGACCTACGGGGGAGAGGAGGGCCAGCACTCAGTCCCTCCCCAGGTCCTCAGATTCCTGAAGCAGGAACAGAACCGCACAAACCTCCGCGGCGTCATCGGCGCGGGCAATACGAATTTCGGCACAGCCTACTGCCTCGCCGCGCGCAAGATTTCCGCGAAATGCGACGTGCCGCTGCTGTACCGCTTCGAACTCATGGGCACGCCGGATGACGTGGCCAACGTACGTCAAGGATTGGAAGAGTTTTGGAAACATCAGTCGCGGAGCCGACCGTGAACCAGGACGGCAAGGAACTACCGGCAGCGTGGCAGGGGCTCGGATACCACGAGCTCAACGCCATGCTGAACCTCTACGACGCCGAGGGAAAGATCCAGTTCGGCGCCGACCGCGCCGCCGCGCGGCAGTACTTCCTGCAGCACGTCAACAACAACACCGTCTTCTTCCACGACCTCGATGAGAAGCTCGAGTACCTGATCAAGAACGAGTACTACGAGCGCGAGACGCTCGACCAGTACTCGATGAACTTCATCCGGGGCCTCTACAAGCGGGCCTACAACAAGAAGTTCCGCTTCGAGACGTTCCTCGGCGCGTTCAAGTTCTACACGAGCTACACGCTGAAGACCTTCGACGGCAAGCGCTACCTCGAACGCTACGAGGACCGCGTCTGCATGGTCGCCCTGCACCTGGCCCGCGGCGACGAGGAACTGGCCGCGCAGCTCGTCGAGGAGATCATCGACGGCCGCTTCCAGCCCGCCACCCCGACCTTCCTGAACGCCGGCAAGGCCCAGCGCGGCGAGCTCGTCTCCTGCTTCCTGCTGCGCATCGAAGACAACATGGAGTCCATCGCCCGTGGCATCAACTCCGCCCTGCAGCTCTCGAAGCGCGGCGGCGGTGTGGCCCTGTCGCTGACGAACATCCGCGAGCACGGCGCGCCCATCAAGCAGATCGAGAACCAGTCCTCGGGCGTCATCCCCGTGATGAAGCTCCTCGAGGACTCCTTCTCCTACGCCAACCAGCTCGGCGCGCGCCAGGGTGCCGGCGCTGTGTACCTGCACGCCCACCACCCGGACATCCACCGCTTCCTCGACACGAAGCGCGAGAACGCCGACGAGAAGATCCGCATCAAGACCCTCTCCCTCGGCGTCGTCATCCCCGACATCACGTTCGAGCTGGCGAAGAAGAACGAGGACATGTACCTCTTCTCGCCGTACGACGTGGAGCGCGTCTACGGCCAGCCGTTCTCGGAGATCTCGGTAACCGAGAAGTACTACGAGATGGTCGACGACCAGCGGATCACGAAGACCAAGATCAACGCCCGCGAGTTCTTCCAGACCCTCGCGGAGATCCAGTTCGAGTCGGGCTACCCGTACGTCATGTTCGAGGACACGGTGAACCGGGCGAACCCGATCAAGGGCAAGATCACGATGAGCAACCTCTGCTCCGAGATCCTGCAGGTCTCCTCGGCGTCCGTGTACTCGGACGACCTGGGATACGAGGTCGTCGGCAAGGACATCTCCTGCAACCTGGGCTCGATGAACATCGCCAAGACGATGGATTCGCCGGACCTGGGCGCCTCGGTGGAGACCGCCATCCGCGCGCTCACCGCCGTTTCCGACATGTCCTACATCTCCTCGGTGCCGTCGATCGCAGAGGGCAACCAGCAGTCCCACGCCATCGGCCTGGGGCAGATGAACCTGCACGGCTACCTCGCCCGCGAGCGTGTCCACTATGGTTCCGAAGAGGGCCTGGACTTCACCAACGTCTACTTCTACACGGTGCTCTACCACGCGCTGCGCGCTTCGAACCTCCTCGCGATGGAGAAGGGCGAGACGTTCGGCGGGTTCGAGGACTCCAAGTACGCCACCGGCGAATTCTTCGACAAGTACACGGACGCCGAGTGGGCACCGCAGACCGAACGGGTGCGCGAGCTCTTCGCGAACACGCACATCCCCACGCAGGACGATTGGCGCGCGCTGAAGGCCTCCGTCATGGAGCACGGGATCTACAACCAGAACCTCCAGGCCGTACCGCCGACCGGCTCGATCTCCTACATCAATAACTCGACCTCGTCGATCCACCCGGTCGCGTCGAAGATCGAGATCCGCAAGGAAGGCAAGCTCGGCCGCGTTTACTACCCGGCCCCGTACTTGGACAACGACAACCTCGAGTACTACGCGGACGCGTACGAGATCGGCTACGAGAAGATCATCGACACCTACGCCGCGGCGACGCAGCACGTCGACCAGGGCCTGTCCCTGACGCTCTTCTTCAAGGACACGGCCACGACCCGCGAGATCAACAAGGCTCAGATCTACGCGTGGCGCAAGGGCATCAAGACGCTCTACTACATCCGCCTGCGCCAGCTGGCCCTCGAGGGCACAGAGGTCGAGGGCTGCGTCTCGTGCATGCTGTAACGACCCACAACTGAACCGTACGACGGCGGGCCCGCGCCCGCCGTCGTACGCTTGATTCAACCGCGAACTCGTGACGAAAGTGCAGGGAAGACATGACCGACCCGGTCAAGCTTCATGGCCACGTAGAGGCCATCAACTGGAACCGCATCCAGGACGATAAGGACGTCGAGGTGTGGAACCGCCTCGTGAACAACTTCTGGCTCCCCGAGAAGGTTCCGCTCTCCAACGACGTCCAGTCGTGGAACACGCTGACCCCGCAGGAGCAGACGCTCACGATGCGCGTCTTCACCGGGCTGACCCTGCTCGACACGCTGCAGGGCACCGTCGGCGCGGTCTCGCTCATCCCGGACTCGCTGACGCCGCACGAGGAGGCCGTCTACACGAACATCGCGTTCATGGAGTCGGTGCACGCCAAGAGCTACTCCTCGATCTTCTCGACCCTGTGCTCGACGAAGGAGATCGACGAGGCCTTCCGCTGGTCGCTCGAGAACGAGAACCTGCAGAAGAAGGCCCAGATCGTGGAGTCGTACTACCACGGCGACGACCCGCTGAAGAAGAAGGTCGCCTCCACGCTGCTGGAGTCGTTCCTCTTCTACTCGGGCTTCTACCTGCCGATGTACTGGTCCTCGCGGGCCAAGCTCACGAACACGGCCGACCTCATCCGCCTCATCATCCGGGACGAGGCAGTGCACGGATACTACATCGGCTACAAGTACCAGAAGGGCCTCGAGAAGGTCTCCGAGGAGCGCCGGAACGAGCTCAAGGAGTACACGTTCGAGCTCATGTACGAGCTCTACGAGAACGAGGTGCAGTACACACACGACCTCTACGACGGCGTCGGCCTGAGCGAGGACGTGAAGAAGTTCCTGCACTACAACGCCAACAAGGCGCTGATGAACCTGGGCTACGAGGCGATGTTCCCGTCCTCGGTGACTGACGTGAACCCGGCGATCCTGTCGGCACTCTCCCCGAACGCAGACGAGAACCACGACTTCTTCTCGGGCTCCGGATCCTCCTACGTGATCGGCAAGGCCGTGAACACGGAAGACGAGGACTGGGAGTTCTAATCCCGAACCAACGCTGGGCCCCGGTCGCGAATCCCGCGACCGGGGCCCAACTGCGTCCGGAGCCACACCGGATGCGCTATCTAGCTGGCAAGCCGCCGGGACGCCCGGCCCGGCGCCGGGTGAACGACTGAATCATGAGTGCATCCACCGCTGCCGCGGCCGCCGCGCCGGCGGCGTAGGCCGGCAGGTCCGCGGCTACGAAGGTCGTGCCCAGCACCAGCGCGATGGGCGGGAAGACGGCGGCCAGACTCGTCGGCACCGGCGTCAGCTGGAACAGCTCGACGGCGAAGCAGAGAACCGCTGCGATCGCACCAACGCGCAGCGGTCGCCAGGTGGGTACGACGAAGGCTACCAGCAGGTAGATCAGGACAGCGTAGAGCACGCCCCCGGCGGCGTCGCCGATCACGCCGTCGAATAGGAAACGGGAGGCCAGGCCCGCCGGGACCACGCCCAGCCCGGCCACCGCCAGGGCCAGGCGGCGCCGGCGGGTGGGGGCGGGCAAGCGGCTGGTCTGCATCTCGGAAGCCTATCGTCGCACCACACCAACCCCGGCACAGTGGTTAGGGATCATTAACACCTGGAACAGATTCTTCACTAGGCTGGGACCGCGTCGCTGCCGACGCCTGTCACCACGGAGGAGTAGCCGATGTCCAAGGCACCAACACACGCGTCCGCCGCCGAGTCGAAGCTCCCGGAGCTCGCCGCCGGGGACTTCTTTTACGAAGACCTGGGCGAGGGGCGCTACCGCTCAACAGTTCACGCCCAGGGCGCTTGGAACCCGCACGAGCAGCACATGGCGCCGGCCACCGGCATCATCGTGCACGAGCTGGAGAAGTTCCAGCCCCGCGAGGACATGCGCATGGCCCGCGTCAGCCTCGATATCCACGGCATCATCCACGGCGGCGAGTTCCACATCGAGACGCGCATGATCCGCCCCGGGCGCACCATCGAACTCATCGAGGCCGAGATGATCGCCCACGGGCGGACATCGATCGTCGCCCGTGCCTGGCGCCTGAAGACCGGTGACAGCTCCGCGGTGCACGCGATCGAGGACGCCGCTGTTGCGCACCCGGAGGACCTGCCCGAGTGGACCGGGATGTCGCCGTGGCCCGGCGGCTACATCCAGGGCATCGACTTCCGCGTCGCGGACGGCTACCGCGCGGGCCGCGGCACCGTGTGGCTGCGCAACGGATTCGACATGGCCTCCTCGGGGTCGACCAGCGCGCTGGTGCGCCTGCTCGGCATGGTAGATACGGCCAACGGGGTTGCCCCGCGCGTGGCCCCGGGCCCCGGCTCGTGGATGTTCCCGAACCTCGACCTGCAGATCCACATGCACCGCGCACCGGTCGGCGAGTGGCTCGGACTCGAGGCTCAGCAGACCTACGGCGAAGACGGCATCGGGCTCACCTCCGCCGTCCTGCACGACGTGAGCGGGCCCTTCGGCCGGAGCGAGCAGATCCTCACGGTCCGACCGCTACCTGCGGGCACCGCCGGATAACGGCTATCCGAGCCCGGCCAGCATCTTCTTCACAGCCGGCTTGCGCATCGGCACGAACCCGGCCTCGAGATAACGACGGCGCAGCTCGCCTTCCGCCTTGAACAGCGCCCAGCCACGGCGGACCAGGAACGGGATCGGCTTGCGCCGTTCGGCGACGTCGCGTGCGAACCTGCGCAGCGCCGTCGCGAGGGGAGGGGTGTCGATGAAGATCGCCTGCACCGGGACCTGCTGGCGGCGCAGCGGTTCGAGGATCAGTTCGCCGAAGATCCCCTCGGCGATGACCGGCCCGCGGTCAAGGCTCACGAGGGAGTGCCCGGCATAGCTCGAGGTGGAGATCGAGTAGTTCGGCACCCGCGTCTGCCCGGTCTCGAGCAGCTCGATCACGGCATCGACGGCCGCCTGCACATTCCAGGTTCCGGGGTGGTCCCAGTCGACTTCCCCGTAGGGCGTCTCCGGCAGCGGGCGCCCGGGCACGTGCTCCGAAATCTCACGGTAGAAGTTGTCGAGCACGAGGTGGGGGTCGCCAAAGCGCGCGGCAAGGTAGGACTTGCCGGCGCCCGAGGCGCCACCGAGGAGGATGAGGGTCTGAGACGACGAATGCACGGAGTCCATCCTAGAATCAACGGCATGACTGCATGGAATTCGGCCGCCGTGGGCCCGCTCACCGTGATCCGCGAATCGGCCTCGGTCGATCCCGCCCGCGATCTCGCTGCCGGCGTCGACCTCTTGCACGCGGTCCGTTCCGGGGACGCCGGGCCGACCCTCCGGCTCTACCGGCCGGCACCGACGCTGGCCTTCGGCCAGCGGGACACGCGCCTGCCCGGGTACGACGACGCTACCCGCCTCGCAGCGGATGCGGGGTTCGCGCCGCTCGTGCGCAAGGCCGGAGGCCGGGCTGCTGCCTACCACCAGGGCACGCTGATCGTGGACCACGTTGAGCCCGACGGTGAGGCCATGCTCGGGCACCAGGGCCGTTTCCGGGCCCTCGGCGAGCTCTACGCCCGGGCGCTGGGCACACTCGGCGTCGATGCCCGCGTCGGCGAGATCCCCGGCGAGTACTGCCCGGGCGAATTCAGCGTGCACGGTGTCCCGGGTGCCGGTGCCAGCGTCCGGCATCTGGTAAAGCTCGTCGGCACGGCGCAGCGAGTCGTCGCCGGCGCTTGGCTCTTCGCCTCCGTCTTCGTCGTTGAGGACTCCGCACCCCTGCGCACCGTCCTGACGGACGTGTACGACGCGCTGGATCTGCCGTTCGATCCCAGCACCGCCGGGGCCGTTAACGACCTCGTGCCCGGCGCGACCGTGGCCGGCGTCGAGGACGCCTTGCTCACGGCCTACGCCGAGCACGCAGACCTTGCTTGACCCGAGCCTCGGATCTACCTGCCCACGGCCCGCCGGCCCCGCCACAGTCCCAGGGTGAAAGCGCCGACGAGCAGGCAGATCAGCCCGACGACCTCCAGCAGGATCGTCGTTCGGCTGACCAGGACCACATCGGGCAGGTACCCCGATTCCGACAACGGCGCGTAGGCGAACCAGCCGAAACTCGTCGATGCGGTGGATACGGCCGCCGCAGCCAGGACCAACACTCCAATCGCGATCGCGATCGAGGCCGTCACCAGCAGTCGTTTCGCCCCTGAAGGAACTGTACGGTCAACCATCAGTGGCCCCGGTCGATCCACTCTTGCACGTTCGGGGACTCGTCACCGATGCGCGTCGAATCGCCGTGGCCCGTCCGCACCACCGTGTCAGCGGGCAGCACGAGTAGCTTCGTCCGGATCGACTCGACAATCGTGTCGAAGTCGCTGTAAGAGCGACCTGTCGCACCGGGTCCACCGTTGAAGAGCGTGTCGCCGGAAAAGAGCGTTCCCAGGCCCGCAGCGTAGAAGCACGTGGAACCGGGGGAGTGGCCCGGCGTGTGCACGGCGACCAGGTCGGTGCCAGCGATCGTGAAGAGGTCGCCGTCGGCGATCTCGTGCTCGGGAGACGTGCCCGGATAGACGGCCTCCCACAGCATCTGGTCAGCCGGGTTCATCCAGATCTCGGCACCCAACCTGTCCGCTGCATCGCGCGCGTAGCGGATGTGGTCGTCGTGCCCGTGCGTCAGCAGCACCGCGCGCACGGTCCGCTCACCCACGGCTGCGGCGATAGCGTCGACGTCGTGGGCCGGGTCGATCACGATGACCTCGGAGTCGTCGCCGACGATCCAGACGTTGTTGTCCACGTCCCACGTCCCGCCGTCGAGGCTGAACGTGCCGGAGGTGACGAGGTTCTCGATGTGTGCGCCCATGGCTAGACCTCCTGGCTGGCGGGGAGTTCGACGACGGAGCGCAGCACCTTGCCGCCGTGCATCTTCTCGAACGCCGCCTCAACGTCGCCGAGCTCGATGCGTTCGGTCACGAAGGCGTCCAAATCGAGCCGGCCCAGCTTGTACTGCTCGACCAGCATCGGGAAGTCGCGGCTGGGCAGGCAGTCGCCGTACCAGGAGGACTTCAGCGAGCCACCGCGGCCGAAGACGTCGAGCAAAGGCAGCTCGATCTTCATGTCGGGGGTCGGGACGCCGACGAGCACCACACGGCCGGCGAGGTCACGCGCGTAGAACGCCTGCTCGTAGGTCTCCGGGCGGCCGACGGCCTCGATGACGACGTCGGCGCCGTTGCCACCGGTGAGCTCGCGGATCGCCTCAACGGGGTCCTGCTCGCGGGAGTTCACGCCGTGGGTCGCACCCAGCTTCTTCGCCATCTCGATTTTCTCAGGATCGATGTCGACGGCGATGATCGTCGTCGCCCCAGCCAGCGCCGCACCCGCGACCGCCGCGATGCCAACGCCGCCGCAGCCGATGACAGCCACGGATTCGCCTCGCTTGACCTCACCCGTGTTGATCGCTGCGCCGATGCCCGCCATGACGCCGCAGCCCAGCAGGCCGACGGCGGCCGGGTCGACGTCGTCGTCCACCTTGGTGCACTGACCGGCGGCGACGAGCGTCTTCTCGGCGAACGCGCCGATGCCCAGCGCGGGGGAGAGCTCCGTGCCGTCCTCCAGGGTCATCTTCTGCGTGGCGTTGTGGGTGTCGAAGCAGTACTGCGGCTGCCCCTTGGCGCACGCGCGGCACTGGCCGCAGACCGCACGCCAGTTAAGGATGACACGGTCGCCGACGGCGACATCGTCTACGCCCTCTCCGATCTGAGAGACGACGCCGGTCGCCTCGTGGCCGAGAAGGTACGGGAACTCGTCCCCGATACCACCCAGCTTGTAGTGGAGATCCGTGTGGCAGACGCCGCACGTGAGGATGTCTACCACCGCCTCGCCGGGTCCGGGATCGGGGATGACGATCGACTCGATGGTTGCGGGGGCGTCCTTCGCCTTGACGACGACGCCCTGAACGGTCTGGGGCATGATGCCTCCTGGTTTCGGCACTAAACGTTTCGGGGCCGCCCGATCTCCGGGCGACCCCTTCATCAAACCACGCGTGCACGCTCCCGATCGAGCGGTGCGCGCGTGAAGTTCGACCTGTGACGTATCAGTTACGTATCAGTTATCCCGGTGCACTACACCAGCCGCTGCCGGACCTCGTCAATGCGCGGATTCGTGGCCGCACTGCCGTCAGGGAAGATCAAAGTCGGGACCGTCTGATTGCCGCCGTTGAAGGACTCGACGATCTCCGCGGTGCCGGGGGTCTCCTCGATGTTGACCTCGCGGTAGGCGATGCCCTCGGAATCCATCATGCGCTTGAGGTTGCGGCAGTAGCCGCACCAGGACGTGGTGAACATCGTGACACCAGAGGTGGGGACGTATTCGTTCTTTGCTGCTTCGTTCATATCGGTCTCAACCGCGCGAGTGCAGCGACTATTCCGGTCGGGGGGGTGTGTAGATACAGCGAAGGCCAGCTTCCTCATGGAAGCCGGCCTTCATGTCCGCGAACGGACCTCTGTGCGCGAGGGGGGACTTGAACCCCCACCCTCTAATACGAGGACTAGCACCTCAAGCTAGCGCGTCTGCCTATTCCGCCACCCGCGCAGGTGAACTATTTCCGCAGGTCAGGAGCGTTTTTTTCTCCCGCCGCGTCAGCAGCGAGTAATACTCTACACCATGATTTCGGCGGACACCAATTCACGGGTTGTGGCGTGCGTCGCTACTGTGGAGCTACGGATCCACCACGGAAGGATGACGCCATGAATTCACCTCGTCAGCAGGCCATCACCGCCGAAGAGGAGGTCGTCGAGATCTGCCGGAACCTCATCCGGATCGACACCTCGAACTTCGGAAACAACGATTCCCGCGGGGAACGCCGGGCCGCCGAGTACGTAGCGGCGCTCATGGCCGAGGCCGGCGCGAACCCTGAGATCTTCGAGTCGTCGCCGGGGCGCGCCAGTGTGGTTGGCCGCATCGAGGGCCAAGACCCCTCACTGCCCGCACTCGTCGTCCACGGCCACCTCGACGTCGTACCCGCGCAGGCGGAGGACTGGAGCGTCGACCCGTTCTCCGGCGAAATCAAGGACGGGCTCATCTGGGGGCGCGGCGCCGTCGATATGAAGGACATGGACGCGATGATCCTCGCGGTCATGCGCTCCATGCACCGCAACGGCCAGCGGCCCAAGCGGGACATCGTCTACGCCTTCTTCTCCGACGAAGAGGCCGGGGGCGACTACGGAGCCGGATGGCTGGTCCAGAAACACCCCGAGCTCTTCGACGGGGCCACCGAGGCCATCAGCGAGGTCGGCGGATTCTCCTCCACGATCAACGGCCGCCGCGCCTACTTCCTGCAGACCGCAGAGAAGGGGATCAACTGGCTGCGGCTGCAGGCCACCGGCCGAGCCGGACACGGATCCCAGATTAACGACGACAATGCCGTCGCGCGCCTGGCCGGGGCGGTCAGCCGCATTGGTGCCCACCAGTGGCCCATCGAATACACCAAGACCACGCGGGCCTTCCTCGACGGCGTCTCGGATATGACCGGCGTCGAGTTCGACGAGGACAACCCCCAAGCGCTGCTCGACGAGCTCGGCACGGTGGCGAGATTCGTGGGGGCGACACTGCAGAACACCTCCAACCCGACGGCACTGAAGGCCGGTTACAAGCACAACGTCATCCCGGGCCACGCGGAGGCCATGATCGACTGCCGCACCCTGCCCGGACAGGACGAACTCGTCCTGGAAACGCTGCGGGGCCTGGCGGGAGACGGCGTCAACCTCGTCACGGACCACGCCGACATCTCCCTCGAGGTCCCCTTCTCCGGCGACCTGGTCGAGTCCATGATCGCCAACCTCAAGGCCGAAGACCCCGACGCGGTCGTGCTGCCGTACATGCTCTCCGGCGGCACGGACAACAAGTCCCTGGCCCGGCTGGGCATCACCGGTTACGGGTTCGCTCCTTTGCGCCTGCCAGCGGATCTGGACTTCACCGGCATGTTCCACGGCGTCGACGAGCGCGTGCCGGTCGACGCGCTCCAGTTCGGCGTGCGGGTCCTGCACCGCCTGATCTCGACCTACTAGGAGGCCGCTATGGCGATCCTGCATCCGGCGCTCGAGTCGAGCGTCCGCACTGTCCTAAGCGAAGAACTGCTCTCCGGGCTGCGCGAGCGCGCCCGAGCGCACGACGAGTCCAACACCTTCGCCCGGCAGGACTTCGACGCGCTCGTCGCGGCCGGCTACCTCAAGGCGCTGCTCCCGGTCGAGCGTGGCGGCGCGGGCTGGGGGCTCGCTGAGGCAGCGGCCGCGCAGCGCCTGCTCGGCGCACACGCTCCCGGCACCGCGCTGGCTGTGAACATGCACCTGGTATGGGCCGGCGTCGTGCACCTGCTGCACACCAAAGCGGACCACCGGTTGGACTTCGTGGATGACTGGATCGAGACGGGCCACGTGCTGGCCTTCGGCATCTCCGAGCCGGGCAACGACCACGTGCTGTTCGACTCCACGACGCGCGCCGAGGAGGGCGCCGATGGCGTGAGGTACACGGGCAGGAAGATTTTCACGTCCCTCTCGCCGGCGTGGACGCGACTGGGGGTCTTCGGGAAGAACGACGGCGGCGAGCTCGTGCACGCGTTCGTCGACCGGGAGGATCCCGGGGTCACGATCGGGGACGACTGGGACACGCTGGGGATGCGGGCCAGCCAGTCACAGTCCACGCGGCTCGACGGCGCGTTGGCCTCGCCCGAGTGGGTCCACACCCGCCTGCCGGTCGGGCCCCAGCCGGACGCGCTGGTCTTCGGCATCTTCGGCGCCTTCCTCACGCTGACCGCCTCCGTGTACGCCGGGATCGCCGATCGTGCTCTGGAGCTGGCGGCGGAGCACCCGGCGAAACGGCGCTCGCTGGCCGCGGACCGGTCCCTCGATCAGGACCCGGACATTCGCTGGCGGGTCGCGGAGGCCGGGATGGACGTCGTCGCGCTCGACGCGTTCCTCACGCAGATCACCTGTGACCTGGACGCCGGCGTCGACCACGGCTCTGCGTGGTTCCCGAAACTCGTCAGCCTGCGCACCCGCGCGGGTGACGTCGCTCGCTCATCGGTGGACGCAGCGCTCAAGGTCTCCGGGGGCGGGCAGTATTACCGCGGCAGCGAGCTCGAGCGGCTCTATCGGGACGTGCTGGCGAGCCTGTACCACCCCTCGGACTCCGAGTCGGCGCACGCTACGGTCGCGAACTGGCTGCTCGGACCGCTGCAGTAGGGGCGGTCAGTAGACGTGCATCGTGCGTTCGACGCGCATGACCCGCCGACGCAACCAGTAGCGGTAGAGGCCGCCCGTGTACTTCACGGTGCGCTTGAGCTCCCACTTGCCGTACTCCGCGTGTTCGACCAGGCCCTGGCGCGCCTGCGCCAGCGACTGGCCCGGGTAAACGGTCACGACGAGGTACTCGTACGGGTCCTGCGGGTCCCTGACCCGCTCGGCCGTCGGGAAGCTGGACGGTGGCTGCGAACGTTGCTGCATATGTGAGAGAGAGTACCCCGACCGGCGCCGATTTCAAGACGTGAAATGCGCCACGGACGCGAGGTCCACCACGCGAAGAAAATGGGCTCTACCCAGTTTCCCGATTCAACGGTACGGTCAGAGCATGACTACAGATCCGCGCATTGCTTTGGAAGCACTGAAGGTGTCCTTGGACGAGCACCTGAGCGCCATCGTTTCGCGCCGGAGCGACTCGGATCCCGCTGTCGAGGCCGCGTTCTTCGCCGTTGCCGACGCCTTCGAAAGCTACGAGGACGCACTCTACGACGCCCACGAAGAAGTCCTGCCGCTGGAGTTGTACGACGACAGCGAAGACGACGAAGATGGCGACCACGGCTGATCGCCCGCGTTGTCCGGCGTTTCCCGCCGAACGATGAACTTGCTGCGACAGGGGTGTGTCCGACCCTAGCTGTCCGGGCCGTCCAGTAGTGTCGTGGTCGTGAGTTGGATAGAAGCGATCATTCTGGGCCTCGTGCAGGGGCTGACCGAATTCCTGCCGATCTCCTCGAGCGCGCACGTGCGCATCGTCGGGGAGTTCCTACCGAACGCGCAGGACCCTGGCGCCGCCTTTACTGCAATCACGCAGCTCGGCACCGAGGCCGCCGTCATCCTGTACTTCTGGAACGACATCGTCCGCATCATCGGAACCTGGTCTAAGTCGCTCGTCGGCAAGGCGCCCCGCAACGACCCCGACGCGCGCATGGGTTGGCTCATCATCATCGGTAGCCTTCCCATCGCCATCCTGGGGCTGCTCCTCGAGGACTACATCGACACGACCTTCCGTAGTCTCTGGATCACCGCGACGATGCTGATCCTCTTCGGCATCGTCCTCGCGATCGCCGACACGTACGGACGGCAGCAACGCGAGCTCAAAGACCTGACCTACAAACACGGCATCATCTACGGTCTCTTCCAGGCGTTGGCGCTCGTGCCGGGCGTCTCGCGCTCCGGCGGCACCATCACCGGTGGCCTCATCCTCGGCTACACCCGTGAAGCCGCGACCCGCTACGCCTTCCTGCTGGCTATCCCCGCCGTCGTCGCCTCCGGCCTCTACAAGCTCGCGAAGTCCCTGGGTGATCCATCGCTCAACGGCCCCTACAGCATGGCGGAAACCCTGGTAGCTACGGGCATCGCGTTCGTCGTCGGCTACGCGATCGTCGCCTGGCTGCTGCGATACATCTCGACGCACAACTACCGGCTGTTCGTCTGGTACCGAATCGCACTCGGCGTCGCGATCTTCCTTCTTCTCGGATTCGGGATTATTAATCCCGTCTAGAGCGCTGAACCTTTAGGGCTCGAGCGAGCCCGCTTTTCTTCGTCGATCCGAAAGGATGCCTCGTGCACGCTTGGCAGGCCCCTGTCATCCCGCCGCTGCCCACTCTGGCGGCCCGCGCCGAAGCGACCCCGCTTCACCTCCACGACTCGTCGAGCCGCGAGGTCGCGCCCGTCAGGACGGACACCGACGCCAGCCTGTACGTCTGCGGGATCACGCCCTACGACGCGACGCACATGGGCCACGCGGCCACCTACGTGTCCTTCGACCTGCTCAACCGCCTGTGGCGCGCGCAGGGACGCGAGGTCGCCTACGTGCAGAACGTCACCGACGTCGACGACCCGCTGCTCGAGCGCGCTGAGGCGACCGGGGTCGACTGGCAGGATCTGGCAAGAGATCAGACCGACTTGTTCCGGCGCGACATGGAGGCGCTGCGCGTCATCCCGCCGGCCGATTACATCGGGGCCGTCGAATCGGTCGAGTGGATCGTGCCCGTCGTCGAACGCATGCTCGCCGACGGCTACGCCTACCGCGTGGCCGGCGGTGATGGCGAACCCGACGGGGACGTGTACTTCGACTCCGCCGCGGCGGCCAACGGCGCCTGGCAGCTCGGAGCGGTCAGCGGCTACGACACCGTGACGATGGCTTCATTCTTCGCCGAGCGCGGCGGCGACCCCGAGCGGCCCGGCAAGCGCGACGCCCTCGATCCAATGCTCTGGCGCGTCGCGCGCGACGGCGAACCGCAGTGGGACGGCGGTAGCCTCGGTGCCGGTCGGCCTGGCTGGCACATCGAGTGTTCAGTCATCGCGCGGCGTTTCCTGCCCGCCCCGTTCACGGTCCAGGGGGGCGGCAGCGACCTGATCTTCCCGCACCACGAGTTCTCGGCCGGGCATGCGAGCGCTCAGGACGACACCGCGCTGGCCGAGCACTTCGTGCACGCCGGCATGGTGGGCCTCGACGGTGAAAAGATGAGCAAGTCCAAGGGCAACCTGGTGCTGGTCTCGAAGCTGCGTGAGTCCGGGACGGACCCGATGGCGATCCGCGCCGTGCTGCTCGGACAGCACTACCGCAGCGATTGGTTCTGGACCGACGCGCTCCTGACGGCGGCCGCCGAGCGCCTGTCGGCGTGGTCGAACCGCCTGTCGACGGCGACGCGCGCGGAGGCCGACTCGCTCCCGCCGCGCCTCATGGCGCACCTGGCGAACGACCTCGATGCCCCGTCCGCCCTTGCGGAACTCGACGCGTGGGCCGCCTCCATCCCGGAGGGGGAGCCCGATTCGTCCGCGCGCGAGGAACTCGTCGACGTCATCGACGCTCTCCTGGGCCTCAAGCTGGTTGCCGACGACCGCGCCTGAAACGAACCGCGATCAGGCGCCGTCGGTACGACCGTCGCCACGGCCCTGATCGCGACGTTTGAGGTAGCGCTCGAATTCGCGCGCGATCGATTCGCCGCTCGCCTCCGGTAAATCCGCGGCGTCCTGCGCCTCTTCGAGCTGCTTCACGTATTCGCCGATCTCCTCGTCGTCGGCCGCGAGTTCATCGACGCCGCGCTCCCAGGCGTCCGCATCCTCCGAAAGCGCATGCAGGTCGAGCGAGAGGTGCAGCAGGTCCTCGAGGTGACGCATGAGGGCATACGTCGCCTTGGGTGAGGGGGACTGCCCGACGTAGTGCGGGACCGCGGCCCACGCCGAGACCGTCGGGACCCCGGCCGCCGCCGCGAGCGCTGCCAGCACGCCGACGATCCCCGTCGGCCCCTCGTAGCTCGACGGCTCCGCTTTGAGAATCGCGCGCAGCTCGTCGTGCTCGCTTGTGCGGGTCACCGGGATGGGGCGCGAGTGCGGGGTGTCGGCGAGCAGCGCGCCGGTGAGCACGAGCGCCTTCACGCCGTTGGCCTCGGCTAGCGTGAGCAGTTCGGCGCAGAAGGCCTTCCAACGGTAGGTCGGCTCGACGCCCCGGACGAGGATCAGATCGAAATCGTGGTCCTTCAGCGCCGCCCGGTAGAAGTGGGTCGCGGGCCAGTGGACGATCCGCTGCCCCGCCGCGTTCCGGCGGACCGATGGCCGGGCGAACTGGTAGTCGTAGTAGTCATCCTCGCCGATCGTCGCGAACCTCTGCGCGTTGAATTCGGTGGCGAGCAGGCGCGCGGCGTCGCTGGCCGCCCCGCCGGCGTCGTTCCAGCCCTCGAACGCGACAACCATGACGCACGGCCGCCCGTTGCCGCCCTCGATCGTGTCCATCGCCTCGAGGAGGCTGCCGCGCTGCCCGGGCGCGTCGCCGGTCGCGGGGGCGTCGCCGGCGTCGTCGTGACCCGGTTCGTCAGGATCTTGCTGTCGATGCGAATTCTCAACCACGAGATCACCCTAGCGCGGCCCGGCGTGCGGCGCGCGTCATTCTGCGCGCCCATTTCGCACGACGACGGCTCCGCGGCGTTCGCTGTCGGCTCGCCCGCAGAGGAGGGCCGCACGGCGTGTCCCCGATAGACTGGCCGCATGCCTTCGACTGACTCCGCGGTAGCCGCGACCGCCAATCGATTCGACCCCCGCCACGGCCTGCAGGCCGTGCTGTGGGACATGGACGGGACGATTGTCGACACCGAGCCGTACTGGATCCGGGCCGAGAAGGACCTGGTCCATGCCTACGGCTGCGAATGGACGCACGAGGACGCGATGCGGCTCGTCGGCAACGCCCTGCCCGTCAGCGCCGCGATGATCCGTGACGCGATCATCGCCGGAGGCGGCCCTTCCCTCGAGATCCGCCACATCGTCGACACTCTCTCGCACGAGGTTATGTCCAGCGTGCGTCGGGAGATCCCGTGGCGGCCGGGTGCGCGCGAGCTGCTCGAACAACTCGCCGCCGCCGGGGTTCCCTGCGCGCTCGTGACCATGTCCGAGGGACCCCTCGCGGGCCTGGTCGTGGACGCGCTGCCGCCCGGCACCATGCGGTTCAAAGTGACGGGTGACATGGTGCAGCGCGGCAAGCCGCACCCGGAGCCGTACCTGCAGGGCCTGGAGCGCATGGGTGACATCGTGCCCGGCCTGGAGGCGCGCCGCGTCGTCGCGATCGAGGACTCCGTACCCGGCGTCGCCTCGGCCGCCGCGAGCGGCGCGGTCACGATCGCGGTCCCGCACTTCATCGAACTTCCGCAGCCGGAGAACTGGACCGAATGGGAGAGTCTGGCCGGACGCACCGCGGACGATCTCGACGCACTGGTCCGCGCCTTGCCGGCCGCCGGCGGGACCACGGCGTGAGCGGGCAGCACGACACCGAGGAGTCCTCCGCACGCTCCGGGATACCGCTCGGCCGCATCGCCGGCGTGCCCGTCACGCTTGCGTGGTCCTGGTTCGTCATCGCCGCGTTCGTCGTGTTCGCCTTCGGACCCGACGTGGGCCGCGCGCTGCCCGGCATCGGCGCCGGCGCCTATGCGGTGGCGCTCGTCTACGCGGTCCTCCTGTTGCTCTCCGTGCTCGTGCACGAACTGGCCCATGCGCGCCTGGCCAAGGCCTACGGGTGGCCTGGCGCACGCATTGTCCTGACGTTGTGGGGCGGGCACACCCAGTTCGGCAGCTTCAACGCCACCCCGGGCCGCTCGCTCGCAGTGGCCCTGGCCGGCCCGGCCGCGAACTTCATCATCGCCGGGCTCGGGCTGCTCGCGCAGACCCTGCTGTCCCCGGGCGGCGTGATCGGGCTGTTGCTGAACATCCTCGTGCTGGCGAACTTCCTCGTCGCGGTCTTCAACGTCCTGCCGGGGCTGCCGCTCGACGGAGGGCGCCTCGTCGAATCGCTCGTCTGGCGGATCACGGGCTCGCAGGAGCGCGGCACGATCGCCGCCGGCTGGGCCGGCCGCATCATCGCCGTCGGCCTGGTTCTCGCGTTCGTCGGCTGGCCGCTCTACCGGTTCGGCACCGTCGACTTCACCCTCGGCATCGTGGGCCTGCTCGTCGCCGGATTCATCTTCATGGGGGCGAGCGCCTCGATGCGCGATGCCCGCATGCGGCTGCGGCTGCCCTCCCTGAGCGCCGCCGCGCTGTCGACACCGGCCGTGGGCCTGCGCGCCGACGCGACCCTGGCCGACGTCGTCGAACGCGGCCGCAACGTCGCCGAAGGAACCGAGTTCGTGCTGGTCGGCGCGGGCGGGCGCCCCGAGGCCGTGATCGACCCGCCCTCGTTCGCCTCCGTCCCGCGCGATCTCTACGGTACGACGCCGGCCGCGAGCGTCGCACGGGCCCTCGCAGCCGGCGCCGTAGTGCGCGAGGATGCGGCGGGCCAGCCGCTCGTGCAGTATCTCGCTTCGCTCAAGGGCAGCGAATACGCCGTCGTCGACATGGCGGGCACCGTCACCGGCCTGCTGCGCCAAGAGACGGTCGTCCGGGCGATCACCGGGCGCTGAGCCGGACGGCATTAGAACTTCCCGCGTCCGTGCGGGAGAATCCATACACCGACGCCGCCCCGACCGGGGCGGATCCGACGAAGAAACGAGCACGATGACCGAGTTCCTTGCCCCGCAGCCCCGCGAAGACGTCCACGCCCAGGGGGCCAGGATGCGCCGCGGACCGCTGCGGCCGGGCGATCGCGTGCAGCTCACGGACGAGAAGCGCCGGATCAACACCATCACGCTCAAAACCGGCGGCGAGTTCCACACGCACAAGGGCGTTCTGCACCACGACGAGCTCATCGGCCGCCCTGAGGGCTCCGTTATCCACAATTCCGTGGGACACCGCTACCAGGTGCTGCGGCCGCTCGTGAAGGACTTCGTGCTCTCGATGCCGCGCGGCGCCACGGTTGTCTACCCGAAGGACGCCGGACAGATCGTGCAGATGGGCGACATCTATCCTGGCGCCCGCGTCGTCGAAGCAGGCGTGGGCTCCGGTGCGCTGTCGATGTCGCTGCTGCGCGCCGTCGGCGACGCCGGCTACCTGCACTCCTTCGAACGCCGCGAGGAATTCGCGCTCATCGCACGTGACAACGTGGAGGCCGTCTTCGGCGGCGCCCACCCGGCCTGGCGCATCACGCTCGGCGACTTCCAGGAACAGGTCGTCGCGACGGAGGAGCCGGGCTCCATCGACCGCGTGGTGCTGGACATGCTCGCGCCGTGGGAATGTGTCGACGCGGTCGCGACCGTCCTGGCGCCGGGTGGCGTCTGGGTCAACTACGTGGCCACGGTGACGCAGATGTCCCGGGTGGTGGAAGCGATCCGGGCCACCGGACAGTTCACCGAGCCCGAGTCCTTCGAGACCATGGTCCGCGGCTGGCACGTCGAGGGCCTGGCCGTGCGTCCAGACCACCGCATGGTCGCCCACACCGCGTTCCTCATCGTCTGCCGTCGCCTCGCCGACGGGACCGTCGGCATCCCCGGCTCCCGGCGCCCGAAGTCGGCCGAGTTCGCCCCCGAGGACGTCAGCGCGTGGACCAAGGACCACAGCGAGGACGAATGGACACCCGAGGCGCTCGGTGAGCGCGGTTCGAGCGACAAGAAGCTGCGCCGGGCCGCCCGCGACGCGGCCGCGATCAGCGATGGTGCCGCAACCTCGGTCACCGAACTGGGTGAGACACCCGAGGTTGACTAGCATGAACCGAGGCTGCCACCGCCGGTAGCCAGCGTCAGGAGGGATGTGCGATGCAGAACGATTCACCAGCAGCCGCGGGCGATAACGCCCGCGCCGCGATCGCGAAGGCCGAACGCGAGGTGAACGTCCAGCGCGAAAAGGCCCGGTCCCTCGACCGGCAGCTCGCTACCGCGGCGGCCAACAACCGCAAGCTCGTCGATCTGCTCGAACGTACCCGTGAGGAAATCGCCACCCTGCGCGCCGGCCTCGACCGCGACGGCGAGACCCCGTTCAACTTCGCTACGATCGTCGCGGTGCACCCGCGTTCCAGTTTCTCCTCTTCCAGCGGCGCGGCGGGGGACGGGCAGCCGCGCACGGCGATCTCGACCACACACGTGGCCAGCGTCGACATCCTGCACGGCGGGCGCAAGATGCGCGTATCCGTGAGCCCGTTGATCGACATCGAGGCCTTGCGCGTCGGGCAGGAGGTGTTGCTCAACGAGGCCCTCGTGGTCGTCGCAGCACTCGGCTTCGAGGCGACGGGCGAGGTCGTCACGGTCAAGGAGATCCTCGACGTCGACCGCGTCGTCGCGATCGGCCGCGGCGACGATCAGCGCGTCGTACGTATCGGCGCACCACTGCGCTCCGAGCACCTGCGCGTGGGGGATTCCCTGGTCCTCGACCCCCGCACCTCGTTCGCGATGGAACGCGTGCAGCTGACGGAAATGCAGTCGCTCGTGCTCGAAGAAGTCCCCGAGATCTCCTACGGCGACATCGGCGGGCTCGGGCCGCAGATCGAGCAGATCCGCGACGCCGTCGAGCTCCCGTTCCTGCATCAGGAGCTCTACGCGGAGCACGGGTTGAGCGCGCCGAAGGGCATCCTGCTCTACGGACCGCCCGGCTGCGGCAAGACCCTCATCGCCAAGGCCGTCGCGCGCTCGCTCGCCGACCGAGCCGTCGAACTGACGGGGACCCCGTCCTCGCGCAGCTACTTCCTGAACATCAAGGGCCCCGAGCTGCTGGACAAGTACGTCGGCGAGACGGAGCGCCATATCCGGCTCATCTTCGCTCGCGCCCGCGAAAAGGCGGCGACCGGGGACCCCGTCGTCGTCTTCTTCGACGAGATGGACGCGCTCTTCCGCACCCGCGGCTCCGGCGTCTCCTCCGACGTCGAGACCACGATTGTTCCGCAGTTGCTGACCGAGATCGACGGTGTCGAGAAGCTCGACAACGTGATCGTCATCGGAGCCTCCAACCGCGAGGACATGATCGACCCTGCCATCCTGCGACCGGGTCGACTCGACGTGAAGATCAAAGTCCAGCGCCCGAACCGCACCGGGGCCGCCGAGATCTTCGCCAAGTACCTCACGACGGAGGTCCCGCTGCACGCAAGCGAGATCGAGCTCGACGGCGGCGACGCGGCCGCGTGCGTGCGCCGGCTCATCGAGTCCACCGTGGAGCAGATGTACTCCTCCGAACCCGAGAACGAGTTCCTGGAGATCACCTTCGCCAACGGCGTGCAGCGGATGCTCTACTTCCGCGACTTCGCCTCCGGAGCGGTGATCCGCAACATCGTGGATCGCGCCAAGAAGTCAGCCATCAAGGACCTACTCTCGAGCGGGGAGCGCGGGATCCGCGCGTCCCACCTGGCCGGCGCAGTGGTCGAGGAGTTCCACGAACACGAGGACCTGCCGAACACCTCCAATCCCGACGACTGGGCCCGGATCACCGACCAGCGCGGGGAGCGCGTGACCCACATTCGGCCCGTCGTACACGAGCGGGCGGGGGAGCGGGCGTGAGCGTGCACCGGGTCATGGGGCTCGAGACGGAGTACGGCGTCCTCGCCCCGAACGCGCCGCGCGCCAACTCGACAGTGCTCTCCGCGCGCATCGTGAACGCCTACGCCGACGTCGTCCGCGCCGAGGGCGGTTCGCTCGCCGGCACGCCGTGGGACTACTCGGACGAAACGCCGCTCATCGACGCGCGCGGCTGGAAGGTGCGCCGAACCGAGGCCGACCCGACCCAGCTCACCGACGCCCCGCGCGAGCTCACCGCTGAGGAGATCGCCCTCATCGACGCGGTCCCGCAAAACGCCCTGTACGACGTCGACGCACGTTCGGCGCGCTCCTCCTCGCGAGCCGCGGACCACCTGGGCGACGCCATGTACCGCGAGGAGCCGGAGTCCGCGAACGATGCCGGCGGCCGGCTCGGCAACGACCACGTCATCATGAACATGGTGCTCGGCAACGGCGCCCGGCTCTACGTCGACCACGCCCACCCCGAATACTCCTCGCCCGAGGTCTCCAACCCGCTCGACGCGGTGATCTGGGATCAGGCGGGGGACCGCGTGGTGCTGGCGGCGATGCAGCGCATCGCGGCTGAGAACGACGACGAGGTGCTGCTCTACAAGAACAACACCGACAACAAAGGTGTCAGCTACGGCGCACATGAGAACTACCTCATGCCCCGCGCGACGGACTTCAACGCCATTGCGGCCGGGCTGCTCCCGTTCTTTGCAACCCGCCAGGTCGTCTGCGGCGCCGGCCGGGTCGGGCTCGGTATGACCGGGAACGAGACCGGCTTCCAGATCAGCCAGCGCGCGGACTTCTTCGAGGCCGAGGTGGGCCTCGAAACGACCATCCGCCGGCCCCTTGTCAATACCCGCGATGAGCCGCACGCCGTGTGGGAGAAGTACCGCCGCCTGCACGTCATCGCCGGCGACGCGAATCTTGGTCAGGTTTCCACCTATCTGCGTGTCGGCACGACGGCCCTCGTGCTCTCGCTCATCGAGGCCGGCCGAGCACCGGCCATCGCCCTCGCCGACCCCGTTTCCGCCGTCTCCCAGATCAGCCACGACCCGGGGCTGCGCACCGTCGTCGAACTCGCAGATGGCCGCCGTCTGACCGCCCTCGAGATTCAGGAGATCTATCTCGACGCGGCGACCGCCTGGTGCGCGAAGACCGGCAGCGGAAGCACCGACCCGCAGACCCGCGACGTCCTGCACCGCTGGCGGGTGACCCTCGACGGGCTACGACGCGACGTCTCCTCGATGGCATCGACCGTCGACTGGGTCGCCAAGTACCACCTGATGAGCCAGTACCGCGACCGGCACGGCATCGGCTGGTCCGACCCGCGGATCGCCGCGATGGACCTGCAGTGGGCCGACCTGCGCCCAGAGAAGGGCCTCTTCCAGCGCTTGGAGGCGCGCGGACGCATCGAACGGTTGGTGAGCGAAGAGCGGATCGCGAGCGCCGTCGTCGTACCGCCCGAGGATACCCGCGCCTACGTGCGGGGAAGGTCGCTCGAGCGCTACCGGCAGCACGTGGTGGGGGCCAACTGGGACTCGGTCGTCTTCGCCGTGCCCGGTCGGCGCGGGGTCAAACGAATCCCGCTGCTCGAGCCGGCCAGGGGCACCAGGAGGGACATCGGAGCGCTCTTCGACGCCCAGTTGGACATCGCCGAGTTCGTCGACCAGCTCGCGGCGCAGGACGGCCCGTCGGCGTAGAGTCGACTCCGAATCATCAGGACTTTCAGCAGTCGCGAAGGAAAGCGAGGCGCCACCTATGGCACAGGAACAGCGGCAGACGCAGCACGGCAAGCACCAGCAGGAGGCCGGGCAGGACGAGCTGCTGGCTCAGGCGACCACCAGCGCGCAGCAGCAGGCGCAACTGAACGAGATCGACGACCTCCTTGACGAGATCGACGGCGTGCTGGAGACCAACGCCGAGGAATTCGTGCGCGGCTTCGTGCAAAAGGGCGGCCAGTAGCCGTGGACCGGCGCGTCTTCGGCATCGAAACGGAATACGGGCTGTCTTTCTCGCCGGCCGGGCACGGCCGGCTCAGTCCGGAGGAGGTCGCCAAGTACCTCTTCCGCTACGTCATCGAGTTCGGGCGCAGCTCCAACATCTTTCTGACGAACGGCTCCCGGCTCTACCTGGATGTCGGGTCGCACCCGGAGTACGCCACCGCCGAATGCGACGACGTCGCTCAGCTCATCGCGCACGACCGCGCCGGCGAGGTCATCATGCAGGACCTCGCCGAGCGGGCCGAGCTCGCCCTGGCTGCGGACGGATACGAGGGCAGCGTCTACCTCTTCAAGAACAACTCGGACTCGGCCGGTAATTCCTACGGCTGCCACGAGAACTTCATGATCCCGCGCCGGGTGGAGTTCGCCCGCCTCGCCGAGATCCTCATCCCGTTCCTGGTCACCCGCCAGCTGTTCACTGGTGCCGGTCAGGTGCGGGAGGTCGACGGCGAAGCACGCTACGTCTTCTCTCAGCGGGCCGACCACATGTGGGAGGGCGTTTCCAGCGCGACGACGCGATCGCGCCCCATCATCAATACTCGCGACGAGCCGCACGCCGACGCCCAGCACTACCGGCGCCTGCACGTGATCGTCGGAGATTCGTCGATGTCGGAGACCACGCAGCTCGCGAAGATCGGGTCCACCGACCTGTTGCTGCGCATGATCGAGGCCGGGATGCCAATGCGTGACTTCAGCATCGCCAACCCCACGGCGGCCATCCGCGACGTCTCCCACGATTTGACCGGACGCGCTCCGATCACGCTGGCCGACGGCCGGAGCATGACCGCGCTCGAGCTACAGCAGGTCTTCTGGGAGAAGGCCAGCGCCTTCGTGGAACGGGAAGGCGCCCACCATCAGCACCTGCCCCGTGTTCTCGACCTCTGGAAGCGAAGCCTCGAAGCGATCGAGTCTCAGGACCACTCCGGCATCGACACTGAAGTCGACTGGGCGATCAAGCATCGATTGATCACCGGCTACGCGGAACGCGCGAATCTGACGCTCGATCACCCCCGGATCGCCCAACTCGATCTGACGTACCACGACATCGCTCCAGGTCGCGGGCTCTTCAACTTGCTCAAGCGGCGGGGGCGAGCGGCCACCGTGGTCGACAACGCGGAGGTCGAGAAGGCACGCACGATCCCGCCGCAGACAACAAGGGCCAAGCTGCGCGGCGACTTCGTGCGCGCCGCCCGCGAAGCCAACCGGGACTTCAGCGTCGACTGGGTTCACATGAAACTCAACGACGACTCCGGACGAACCGTTGCGTGCAAAGATCCCTTCGCGACACAGGACGATCAGGTTGAGCAGATGCTTGCGACGATCGCACGCTCCTAAGACTCAGGAAGAAATCGGGGCAACCTGTAGATATTTCACAGGCAACCCCCATACGCTGGTCGGTGGCTTTTCGCTGCTCTCCGGCGGTGAAGAGAACTATCACGCCGAAGAAAGTTGTATCTGTGCGCAAGCTTCTATCCACCGTGCTGGTGGCGTCCGTGGTGGCGCTGGCCGGCTGCGGCAGTACCGTCGAACACACGGCGGGCAACGCCGAACCGCTCGCTTCCGTCACTGCGAAGGCAAGTTCTGAAGATCTGGCTCCTCCGGAGGTCAGCTTCGATACTCCGCTTACCGCGACCGAAGCGGGCGGCCGCGTCGTGGCGTCCGGCAAAGGTGAAGAGATCACCAAGGACCAGAACGTCTTCATTAACTTTGCCAGCTACAACACCAAGGACGGCGAACTGCTCGGGGACAACTTCGACCAGGATCCGCGCCCTTTCCAGACCACCGACGCAGCCGCAAAAGATCTAGAGGTTCTCTACGACGTTATGGTCGGAGCCCACGTAGGCGACCTGATCGCCTACGTGGAGCCGGCCCAGCCGGCGACCCCGGAGTCTGAATCGGACTCCGCCGAGCCAACCGAAATCGAGGAGCTCTTCATCTTCGAGATCGTCAAGGCCGAAGACATCGCAGAGCCGTCGCCGACTCTCAGCGAAGACGAGGTCCAGAAGCTCGAGGACGATGGGAAGCTGCCGACTGTCGAGTTCGATGACAAAGGCGTCCCTGAAATCACGATCCCCAAGGACACCGAGGCCCCCGAGGGGCTGGCTGTCCAGGTCTTGGAGGAGGGCGACGGGCCCGAGGCAGCCACCGAGGATACCGTCACCGTTCAGTACTTGGGCGTGCGCTGGGAAGACGGGGAAACGTTCGATGCCTCCTACGAGCGGGGTGAACCCGCCACCTTCGGTCTCACCCGGGTGATCCCAGGTTGGACCAAGGGACTCGAAGGCCAGAAGGCCGGATCCACGCTGCTGTTGTCCATCCCGTCCGATTTGGCCTACGGCGATCACCCAGAGGGCGGAAGACCAGCCGGCCCGCTGGCGTTCGTGGTCGAGATCGAAGACGTGACGAAGGCCGACGCCGCAGAGTAAGCCCTTCGCATTCCACGGGCGGTAGGCTTGAATCGAATGGCGCGCGGCGCCTGCGACGTCAGCCTGCCGCCCGTCTTCTTCTCCCCACCAGCCGCATGAAAGATGAGGAAACGCATGTCTTTTGGTCAGCGTGATTACGACCGCACCAAGCCCGAGATCGACTTCCCGGGCGACACCCCTCCCGAGGAGCTCGTCATCGACGATCTGATCGAGGGCACCGGCACCGAGGTCACTCCGGGCACCACCGTCTCGGCGCACTACGTCGGTGTCTCCTGGTCGACCGGCGAAGAATTCGACGCGTCGTGGAACCGCGGCACGCCGCTGGACTTCACCGTCGGGGTTGGCCAGGTCATCAAGGGATGGGACCAGGGCCTGCTCGGTATGAAGGTCGGTGGCCGTCGTCGCCTCGAGATCCCCTCCGACATGGCATATGGCGAGCGTGGCGCCGGATCCGCGATCGCCCCGAACGAGTCCTTGATCTTCGTGATCGACTTGATGGGCGCCCGCTAGGAGCCTCCTAGGCCAGTTCCTCGTTCTGAGCGGCCGTCTCACGCGCTTCTGCGTACGAGGCGGCCGCTTTCGCATGGCTGGATTCGGCTATCGGCGTCGAGTTCCTGCCGTGCCACAGGCTCCTGCCCAGCTCGGCCAGGCACGTAGGGCGCATCCCAGTCCCGTGAGTGGTTCTGGGGTGCGCCCTGCGCGTGTGGCCCGGTCGGTGCCGGTCCTGTTTGGGGAGTGCTCGCCGTAGCGGCCGGTCAGGTCTCCCGGTGGTTGCGCCCGGGCGGGCCCGGTGGGTCATCTCCGCCGCTGCCCCCTCCGCCACCATCGCCACCTCTGACGCCGGTGCCTCTGCCACTGGCACCGCCGTGTCGGTCACGACTGGGCGTGGCCTGACGAGTTTGCTCGGCGGCGAGCATCCTGGCCCGCTGCCTCGTTTGCGAGGTCGGGGCCGGCACGAAGGTCCCGCCCGGGTCCAGCCAGGGCGGCGCCTTGATATAGACCACACTGTCAAGCACCGGGTTTGGTAGAGGGTGTTTTTCTTTGTTTCCTAAGCCGCTATGTTCTCGGTGGCACCCTGGTGGAACCACTCGGAATGCGCTTCCAGAGGCGGCC
>MLDA01000017.1 GCA_023896275.1 Kocuria rosea subsp. polaris | reverse complement strand
GGGCCGGGGTCGGGGCGGACTTCTTCCTGCCCTTCGCGTTCTTCGCGGCCTTCTCTTCCGAGCTCGTGTAGTAGTAGTACTTCCCGTAGTAGCCGTACTGCGCCGAATCTGCGCCCGTGGTCGGCACCTGGTTGAGGATCGTGCCCAGGATGTGGGCGCCGACCCGTGTCAGGTTGCTGGTGGACTTCTCCAGCTCGTCGACGGTCGTGTGGCCGGCCTTGATCGTGATCAGGGCGCCGTCCGCGGCCTTCGCCAGGATCGCGGCGTCGGTGACGGGCAGCAGTGGCGGGGCGTCGATCAGCACGATGGCATCGCGTGAGAGCTCCGCGAGCAGATTCTTCATGGCCTTCGAGCCGAGCAGCTCCGACGGGTTCGGCGGAATGCGGCCGGCGGCCAGCAGCTCGAGGGCCGGCGCGTCGGTGTAGGGCATCAGCACGTCATCGAGCTCCGCGGCCCCCGAGAGCACGTCGGTCAGGCCGGCGCCGACGGGCAGGTGGAACAGGTCCGTCAGGACCGGGCGGCGCAGGTCGGCGTCGATGAGCACCGTGCGGCGGCCCGTGGCCGCGATGGCGACGGCGAGGTTCGCCGAGATCGACGACTTACCCTCACCGGGGACCGAAGAGGTCACGACGATGACCCGCGGGGGATTGTCGACGTCCATGTAGGACAGATTCGTGCGCAGCTCACGCAGTGCCTCGGCGAAAGCGTGCGCGGCACGGTCGCTCGTCTTGGCGTTGCCGGACTCGACCACCTGGCGACCGCCCGAAAGCCGATTGTCGGCCGGGATGGTTCCGACGACGGCCTGACCCGTGCGTTCCACGGCCTCGACCGAACGGATCCGCCGGTCCAGGTGCTGGCGGATCAGCGCGTAGCCGAGCCCGAAGGCCAGACCGGCGACGCCGCCGACAGCGAGGGCGAGCTTGGTGTTGGGGGAGATCGGCGATTCGGGCAAGGCCGCCCGGCCGAGCGGCACGATGCGCACGAGCGAGGAGATGGCTTCGTCCTCGAAACCGGCGGATTCGATCTTCTCGACTTCGTCGGCCAGGACCTCAACCCAGGCGTTTGCGATCTCTTGAGCTTCCGATGGATCCGTGGAACGGGCGCTGACCCGGATCTCGGCGGTGTCGGAGGGCACCTGGACCGTCACGTCGTTGAGCAGCTGGTTCTCCGCGGTCGCAAGTTCCAGCTCCTCCTTGACGGCGGCCGCGACGGGGCGCGTGCTCGCGATGGACGAGTACGAGGTGGCCTTGGACTTGGCGAGGTTGTCGCCGGCGGAGGCAAGCCCGACGTTCTCCGCACCGCCGGTCGTCACGAGGCCGGAGGACGAGGCCTGGTAGATCTTCGGCTGCGTGAGCGTCCATGCAAAGGCGAGCAGGACGGCTGCGAGCAGGATGGCGAGGATGCCGCGCCAGTAGCCTCGCACCACGGAGAAATAGTGGCGCAGGTCCGGGCCGGCCGTCGTCTCGACGTCTTGTGTATCCAATGTGTCAGTCCCTCGGAAGAAATCGCACGTACAGGTTGTCGCGCGGCGAGGGACCCGCTATCCCCCCGGACCGGCCACGGCCCTATACGCGCAACGGAGTGAGCGTGCTAAAGCGTGTCTTAGTGATGAGTCTAGTCGTTGTGGGAAACACCGGAGATCAAGTCGCGTCCGGCGAGTTCGTCGAGGAAGGCGCAGACCTGCCCGAAGATGGCCTCCGGTGCGACGTCGTAACGGGCCGCCAGCCGATCAACGAGGGCCTCGGTGGTGCCTCCGGCCGCGACCTCCTCCCAGACGGCAGCCCCTGTTCCGGCGAGGATGAGGGGCACCTCCTGTCGGGCGCCGAGCGGCAGGACGGCGTAACGTCCCTCGTCCGGCGAGGGGACTTCGGCGACGTTCTCGGACCGGGACCACGCGGTCCTGGGTTCCATGGCGGCGGCAGTCATGTGCCCATCCTAGGGGAGGAGGGGCCCGCGCTCGCTCCGAGAGAGGGGAATCTCCTGTCCGCCGGAGGCTGGCGCCGCTGGTAGGATGGTGCGGAATGCCCAGGCGAGGGAGCGGAACCACCCGGTACCGCTCCGTGATCGACGAGGTGAGGGGCCGCACTTGTGTGCCGGCCCCAGAATTTCGAAGGCGTCACCGCGCAGTCAGAGCCGGAACCGGCTCCGCGCGGGAACGACGCAACTGATCGGCACCCGGGCGTGAGTACACACACCACGCACAGATGGAGTCACCATGACTGATCAGATTCAGCTCCCCGTAGAGGTCCGCACCGAGTTCGGCAAGGGCTACGCCCGCCGTGCGCGCGCCAACGGCCAGGTCCCCGCGGTCATCTACGGCCACGGCACCGACCCGATCCACGTCCTGCTGCCGGCTCAGGAGGCCTCCCTGGCCCTGCGTCACAGCAACGTCCTGCTGGACCTGGACGTCGAGGGCAAGTCGCACCTGGTGCTGACCAAGGACGTCCAGCGCGAGGCCATCCGCGGCTTCCTGATGCACATCGACCTCCAGGTCGTCCGCAAGGGCGAGAAGGTCTCCGTGGACGTCAACGTTCACGTCGAGGGCGAGATCGCCGCCGGCGGCCTGCTCGATCAGGAACTGTTCTCGGTCAACATCGAGGCCGAGGCAACGCACCTGCCTGACTTCGTCACCCTGAACGTCGAGGGCAAGGAAGTTGGCGACATCATGCACGCCTCCGACCTCATCCTGCCGGAGGGCACCGAGCTGCAGATCGACGCCGACGCCGTCGTCGCGACCGTGCACGCGCCGCGCGCCGAGACCGCCGCTTCGGCCGACGAGGCCGCTGAGGCCGGGACCACCGCGTCCGCCACCGAGGCCAAGTCCGCCGAGTAGGACTCCGCTTCATAGATGTCTCAGGACACCTGGTTGGTAGCCGGGCTCGGGAACCCCGGGCCCGGCTACGCCAATAACCGGCACAATATCGGCCAGCACGTCGCTGACGAGTTGGCAGGCCGCATCAGCGCCAACTTCAAGACCCACAAGGCCCGCGCGCAGGTCGCCGAAGGGCGCCTCGCCATCGGCGGTCCCCGGGTCGTCGTGGCCAAGCCCATGACGTTCATGAACCTCACCGGCGGTCCCGTGTCCGCGTTGAGCAAGTTCTATTCGATACCCCCGGCGAACATCATCGCCGTGCATGACGAGATCGACATCGACTTCAACACGGTCAAGCTCAAGCTCGGTGGGAGCGAGGGCGGCCACAACGGGCTGCGTGACATGTCCAAGGCCCTCGGTACCAAGAATTACCTGCGCGTGCGCGTCGGCGTCGGACGCCCGCCCGGGCGCATGGACGCCGCCGCCTTCGTGCTCAAGGACTTCAACGCGGCCGAGCGCAAGGAACTGCCCTTCCTCCTCGACGACGCTGCCGACGCCGTCGAGCTGCTCATCGGCGCGGGACTCGAGGCAGCGCAGGCGCGGTACTCAGGCCGCTAGCGCTGACCGGTGCATTCCCGCGGGCTCGAGGTTAGGGTCGACTCACGTGTCAGCGGCACCCACAAGTGGGATGATAAGGGCACAAGTTTGTAGCGGAATTAGTTTTCGACCGAAGGACAGGCCCGTGGCCGCAGCACAGAACGTTTCCGAGGCGTCCACCTCCCTCGACGCCGGCACGCAGCATGTCGAATCGCTCGACGCCGTGGAGGTCGCGCGCCTGCGCGCCGACTTCCCCATCCTGGAGACGCACGTCGGCGGCCAGCCGCTGGTCTACCTCGATTCCGGCGCCACCAGCCAGAATCCGCGTTGCGTGATGGAGGCGGAGCAGCAGTACTACGAGCAGTTCAACGCGGCCGTGCACCGCGGAGCACACACGCTCGCGGTCGAGGCGACGGACCACTTCGAGGCGGCACGCGCCGCCGTCGCACGATTTGTCGGCGCCTCCGAGGACGAGATCGTCTGGACTTCGAACGCCACCGAGGCGCTGAACCTGGTCACCTACGCGTTCTCCAACGCGTCCGCCGGGCGCGGCGGGCCGGACGCCGAGCGCTTCCGCCTCGGACCGGGCGACGAGATCGTCGTGACCGAGCTCGAGCACCACGCGAACCTCATCCCCTGGCAGGAGCTCGCCTTCCGCACCGGCGCCGCGCTCAGGTACATTCCGGTCGACGCCACGGGCGCCCTGCGCATGGATCTCGCGCCGGAGATCATCACCCCGCGGACGCGCGTCGTCGCGTTCACCCACGTCTCCAACGTACTCGGCACGGTCACCGACGTCGCGGCGCTCGTCGCGCTAGCCCGCGAGGCCGGCGCTTTCACCGTCCTCGACGGGTGCCAGTCCGTGCCGCACCTGCCGGTGGACGTCAAGTCCTTGGGTGTCGACTTCATGGCCTTCTCCGGACACAAGATGCTCGGCCCCACGGGTATCGGCGCGCTCTACGGGCGCCGCGAGCTGCTCAACGCGATGCCCCCGTTCCTCACGGGCGGGTCCATGATCACCACCGTCACGATGGAACGGGCCGAGTTCCTCCCGGCACCCAACCGGTTCGAGGCCGGCACCCAGCGCATCTCGCAGGCGGTCGGCCTCGCGGCCGCCGTGGGCTACCTCGACGAGGTCGGCATGGGCCGCATCGCCGGGTGGGAGGAGCACCTCGGCGCGCGCATGGCCGAGGGGCTCGCCGGCATCCCCGGCATCCGACTGCTCGGCCCCGACGGAGTCGCGCGCATCGGCACCGCCACGTTCGACGTGGAGGGGGTGCACCCGCACGACGTCGGCCAGTTCCTCGACTCCCGCGGCGTCGCCGTCCGCGTGGGTCACCACTGCGCCCAGCCGCTGCACCGGGCGCTCGGCATAACCGCTTCGACGCGCGCGAGCACCTACCTGTACAACACTGAGCAGGATGTCGACGCGATGCTGGGTGCCGTCGCCGACGTCCGTGGATTCTTCGGAGCGAACGCATGAGCGGCCTCGAACAGCTGTACCAGCAGATCATCCTCGACCACGCCAAGCGCCGCGTCGGCGACGGGTTGCAGGAACCGGCGACGGGCGGCCGGAGCGGAGAATCCCACCAGCACAACCCAATCTGCGGCGACCAGATCCGGCTGCGCGTAGAACTCGACGGCTCGCGCATCGCAAAAGTCTCCTGGGAGGGCAACGGCTGCTCCATCTCGATGGCCTCCGCGTCTGTCCTCACCGAGCTCGCCGAGGGCGTCGAGCAGGATGAGCTGCTCGAGCTGATCGATGTCTTCCGCGAACTGATGCGCTCGCGCGGTAGCATCGAGGCTGACGAAGAGGTGCTCGGCGATGGTGCGGCCTTCGCCGGGGTTGCAAAGTTCCCGGCCCGTGTGAAGTGCGCGATGCTCGCCTGGGTCGCGGCCGAGAACGCCCTGCTCGCGGCCGCGTAGGGACGATGATGGGACAACAGCCGGAAGAGCCGCAGGTGCCGACCGCCGACTCAGAGCCGGCCCAGACGTCGGCCGCAACGAATCGCCGCTGGCCCGCCGGCGTGGGTTTCGCCCTGAACGTGCTCGTCGCACTGCTTGTCGTATCCCTGGTGCAGGGCTTTGTCGTCAAAGTCTTCAACGTCCCGAGCGGCTCCATGGAGCAGACGCTCGGCGTCGGAGATCGGATCCTCGTGAATCGCCTCGCCTACGGGGGAGCGGATCCGGAACCGGGTGACGTCGTCGTGTTCGCCGCTGCGGGCGACTGGGAACCGGCCACAGCGCTGAAGGGGCCGCTGCGCCGGGCTGCCGAGTTCTTCGGCGATCTGACCGGCATCGGCCCCGCGAGCCACCACTACCTCGTCAAGCGCGTCGTCGGGACCTCAGGGGACACGGTCGAGTGCTGCGACGACGCCGGCAGCGTCCTGCTTGAGGGGGAACCCCTCGATGAACCCTACGTTCACAACGACTACCCGTTCGAGCCGGGCGTCCAGGACTGCGCGAGTGACGTGCGCTCCCTGCGCTGCTTCGGCCCCCTCGAGGTGCCGGAGGGCTCCCTGCTCGTGCTCGGGGACCACCGCTCGAACTCTGCGGATTCCGTCATCGGCTGCCGCGGCCGCGATCCCGGCGACGGTCAATGCCTGCGGGCCGTCGAAGCGGACACGGTTGTCGGCCGGGTCGTGCTGAAGCTCTGGCCACTGGGGCGCGACGGACTCGACTAGTCGACCGCGCGACTGGTCTCGAGGAGGCCGTGCGCTACCATGTCCGCCACGTGCGCCTCCAGCAGCTCTCCTGCGCGGGGGTGCTCGCCGGCCGCCGCGACGACGGCCGCTAGCAGGTCGTCGGCCGTCCGCCATGCGGTCGCGGCCTCCCAGAGAACCGGTCCCAGGCCGTGCAGGACGGCCAGTTCCTCTCCGACGAGGACGGCCACGGCGTCGTCCTCGGCCTCGATGATGCGCACGGCGTCGGACGGGACAATCCGTCGGTACTGCAAGGCCCCGGGCGCGGGTGGTGCGTCGTTGTGGGTGAGCTCCATCGGTTCCCATCCGCCACCGACGGCGGCCGGGGCGGCGGCCAGGAGCTCGCGCGTCAGCTCGGCGAGCTGCACCGACTCGCCGTACTCCAGTCGAAGGGCCCCACCACACGCGTCCAACGTCCGACACAGCTGGACCAAGCCGCGGTCCAGCCAGGCCAGGCCGGAGGTCTGCGGGCACAAGAACTCGAGGGCCTCGGCCAAGGGCATGGCCCGCGCGACGGCCGACGTGCGGCCGGGCTGCCGGTCGAGCACGGCGACTCGGCAGAGCGTGGCCCCTTCGACTGCGGGCAGCAGGCCGAGCTCGTCCGGCGCGGCCTGATCCTTGGGGCGCAGCCCGGACTCCGGAAGGAGCGAGAGCGGCTTGGGGAACGGGCGAACCGTGCGGGCCTCGTCGACGGCGACGGTCTCATCGGTGAGGTAGGCGAACGACCGGCCGAGCGTGCGCGTCGCCGTCGTCTTGCCCGTACCGCTTTCGGCGACGAGGGCGATGGCGCGGCCGGAGGCAGGATCAGCCAACGCGGCCGCGTGGAACATCAGCAACTCGCTGCGGACGGACTCGATCGCGCGGCTCGTCGCCGTGTAGACGAGCTCTTCGTGGAAGTTGGCCCAACCTTGTTGCGGCCGACGCACTAACGAACCCTTGTGGTCCCTGGCCTCAACGGCATCGACGGGCAGCAACCGGGCATCGCAACGAGACCATGCGGCCGCCAACAGCTCCGCTTCGTCAAAGGAGAGATCTGTAGCGGTGATCTTCCCACCCAAGACGCGGGCTGTGAAGGTGAAAGGCCCACTAGGGGCTGCGTCGGCGTTCACGCTAATTGCGCGCGTCCAGCCAGGCCTTGGCCGCGGCGGCCTGCAGGTTCAGGGCTTTGCCGAGGTACGGCTCGGCGGCGGAAGCGATCTTGCCGCCCATGAAGGGAATGCTGGAGGTGACTTTGCCGTCCAGTTCGACGACGGTCTCGCTGCCGCGCGCGACGAGTTTCTGCGTGGCCTTGACGTCCACGGGGGCGCCGGCGACATCGATCGTGATGGTGGCCGTGCGGCTGCCGTCGGCGGCCGGGGCGGACCAGGACTCGCGCTGGGTGACCGTCATGGTGGCGCCGACGAACTTGCGGGCCAGATCGGGCAGGCGGTCCGTCGGCACGGCGCGTACGACCTTCAGATCGAAGGCGCCGGAGACGGGGCCGGTGACCTCGAAGTCGGTCAGGCGACCGCCGGCCTTGGTGCTGACCTCCTGCACGAACTCGCGATCGGCGAAGACCGACGCCACGGCGTCGGCAGGGTAGGGCAGGGTGGTGCTGGCATTCAGGGCCACGAGACGCTCCTTTGGTCGTTGCGGCGGGCGGGGCCGCCGGAGCGGATGCATCCCGGCCGCCCGGGTCACTGTCTCCATGCTATGCGAGCCCGCGCCGGATTCCGGCACGCGGGACCGTGGCGCGGTAGGCTGGGAGGGCTTCCCCGGTATCGCCGCAGCAGTGCGGGTGCGACTCGTCGTCCCCGCCGGCCGACGATCACCGGGTTTTCGTGTTGCGCAATCTGGCACCTGTGAAAGGCAAAACCCATGTCCCTGTCCGGTCTCCGCGCCGCGCTGTCCGCCGATTCCACCTACGCCAGGATCCGGCAGTACGCGTCGCGCCCCTTCGACTCCCGCAGCCAGAACCTCGAGGTCTCCGCACCCACGGGTCTGCGCGCCGCGGTCGTCGCCGAGGCCGTTGACGGACTGGCCGCCGGGGGAGCGGGCGGGGGCGACGCGGTCGTGCTGGCCGTCACGGCCACCGGCCGCGAGACCGAGGACCTCGCCGCCGCGCTGGAGGCTTACCTACCAGCGGCGTCCATCGCCCAGTTCCCGTCGTGGGAGACGCTGCCGCACGAGCGGCTCTCGCCGCGCTCGGACACGGTCGGCCGGCGCCTCAATGTGCTGCGCCGGCTGGCCCACCCCGACGGCGGCCTCAAGGTTGTTGTCGCCCCAATCCGCGCCGTCGTGCAGCCCCTGGTCGACGGCCTCGGCGACCTTGAACCCGTGCACCTGGCGGTGGGGGAAGAGCGGGAGTTCTCCGCCGTCGTGAAGGCCCTGGCCGAGGCCGCGTACTCGCGCGTGGACATGGTGACCCAGCGCGGAGAGTTCGCCGTCCGCGGCGGCATCCTCGATGTCTTCCCGCCCACCGAGGACCACCCGCTGCGCATCGAGTTCTTCGGCGACGAGGTCGAGCAGATGCGCTGGTTCTCGATCGCCGACCAGCGCTCGCTCGACGCCGCCGATGGCGGCGCCCCGGGCGCGCTCTACGCGCCGCCGTGCCGCGAACTGCTCATTACGCCCGACGTCATGTCGCGCGCGGCCCGGCTCAAGGGGGCGATGCCGGCGGCCGCCGACATGCTCGAGAAGATCGCCGGCGGCGTCGCCGTCGAGGGCATGGAGTCGCTCGCGCCCGTGCTCGCCGAGCGCCTCGTCCCGTTTGTGGGGCAGCTCCCGGCCAACTCGATCGCCGTCGTGATGGAGCCGGAGCGGGTGCGCTCGCGTGCCCACGACCTCGTCGCGACCAACGAGGAGTTCCTCGCCGCGGCGTGGTCGACGGCGTCCGACGGCGGTAGCGCGCCCGTCGACCTTTCGCAGGCCGCCGGGGTGGCCGAGGCCCTCGACGCGGGCGGCTTCGCCGACCTCGCCGACACGCTGGAGACCGCGCTCAAGGCGGAGGTCTCCTGGTGGGCGATGACCTCGCTCGAGCGGGACGAAGACGTGGTGTTCGACATCGACTCCCTCGCCGTGAACGCCCGCGAGCCGCGCGGCTACCGCGGCGACGTCGCCGAGATGATGGAGTTCATCGGCTCGCGCATCCGGGACGACTGGCGCATCGTCGTGGCCACCGACGGCCCGGGACCGGCCCAGCGCCTCGCCGAGCTGTTCCACGACGCGGAGATCCCGTGCCACCGCGTCGACTCCCTCGAGGCGGAGCCGACGCCCGGGCTCATCGAGATCACGACGGCAGTCGCCGGGCGCGGGTTCGTTTTCGACGGGCTGCGCCTCGGCCTGCTGACGGAGGCGGACCTGCTCGGCCGGTCGAGCGCTTACGCCCACGGCAAGAAGGGTCGCAAGCTGGCCGCCAAGCGGCGCAACGCCGTCGACCCTCTGCAGCTGACCGAGGGCGACTTCGTCGTGCACGAGCAGCACGGCATCGCGCGCTTCGTCGAGCTGATCCAGCGCAAGGTCGGCGGCGCGCAGGCGGCCATGCGCGAGTACCTCGTGCTCGAGTACGCGCCGTCGAAGCGCGGTGCCCCGGGGGACCGGTTGTTCGTGCCAACCGACCAGCTGGATCAGGTCACCCGCTACGTCGGCGGTGAGGCGCCGGCGCTGTCGAAGATGGGCGGATCCGACTGGTCCAACACCAAGTCCAAGGCCCGGCGCGCGGTCAAGGAGATTGCCTCCGAGCTGATCCGCCTCTACTCGGCGCGCATGGCCAGCCGCGGCCACGCCTACGCGACCGACACCCCGTGGCAGGGGGAGCTCGAGGCCGCCTTCCCCTACACCGAGACGCCCGACCAGCTGACGACGATCAACGAGGTCAAGGAGGACATGGAGAAGTCGATCCCCATGGACCGACTTGTCTCCGGCGACGTCGGCTTCGGCAAGACGGAGATCGCCGTGCGCGCCGCGTTCAAGGCGGTTCAGGACGGAAAGCAGGTCGCCGTGCTCGTCCCGACGACGTTGCTCGCCCGCCAGCACCACGAGACGTTCACCGAGCGCTTCGCCGGTTTCCCCGTGCGCGTCGAGGCGCTCTCGCGCTTCCAGACGCCCAAGGAGTCCAAAGCGATCCTCGCTGGGCTCGTGGACGGGACGGTCGACGTCGTCGTGGGCACCCACCGGCTGCTGAGCGCGACGGTCGAGTTCAAGGACCTCGGCCTGGTGATTGTCGACGAGGAGCAGCGCTTCGGCGTGGAGCACAAGGAGGCGCTCAAGCACATGCGCACCAACGTGGACGTCCTCGCGATGTCCGCGACGCCGATCCCGCGCACCCTCGAGATGAGCCTGACCGGGATCCGCGAGACGTCGACGCTGGCGACCCCGCCGGAGGAGCGGCACCCAGTGCTGACGTACGTCGGCGCCTACACCGACCGGCAGGTCACCGCCGCCATCCGCCGCGAACTGATGCGCGAGGGGCAGGTCTTCTTCGTGCACAACCGCGTCTCCTCGATCGATTCCGTGGCGGCGAAGCTGCGGGAGCTCGTCCCGGAGGCCCGGGTCGAGGTTGCGCACGGCAAGATGAGCGAGGCGCAGCTCGAGCGCATCATCGTCGACTTCTGGGAGCGGAAGTTCGACGTGCTGGTGTCGACGACGATCATCGAAACCGGCCTCGACATCTCGAACGCGAACACGCTCATCGTGGACCGGGCCGACGCCTACGGCCTGAGCCAGCTGCACCAGCTGCGCGGCCGCGTCGGCCGCGGGCGCGAGCGAGCCTACGCCTACTTCCTCTGGAACGCCGAGAAACCACTCGGCGAGGTGGCGCTGGAGCGGCTCAAGGCGGTCGCCGCGCACAACGAGCTCGGTTCCGGCTTCCAGCTGGCCATGAAGGACCTCGAGATCCGCGGCGCGGGCAACCTGCTCGGCGGTGAGCAGTCCGGCCACATCGCCGGGGTGGGCTTCGACCTGTACCTCCGGCTTGTCGGCGAGGCCGTCGCGGACTTCCGCGGCGACGCTGAGGAGAAGCCGGTGGAGATGAAGATCGAGCTGCCCGTCAACGCGCACCTGCCGCATGACTACGTTCCCGGCGAGCGGCTGCGGCTCGAGGCCTACCGAAAGCTCGCCGCCGCGATCGACGGCGACTCGATCGACGCCGTCGTCGAGGAGCTCAGGGACCGCTACGGCGAGCCGCCGGCCGCGGCGCAGAACCTGATCGCGGTGGCCAGGTTCCGCGTCAGGGCCCGGGCCGCCGGCCTGACCGACGTCGCCAGCCAGGGTAACTTCGTCAAGTTCGCCCCGGCCGACCTGCCCGAGTCCAAGCAGATGCGCATGGCGCGGATGTACAAGGGTGCCCAGGTCAAGCCGGCGTTGAACAACGCCGTGCTGCTCCCGAAGCCCAAGACCGCACCGGTCGGCGGCCGGGATCTCGCCGACGGGGAGATCCTCGACTGGGCCAGCCAGGTGCTCAGCGCCCTCTTCGAGGACTGACACGGCCCGTGTCCGTCCACGCCGGGCGGATCGGGCGGACTACCCTGAAAATGCAGGAGCGGCGTGATCTTCGGGCCAGGCCACGGCGTGTGGACGAGGGGAGTGGGATGGTTCCGAAACGCGTTTGGCGCCCAGTCGCTGCGGCGGTCCTCGCCCTCGCCCTGAGCGGATGCGGGCTCTCGGGCGTCGGGCCCGATGGGCCCTCGACGCGCCCGTCGTCGGCGTCTGAACCGGCGTCGGAGCCTGCCTCCGAGGTGGCGCCGGATCCTGAGGAGGAGGCGCTCGAGACGGCGCGATTCCAAGCGGCGCAATACGACTACGCGGCCGCGCTCGAGACCGTGGAGGGACTGGAGGGCGACGAGGCCGAGGCCGTGCGCGCCGACGTCGAGGAGCAGCGGGATCGGGCGCGGGCGTGGCCGGACAACTCGACCGTGCCGCACCTGTTCTTCCACTCCCTGATCGTCGATCCCGAGCGCGCCTTCGCGCCCGGCCCCAGCGCGCAGGGTTACGACGACTACATGGCCACGCTCGACGAATTCGAGGCCGTGCTCGCCTCCCTCTACGAACGCGGCTACGTCCTCGTCGACCCGTATGACCTCGCCACGATGCGGGACGGGGTCATGACGGAAAACCCGATTCTGCTGCCCGCGGGCAAGAAGCCCCTCGTCCTGTCCCAGGACGACGTTAACTACTACGAGTACATGACCGGCGACGGGTTCGCGACCGATCTGACGCTCGACGACGACGGCGCCGTCACCAGCACGTACACCGATGCCGAGGGGGAGGTGCATCAGGGCGCTTTTGATCTACCCACCGTCGTCGACGCCTTCGTCGCCGAGCACCCGGACTTCTCCTACCGCGGCAGCAAAGGCGTCCTCGCGGTCACCGGCTACAACGGAGTGCTCGGATACCGGACCAGCGTGATCAAGTACGGCGACGGCGAAGCCACACGGCAGGCCCGGGCCGAGGCGAAGAAGGTCGCGACGGCGCTCAAGGAGTCCGGCTGGGTGTTCGCCTCTCACACGTGGGGGCACCTCGGGATGACGGACGCGTCGATGGCGCGCATCACCCGCGACGCGGAGCGCTGGGACGCGGAGGTGCGGCCGATTCTCGGAGACACCGACCTGCTGATCTTCCCGTTCGGCGCCGACATCAGTGGCGTGCCGAAATACACGGGGGAAAAGTACCGGTACCTGAAGTCGCTCGGCTTCGACTACTTCTTCGGCGTCGACGCCACAACCACCCACTGGGTCCAGCAAACGGATGACTACCTGAGGCAGGCGCGCATCAACGTCGACGGCCTGACGTTGCGGGCGGAACTCGACGGCAAGCGCAATGTCCTCGGCACCTTCTTCGACGTCGAGGACGTCTTCGACCCGGCCCGGCCGGACTAGTCGACCGTCTCGACGCCGTCCTTGCCGCCCCATTCCGAGAGGAATTCCTCGCGGGTGAGGTTCTCCAGGTCGCGTCGCACCAGGGCGAGCAGGCCCTCGGCCTCGTCGATGTTGTTGCCGGTCACGCGCAGGACTTCGGCGTCGTTGTCGATGCGTCGGACGACGACGGTCGCCCCTAGTGCGTCCGACCCGTCGCCGCCGAGGAACGCGTCGGCGATGCCCGCGAACCAGCGGCCGGCCGCCTTGAAGGGACCGTCGGTGGCCTGTTCGTAGCCGGCGTCGTAATTCTCGGACGCGTGGTGCTCCTCAGGCTGTGCGGACGATGTCACGATGTTCCCCTTCCTCACACGGACCCGGGTTCGCGGGCCTGCCCCCAGTCTATGACCGGAACGGGGCAAAGGGGGAGGGTGTTAACGCCAAAAGGGCCCGCGAGGTGAATCGCGGACCCCAAAGTCAGGCCGTGTTTCTAGGCGGTGCCGTGCTCGTGCTTGGAGACCTTCGACGCCGCTTCGCGGACCTTCTCGGCGACCTGCGGAGACTTTTCCTTGACGTAGGAGGCGACCTGCGGGGCCTTCTCCTCGACGGCGGACGTTACGCGGGAGACCTGCTCCCGTGTGCGTGGATCGTCCCACAGCTCGGAGGCCTTGTCTCGGATGGCCTCGTACTTCTCGCGGCCGGCCCGCGCTCCCAGCACGTACCCCAGGGCGGCGCCGGCAAGAAAGGTCAGAATGCGCATGGTGGCCTCCTCAAGACCGATCGGGTCAACGGTGCGAACTGCGACCGTGTCGCCTCTACAGTAGGCACACCTGATGTGCCGGGCGCAACAGAAGACGCGTTAGCGCTGTTCCTGCTGGTCGGCCTTGATCTCGGAGCGGCCCATGATGCCCTGCGGGATCAGGAAGGCTGCCGTCGCCAAGACCAAGCAGGCGATGCCCGGGAGCCAGGCGTTCTCCAGCGTCCAGAAGCTCAGGGAGTAGAGGGAGCCGATGAACAACCCGAACATCACCACGAATGCGGCGACGTTCGAACCGTGGTTTCCCTGGCCCGAGTAGGCCTTGTTCTTGCCGTCCGAGTACACTGTCACGCTCCTTGTATGGCCCGATCCCGTCCATCCGGGTGGGCACCGACCTGTGCGGTCGCCTAGTAGGCGGCCGAAGATTGTTCGCCCTCTACAATAGCAACTCCGGAGCTCGCCCCGAGCCGCGTTGCGCCGGCCTCGATGAACGCCTGCGCGTCCGCGAGCGACCGGACGCCCCCGGAGGCCTTGACGCCGAGATCCGGCCCGACCGTCTCGCGCATGAGCCGCACGTCCTCGACCGTCGCGCCGCCGCCGCCGAAACCGGTCGACGTCTTGACGAAGTCGGCGCCGGCCGTCACCGAAGCCCGGCAGGCCAGGACCTTGGCCTCGTTAGTGAGCATGGCGGTCTCGATGATGACCTTGAGGATCGCGCCGCCAGCATGCACGGCCTCGGCGACCGCGCGGATGTCGGTGACGAGCGCTTCCTCGTCGCCGCGCTTGGCCGCGGCGATGTCGATGACCATGTCGATCTCGTCGGCGCCGGCCTTGATGGCCTCCGCCGCCTCGAAGGCCTTGACTGAGGTCAAGGTGGCGCCGAACGGGAAGCCGATCACGGAGCAGGTCAGGACGTCGGAGCCGCTCAGCGCGCGCGCCACCGTGGGCACCCACACGGGGTTGACACAGACGGATTTGAACCCGTACTCCTTGGCCTCGGCGGCCACCTTCAGGATGTCCTCTTCAGCCGCGTCCTGCTTCAGGAGCGTGTGGTCGATGTAGCTGGCGATGTTCGTCATGGTTCCTTCCAAGGGGGTTCGGGGCCGGGGGCTCAGGCGTTGAGCGCGGCGGCGATGTCGTTCTTCACGGCGGCGAGCCGTTTGCTGGCCCGATCGCGGGCGTTGGGCAGGTCGTCCACGGAGGCGACCGGTTCCACCACCTCGAGGTAGGCCTTGAGTTTCGGTTCTGTCCCGGACGGGCGCACGATCACGCGCGAGTCGTCGTCGCTGACGTACAGCAGCGCGTCGGTCGGCGGCAGCTCCCCACCCGTGCTCAGGTCCTGCGCCCGCGTGATCGGAGAGCCGGCCAGCGACGACGGCGGCGCCGCGCGCAGGCGCGCCATCATCTCTCCGAGCCGCGCCAGGGAGTCGACGCGGACCGAGAGCTGGTCGGTAGCGAAGAGGCCGTGCTCGACGGCGAGCTCGTCCAACCGCTGCGGGAGCGACCCGCCTGCGGCCTTGAGCGAGGCGGCCAGGTCGGCGAGTACGAGCGCGGCGGACATCCCGTCCTTGTCGCGCGCCAGGTCCGGGGCGACGCAGTAGCCGAGCGCCTCCTCGTAGCCGAACGTCAGGAGCGGGACGCGGGAGATCCACTTGAACCCGGTCAGCGTCTCGTGGTGCTCGATCCCGTGCGCTGCGGCGATGCGGCCGAGCAGGCGCGAGGAGACGATCGAGTTCGCGAACACCGGCGCCGCGGCACCGCTGTCGCTGCCCGCGGCGAGACCGGAGGCGATGTGCGAGCCGAGCAACGCACCGACCTCGTCCCCGCGCAGCATCCGCCACCCGGGGCCGGGCACGTTGACCGCGGCGGCGCAACGGTCAGCGTCCGGGTCGTTGGCGATCACGAGGTCCGCGCCCACGCGCTCCGCGGTAGCGAGGGCCAGGTCCATGGCCCCCGGCTCCTCGGGGTTCGGGAAAGCCACGGTCGGGAAGTCCGGGTCCGGCTCGGCCTGCTCGATCACGGGCGTGACGTGCGAGAATCCGGCGCGGTCGAAGACACCCAGCATCGTCGCGGAGCCGACGCCGTGCATCGACGTGAGCACGATGCTCGTCGCCGAACGCTCGGCGCGGTTGGCCTCGGTCGCGGGGGAGAGGGCGACGACGGCGCCCGCGTACTCCTCAGTGATCGATTCCGGCAGCACCGTCCATCCGTCGCCGGCGAGCTGGGTATCCGCCAGCGGGCCGTCGTAGTCGATCCTGGCGGCGATCGCCGCGTCGGCGGGCGCGACGATTTGCGCGCCCCGGCCGGCGTCGTCGACCGCGCGCCCGCCGAGGTAGACCTTGTAGCCGTTGTCCCGGGGCGGGTTGTGGCTTGCGGTGACCATAACGCCCGCCTCGGCGTCGAGCGCGCGGACCGCGTAGGCCAGCACAGGCGTGGGAAGGGCCGAGGGCAGCAAGAACGCGTCGATCCCCGCGGCGGTGAAGATCGCCGCGGTCTCTTCGGCGAAGACGTCCGAGTTGTACCGGGCGTCGTAGCCGATCACGGCGCGCGGGGTGTAAGCGCCGCCGGCAAGGTCGAGCAGGTGGGCGGCCAGCCCGGCCGCGGTGCGGCGGACCACGACCCGGTTCATACGGTTCGGGCCGGCACCGAGCTCGGCGCGCAGTCCGGCGGTGCCGAAGGCCAGCGTCGTGGCAAAGCGGGACGTCAGGTCCGCGCGGGCGGCGGCGTCGCCGGCCTCAGCGGCCTCGAGTACCCGGGTCAGCTCGGCCGCCGTCGTGCTGTCGGGGTCTTCCGCGATCCAGCGGCGGGCTTCGGCGGCCAGATCCGCGGGCGGGTAGGTGCGGGCTTCGTTCGAGGAGCTCATGACCGATCCCTAGGCTCGCTCGACGATGCTGGCCAGCAGCTTCGAGATCCGCGGCCCGGCGGCCTGCCCGGCCTCGAGGACCTCTTCGTGGCTGAGCGGCGCGTCGCTGATGCCCGCGGCGAGGTTGGTCACGAGCGAGATGCCGAAGACCTCCAGGCCGGCGTGGCGCGCGGCGATAGCCTCGAGGGCCGTCGACATGCCGACGAGGTCGGCGCCGATGGCCTTCGCGTAGCGGACCTCGGCCGGGGTCTCGTAGTGCGGGCCCGTGAACTGGGCGTACACACCCTCGTCGAGGCTCGGGTCGACCTCCCGGGCGATCGCGCGCAGGCGCGGGGAATAGAGGTCCGTCAGGTCCACGAACGTGGCGCCCTCAAGCGGGGACGACGCGGTGAGGTTGATGTGGTCGCTGATGAGGACGGGGGTCCCGGGGGCCCAGGCGGGGTTCAGCCCACCGCAGCCATTGGTCAGCACGAGACTCGCGCAGCCGGCGGCGGCGGCCGTGCGGACGCCGTGCACGACGGCGCGCACGCCGCGGCCCTCGTAGTAGTGGGTCCGCGCGCCGAGGACCAGCAGCCGCTTGCCATCGCTGGTCAGGATCGAGCGGATGGTGCCGACGTGGCCCACGACCGCCGGTGCGTGGAAACCGGGCAGGGTCGAGGCGTCGAGGGTGTGGGTCGTCTCGCCCAGCAGGTCGGCCGCGCCACCCCAGCCGGAGCCCAGGACGAGGGCAATGTCGTGCGATTCGACGCCGGTCTGCTCGGCGATGGCGGCCGCGGCGCGGGCCGCGAGGTCAAAGGGGTCCTCAAGAATTTCACTCACGAGCCCTAACCTACCGGTAATGACGGGCTTCGGCACGTGGGCTCGGGCTAGGAAATGTGCCGCTTTTCACCTCGATCGGCGTGCAACCGGGGCGGCTCTGGGGGAGAATGGCCGCGTGACCTCATCGCATACTCTCATCAACACCCGCCTCGTCATCCTCGGCGGTGGCCCCGGCGGCTACGAGGCCGCCATGGTGGCCGCGCAGCTCGGGGCCAACGTGACCGTCGTCGAGCGCCAGGGCATGGGCGGTTCCGCTGTCCTGACCGACGTCGTTCCCTCCAAGACCCTGATCGCAACCGCGGACGCGATGCGTCGCGTCGGCACCGCCGTCGACTTCGGCGTGCGCGTCGGCGCCGAAGAGGCGACGGCGGATCTCGGCCTCGTCAACGAGCGGCTGCTCAGCCTGGCCCGCAGCCAGTCCGACGACATCCACGCCGGGCTCGAGCGCGCCGGCGTGAAAGTCCTGCTGGGCGCCGGCCGCCTCCTCGACAACCGCACGGTTGAGGTCACCGCGGACGACGGCGGAATTCAGACGATCGAGGCCGACGCCCTCCTGCTGGCTGTGGGCGCGCACCCCCGCGAGCTGCCGACGGCCATGCCGGACGGCGAGCGGATCTTCAACTGGACGCAGATCTACCACCTGCAAGAGATCCCGGAGCACCTGATCGTGGTCGGCTCCGGTGTCACCGGCGCCGAGTTTGCCTCCGCGTACAACCTGCTCGGCACCAAGGTCACCCTGGTCTCCTCGCGCGACCGCGTCCTCCCCGGCGAGGACGCCGACGCTGCGAACGTGCTTGAGACCGCGTTCGAGCGCAACGGCATCACGGTGAAATCCCGCGTGCGTGCCGAGGCCGTCGACCGCGACGGCGACGTCGTCAAGGTCACCCTGTCTTCGGGTGAGGTCCTCGAGGGCAGCCACTGCCTCGTCGCCGTCGGCGGCATCCCGAATACGGCCGACATCGGCCTCGAGGAGGCCGGCGTGCAGCTCACCGACGCGGGCCACATCAAGGTCGACGGCGTCTCCCGCACGACTGCGCCCAACGTTTACGCCGCCGGTGACTGCACGGGCGTCTTCGCCCTGGCCTCGGTCGCGGCCATGCAGGGACGCATCGCGATGGCGCACCTGCTCGGCGATGGCGTGAAGCCGCTCAAGCTCAACGAGGTCTCGGCCAACATCTTCACCTCGCCGGAGATCGCCACCGTCGGCGTCTCCGAGCAGGAAGTCGCCGAGGGCAAATATCAGGCCGACATCATCAAGCTGAACCTGGCGACCAACGCCCGCGCGAAGATGATGAACGTGCAGGAGGGCTTCGTTAAGATCCTCGCGCGCAAGGGCTCGGGTACGGTCATCGGCGGCGTCGTCGTCGCGCCGCGCGCCTCCGAACTGATCTTCCCGATCGGTCTCGCCGTGCACAAGCGCCTGCACGTTGACGATCTCGCCGAGACGTTCACCGTCTACCCGTCGCTGGCCGGATCGATTTCCGAGGCGGGGCGTCGCCTTCACGTACACCTTTAAAGGGCGCCCCCGGCGCTGCGGCCGGCGGCCCGTCCACCCGTGCCGGGTGGGCGGGCCTTTCTCGTGTCTCGTGCGCGGCGGTGTGACGTGGGACACGGCGCGTCGTCGCCGGGTGTCCACTATGTGGATGTACGGTCCAGAATGTGGCGATAGTTGCCTAGGATATTGGTCCTGATCGCCGCAGAAGCATTCACTGCACCACGAGAGAAGGAAATACCGTGTCAGCACCAGTCGCTAACGTGCCGAAGCAAAACACGCGCGGCCGCGTTATCTTCGCCAGCTTGATCGGCACCACGATCGAGTTCTACGACTTCTACATCTACGCCACCGCGTCCGTTTTGGTCTTCCCCGCGCTCTTCTTCCCGGACGCCACGGAGATCAACGCGATCCTCAGCGCGTTCGCGATCTTCGGCGTCGCTTTCGTGGCGCGCCCCCTCGGCTCCATCGTCTTCGGTCACTTCGGGGACAAGATCGGGCGCAAGGGGACCCTCGTGGCCTCGCTGCTGACGATGGGCATCGCGACGTTCCTCATCGGTTTCCTGCCGGCGGCGCAGGGTAGCTTCGTGATCCTCGCGCCCGTCATGCTCGTGATCCTGCGCTTCGCCCAGGGCCTCGCGCTCGGCGGCGAGTGGTCCGGCGCGGCGTTGCTCGCCACCGAGAACGCGCCGAAGGGCAAGCGCGCGATCTACGGCACGTTCCCGCAGTTGGGTGCACCGCTCGGCTTCATCATCGCGAACCTCATGTTCGTCGGCCTGCAGCTGGGCCTGACCCCGGAGCAGTTCCAGGACTGGGGCTGGCGTGTTCCGTTCGTGCTCTCCGCGGTCATGGTCGCCGTGGGCCTCTACGTTCGCTTGAAGCTCGTCGAGTCGGTGTCCTTCACCAACGTTGTGGAGCAGAAGAAGGTCGCGAAGTCGCCGCTGGCCACCACGTTCAAGCACCACTGGCGCCCGGTCGTCGCCGGTACGTTCATCATGGTTGCGACTTACGTGCTCTTCTACCTGATGACCTCGTTCACGCTGACCTACGGCACGGCAAAGACCACGGAGCAGGCCGCGGCCGCGGCTGCCGAGGCCGGCGAGCCCTTCGACGCGGCGGCGTTTGTGCCGGGCCTGGGCATCGAGCGACCGCTCTTCCTGACCATGTTGATCATCGGCGTCGTCTTCTTCGGCATCTTCACGCTGGTCTCCGGCCCGCTCGCGGAGAAATTCGGCCGACGCAAGTTCCTCCTCCTCGTCACCACCGGCATCCTGGTGTTCGGCGGTGCGTGGCCGCTCTTCTTCGGCCCGGGCACCGCCGCGGCCATGGCCGGCCTGGTCATCGGCTTCACGCTCATGGGGCTCACGTTCGGGCCGATGGCGGCGATCCTGCCCGAGCTCTTCCCGGCCAACGTCCGCTACACGGGTTCGGCCGTCGCCTACAACCTCGCGTCCGTGATCGGCGCCGCTCCGGCCTCGTTCGTCGCGATCGCCCTGTGGCAGGCCGGCGGCGGGAACACCGTCCTGGTCGGCGTCTACCTGGGCATCGGTGCCATCGCCACGCTCATCGCGCTGTGGCTGACTCGCGAAACGCGCGACGTGGACTACGACAACAACGTCGCCTAGCTCGACCCCGCGTCGGGCCTCACCGCCGACGGCGGAGGGTCCAATACGAGGAGACGCGCACGCGGCGCTCCTCGAGCCCCCAGCCCGCCACGGTCCGGGCCATCGCCTTGCACGCCCCGCGCTCGGCGTGGATCATCACTGAGCCGCCTTTGGGCGGACGATCCAGGTCGGCGAGTGCGTCGGCGAGCAGGTTGGTGGTGCCGGGGGCCGCGCCGTCGCGGTGCAGCCAACGTATTTCCAGACCGGGCGGGTGCCGAAGGTCCAGTTCACCGTCCGCCCCGGCGGCCTCCAGCAGGGCGACGCCGCGGGCGTCGTCCGGCAGCGACTCCAGAGCCGAGCTGACGGCCGGCAGGCCGGCCTCGTCGGCGGCGAAGACGTGGAACGCCGACACGGGATCTGGCGTGAACTTGCCTTTGGCCGGTGAGATGACCAGCGCGGTGCCGGGTTCGGCCGCCTGGGCCCAGGCCGAGCCCGCACCCCCGGGGTGCACGGCGAAGTCGATGGCCAGCTCCTCGGCGTGGAGGTCGACCCACCGGATCGTGTAGGAACGTGTGCGCGGTAGCTGCTCGCGCGGCAGCCGGCGGCGCAGTTCCTTCAGGTCATACGGCGGCTCCAGCCCCAGCAGCGGATCCACGACGTAGACCTTGACGTACTGGTCGGCGTGACGATGTGGACGGAATCCGGCCAGGTCCGGGGCGCCGGCGACGACCCGGACCATGCACGGGCCGAGCCGCTGCACGTGCTTCACGCGCAGGATGTGCTGCCCCAGCTTCCGGGCCCGCCGCTGCGCGTCGTCCGACGGCGGCGGACCGCCGTCGGACGAGCGATCCGTCGCGGACCCGGCGTCGGCGGCCCGGCACATGATCTCCTGCGCCACGAGGCGCGCCGCGGCGGACGCGGTCTTTTCCGCGGCCGCCGACAGCTCCTTCGAGTGGCCGCGACCGGCCGCGCCGGCGCGCTTCAATGCCTTTTCGGCCGCCTTGCGGCCGGCCTTGGCCCCGGCGCGCTCAGCTTGTCGCAACACGTCGAGAAGCAGCCGTTCGCTCCGGGGCGGCGGCTGGGGGAGTCGCTTGTCCTTCTTGCGTTTGGACATCACCGCTCCTCCTCTCGATCCCTGAAACGGCGGGGCGTGTGCCCCGCTACCCCTGAGTGTGCTCGCTTCGGAGCGGGCGGGCAATGGGGCCGCGCTGGCTACTGCTGGAGCCAGACGGTGGTCGCACCCGGCAGGACGCGGCCGTCCAGCTCGGCGCTGGCGACGAGCACGTCGCCGTCGGGCAGTTCGACGTCGTCGCCGCCGAAGTTGGTGACGCTCACCCAGCCGTTCGGGCGGCGGAACGCGAGCACGTCGCCGCGTCCGGTCTCGAGCCACTCGAGCGACTCCTCGGCCTGCAGCTCGCGCCGCAGCCCGAGGGCGGCCCGGTAGAGCTCGAGCGTGGATCCGGCGATGCCGTCCTGCGTCGCGACGGCGTAGTCGGCGAACCACTCGGGCTGCGGCAGGTGGGCGCCGCCGGCGCCGAACCCGAACGAGGTCCCGGTGCTCTCCCACGGAAGCGGGACCCGGCAGCCGTCGCGGCCGATCTCGACACCCTTGTTGCGGAAGAACGAGGGGTCCTGCCGCTCGGCGTCGGAGATCTCCCCGCCGACCTCGGGCAGCCCCAGCTCCTCACCCTGGTAGATGTAGGATGAGCCGGGCAGCGCGAGTTCCAGCAGGGTCGCGGCCCGGGCCCTGCGCAGGCCGAGCTCGACGTCGACGTCCTCCTGGCGGCCGCCGTCGAGCAGCCACTGCTTGCCGGCCTGGCCGCCCATGATCTCGCCGTTGTCGCCCGAGGATCCGTCCGTCAGGCCGTAGCGGGTGGCGTGGCGGACGACGTCGTGGTTGGAGAAGACCCACGTCGTGGAGGCGCCGGACGTCTGCGACTCGGCGAGGTTCTTCGTGATGATCGACTTGAACTCGGCGGCGTCGAACGCGGCCATGAGCAGGTCGAAGTTGAAGGCCTGGCCCAGGCCCTCCGGGCTGGCGTAGCGGGCGCGGCGATCGGAGTGGACCCAAGCCTCGGCGACGGCGGTGCGCGGCGGGTCGTACTCGTTGAAGAGTTTGCGCCACTCGGCGTAGATCTCGTGCACCTCGTCGCGGTCCCAGTACGGGTGGGACCCGTCGAGGAAGCCGTCGCCGCCGCTGGACCTGGCCTCGAGGTCCGCCTTGGTGGGCAGGGCGCCCTCGAGGTTCTTGGTCAGGGCGTGGGCCACGTCGATGCGGAAGCCGTCGACCCCGCGGTCGGACCAGAAGCGCAGGGTCTTCAGGAAGTCGTCGCGGACCTCGGGGTTGTCCCAGTTGAAGTCGGGCTGCTCCTTGGCGAAGATGTGGAAATACCACTGGCCAGGGGTCCCGTCGGGCTCGGTGATGCGTTCCCAGGTCGGGCCGCCGAAGACGGACTCCCAGTCGCTCGGGGGCAGGTCGCCGTTCTCGCCGAGCCCGTCGCGGAAGATGTAGCGGTCGCGCTCGGGGGAGCCCTTCGGGGCGGCGAGTGCCTGCTTGAACCACTCGTGGCGGTCGGAGGAATGGTTGGGGACGATGTCCACGATGAGCTTGATGCCGGCCTCTTTCAGGGCGGCGGTCATCTCGTCGAAGTCGGCCAGCGTGCCGATCTTGGGGTCCACGTCGCGGTAGTCGTCGACGTCGTAGCCGCCGTCGGCCAGAGCGGACGGGTAGAACGGGCTGAGCCAGACGGCATCGACGCCGAGCGCGGACAGGTACGGGACCTTGGAGGTGATGCCTTTGAGGTCGCCGATGCCGTCGCCGTTCGCGTCGGCGAAGCTGCGCGGGTAGATCTGGTAGACGGCGGCCTGGCGCCACCAGTTCGGGTCGTCCATGCGATCGGCGACGTCGCTCGCGGGCAGGGTCGAGATCTGCTCGGTGCTCATGGGTGTTTCCTTCTCATCGGAGTTTCGAGGGCTAGCGAAGGAGGGCCCGCCGGAACAGACGGCGGGCCCTCATGGCGCTGCGGGCCCGAGGCGGGCCCTGGTCAGGCGCTTCGGATCAGGACTTCACGGCGCCCTGGGTGACTCCCGAGAGGACCCAGCGCTGCGTGAAGATGAAGACGATGATGGCCGGGGCCATCGCCATCAGATAGGAAGCGAACGAGACGTGGTAGTTGCTGCTGAACTGGCTCTGGAAGAGCTGGTTCACCACGGGCAGCGTCTGCAGGGCCGGATCGGAGATGATCATCGACGGCATCATGAAGTCGTTCCACGAGAACAGGAACGCGAAGATGCCCACGGTGGCAGCCATCGGGGAGAGCACCGGGAAGATGACCTTCCAGAAGGTCTGCCACGTCGTCGCGCCGTCGATGCGGGCGGCCTCCTCCAGCTCGTGCGGCATGCCGCGCAAGAAGGTCGTCAGCAGGAGGACGTTGAATCCGAGCATGAACATGATGTGCAGGATGCCAACGCCGAGCGGCGTGTCCAGGCCGACGAAGCCGCTGAGCTTGATCTGCGACAGCGCGAGCACGGGGAACGGCAGGAACATGGCCGCGAGGATGTAGAAGAACGCGAACTTGAAGAACTTGCGTTCCCAGTTGGCGTGGATCGCGTAGGCGGCCATGCTGCTGATGAGGACGGCGCCGGCGACGGCGATCGCCGAGACGAAGACCGACAGGCCGAAGGAGACCGGGAAGTTGGTCAGCTTCCAGGCCTCGATGAAGCCCTCGACGCTGAGCGGGCTCGGCAGTGAGAACGCCTGGCCCTGAACGGCCTGCGCGCCGGTCTTGAAGGCCATCGACACCGTGACGAACAGCGGGACCAGCACGGCCAGCGTGCAGACGGCCAGGACGATCGTCAGCGGCAGGTTGAACTTGTCCTTGCCGAGCCGCGCCTTGGAGCGGTTGGTCGGGATTTTACGAGTGGTCCCGATGGAATCGTAACTCTTCGTGGACATGGTCACTGGTCCTTTCGGCGCATCAGGCGCAGCTGCACGACGGCGATGGCCAGGGTGATGAGGAAGAAGATCGTGGCGGTCGCCATCTGATAGGCGTAGTCGCCGGTCTCGAAGCCCGAGAAGATCGTCATGGCCACCGAACGCGTCGACGTGCCGGGTCCGCCGTCGGTCAGACCGACGATGATGTCGTACGCGTTCAGGAAGTTCTTGAAGGTGAGGATCACGTTGATCACGATGTAGCTGGCCATGAGCGGAATCGTGATCATCTTCATCTGCTTCCACGGGCCGGCGCCGTCGAGGGCGGACGCCTCGTAGAGATCACCCGGGATCGCCAGAAGGCCAGCGATGTAGATGAGCATGGCGCCCGGGACGGCCTGCCAGGCGGTCACGATGACGATCGAGAGCCAGGCGAGATTCGGGTTGGCGAGGATGCTGTCCTCGAGCGGGCCAAAGCCGACCGCCTGCGCCGCCGTCGGAAGGGTCCGCGCGAAGAGGAACTGGAAGACGAACGCGATGATGATCGGCGAGACCACCATCGGGATCACGAAGATCGCGCGCATCGGCACTCGGGCGCGGATCTGCGCGGTCAGGCCCACCGCGAGCAGGAACGCGATGAGGTTCGTCGCGATCACGGTGACACCGGAGAACCAAATGGTGAACCAGAACGAGGCCATGATCGCCGGGTCGGTGAACATGAGCTCGTAGTTAGCCAGCCCCACGAAGTCCCACTCGCCGTACCCGACCGAGTTGGTGAAGCTGAAGAAGATCCCCATGACCGCCGGCAGCGCAATACACAGGGTGAAGGCGACGAGGGTGGGCAGGAGGAAGAACAGGTGGGTCTTGTCGGGCCGGCGCTTCGGGGTCGGCCTCAGCCCGGCCGGAGGGGTGGCCTCCGGCGCAACAGGTGAAGTAACGGACATGATGCTCCTTGAGTGATCCGCCGGTTAGGCGCGCTTGGCCAGACGGGCCCAGTCGGCGTCGAGCGTGGCGAGCATGCGCTCGAGGCTGGCTCCGTAGACGACGTCCTGGCAGTAGTTGTAGAACGGGATGGTGGTCGGGATGCCCTGGGACACGCCCTGGTAGACGGCGCCGCGGTCGACGAAGGGCTGCATCTCCGTGATGCGCTCGTCCGTGACGGGCGGCGAGTCGCTGCGAACGCCGAACCCCAAAGCGAACTCGTTGTATGGGTCCTGGATTTCCGGGCGGGCCAGGAACTGGAGGAGTTCGCGCGCCTCGTCCTTGTGCTTGGCGTTCTCCGGGATCCAGAGCGCGAGGTCCAGGTTGACGCGGACCTTGTTGTCCGCGGCGTCTTCGGTCATGGGGAGCGGGAACGTGCCGACCTGCGTGTCGGGGTTGATCTTCCCGATTTCGATGACGGCCCAGGGACCCTGCAGGTACATGGCGGCCTCGCCGTTGGCGAAGGCGTTGTTGCCGTCGCCGTAGTTGCGGCCCCTGGCATCGCGCTGGTGGTACGGCAGCAGGGTGAGCATCTTCTCGAGCGGCTCGCGGAGGACCTTGCTGAACGACACGTCGGAGTCAGGTCCGACGTCGGGCCCGATCTCGCGCAGCTGCTGGAAGAGGCCGATGACGTCGACCATGCCGCCGACCGTGTAGTCCACGAGCCCCTGGACGATCGTCCAGTTGTCCGCCCACGTCCCGTAGATCGGCGTGACGCCGGCGTCCTGGAAGGTCTCGCAGGCGGCGATGAACTCGCTGTGCGTGGTCGGCACCTCGACTCCGTGCTCGGCGAAGATCTCCTTGTTGTAGACGACCGCCGCGGACATCATCGAGTAGGGGAGCACGGACAAGCGACCCGGGTAGGACGGGTAGAGGTCGAGCTGCTCCTTCACCGAGTCCGTGATCAGCTGCGCTTCCGGCAGATCCGAGAGGTCGCTCAGCTCCCCGCGTTCCTGAAAGCGCGCCATCTCGTAGTTGTAGAGCTGGAGGGCGAGATCCGGTGGCGAAGTCCGCACGAACTGTCCGTTGAGGGTGGCCTCGCTCGTGTCGTGGATCGGGCGGATGTGGGGGAACTCGGCCCGGAAATCACCGAGCAGGTCCTGGATGTACGTGATGACTTCGCGTTTGGTCTGGTAAAAGCGGATTGCGGTCGCGTCGCCGCCGCCTCCGGAACACCCGGCGAGGGTGAGTCCGGCGAGCCCTGCGGCACCGGCGAGAAGACTCCGCCGCGAAACCGTCGATGGTGGGAATGAACCCATGCTCGTCTCCTTGGGGTCGAGTCCGATGAGAGGTAGATCGTCACAAGGTGTAGTGATGTGCACCACACCATATCGGCCATAAATTTAGCATGTAAATATAAGTGCGTCTATAATTACGATGTGCATGACGTCACAGAAATCCAATCTTCCGACCCGAACCGGTGGAAGCGGGCTGCCGCCACCCCGGACGGTTCGTTTGCGGCACCCCCCGGGCGCGCTGAGAACTCCGTCGGGCGGGAGCAGCAGAACGACGAGCCGGTCTCCCCGCGGACATTGAACGCGCGACGGCTACTTGCGTTCGCGTGGCCTGGGCAGCCGCTCACGGCAACAGAATTCATGGCGGGTACGGGACTGACCCGTGCCACGGTGCTGTCGGTCTGCCGTGACCTCGCCACGGCCGGGTGGTTTGAGGAAGTTGCGGACGCGAGGGCCGCGGGCAACTATGCCAAGGGCCGTCCCGCGCTGCGCTACGTGTTCCGTCCGGATGCCGCCTACGTCATTGCGTGCGACGCGGACGAGGACGATTTCACGGTGGTGGTCACCGACTTGCACGGCGTGGAGCTCGTGCGGGTCCACCGGAACATCGGGGCTACGCGGACGGCGGAGACGCGACGCCAGCTCCTCGTCGACCTCGTCGATGAAGCCCTGAGCCTCTCGAAGGTGGCGCCGGAGCGCATCTCCGCAATCGTCATCGCCGTACCCGCGCCCGTGGACCCACATGGGGAGTCGCCCGCGGACGAGGGTGAGAACTACTGGAACAAGGTCAACCCCGGATTCATTTCTCTTTTCGACGGCCGCGGGTGGGAGGTCCTCGTCGACAACGACGCGAATCTGGCGGCGCTCTGCGAAGCAGCCGAAGGCGCCGGCGTCGGCGTGCGTTCCTTCGCGACCCTGCTCTCCGCGGAACGGTTCGGCGCGGGGATCGTCGTCGACGGGAGGCTTCTGCGCGGTAAGCACGGGGGAGTCGGCGAGATGAGGGTCCTCGACATGGTCGTCGGCGTCGAAGCGCCGCACGGACTCCTGCGGCGCGTGCGCTGGGAGATCCGCCAGCTCATCGACGCCGGAGAGTTCACAGGAGAGCTCGCCGCGCTCGCGCCCGAGGATCTGGGTGCAGAGGCTGTCTTCCGGGCCGCGGACCGCGGTGACGCGACGGCGCTAAGAATCGTCGACGCGCTCGCCGGGAGGCTGGCCCCGGTGGTTCAACTTCTCTCGGGGCTGCTGGACCTTGACCGGATCATCGTGGCTGGCTCGATTGCCGCCTCCGCTGAGCCGGTCCTGCGGCGTACCCGCGAGATCATGGGCCAGGAGTCCCTGCTCGGATGGGCGGAGCTCGTCGCCTCGACGCACGGTTCGGACGTGGTCCTGCGCGGCGCGGTGTCCTCAGCGATCGCCCTCGTGCGCGAGCGAGCGCTGTTGAACGAAGCCGCCGGAGCCGTTTCAGCCGGATGAGACGACGACGGCGTCGCCCCCGTGTGGGGCGACGCCGTCGCAGTGCCTGGACCAAACGGGTCAGTCGGCGATCGTCGCGATCGTCGCGCCCGCGTTGACCGTTTCGCCGACGGCGGCGGTCAGCCCCTCGATGGTGCCGGCCTTGTGCGCGGTGAGCGGCTGCTCCATCTTCATCGCTTCGAGGACGACGATCAGATCGCCCTCGGCTACCGTATCGCCGTCCTGCGCTGCGACCTTGACGATCGTGCCCTGCATCGGTGAGGTCAATGCGTCACCGGAGACGGCCGCCGTCGCTCCGCCGCGGGAGGAGCGCTTGCGCTTGGCCTTGCCGGCCTTCGCCGGGGCCGCGGCGGCGCCGAGGCCGGCGGGAAGGACGACCTCGAGGCGCTTGCCTCCGACCTCGACAGTGATGGACTGGCGCTCGCCGTCCTCCTCGGCGGCCGGTGCGGATCCGGCGGCGGAGAACGGGGCGATGTTGTTCTCGAACTCGGTCTCGATCCAGCGCGTGTGCACGCGGAACGGGGCGTCAGCGGGGACAAACGCGTCGTCGGACATGACGGCGCGGTGGAAGGGCAGGACTGTCGGCATGCCCTCGATCGTCATCTCGGCCAGAGCACGGCGGGCGCGCTGGGCGGCCTGCTCGCGGGTCGAGCCGGTGACGATGAGCTTGGCGATCATCGAGTCGAAGTTGCCGGAGACGGACTCGCCCTCCTCGACGCCGGAATCCACTCGCACACCCGGGCCCGTGGGCAGCTTGAGGCTGGTGATCGTGCCGGGGGCGGGCATGAAGTTGCGTCCGGCGTCTTCGCCGTTGATGCGGAACTCGAAGGAGTGGCCGCGGACCTCTGGGTCCGTGTAGCCGAGCGCCTCGCCGCGCGCGAGCCGGAACTGCTCGCGGACGAGGTCGATGCCGGTGACTTCCTCGGAGACCGGGTGCTCGACCTGGAGGCGGGTGTTGACCTCGAGGAAGGAAATGACGCCGTCCTGACCCACGAGGAACTCGCACGTGCCGGCTCCGACGTAGCCGGCCTCGACGAGGATGGCTTTCGACGCCGCATAGAGGCGTTCGTTCTGCTCGGCCGTCAGGAACGGCGCGGGCGCCTCCTCGACGAGCTTCTGGTTGCGGCGCTGCAGGGAGCAGTCGCGGGTGGAGACGACGACGACGTTGCCGTGAATATCTGCCAGGCACTGGGTTTCGACATGGCGCGGGGCGTCGAGGAAGCGCTCGATGAAGCACTCGCCGCGCCCGAACGCCGCGGTGGCCTCGCGCACCGCTGACTCGTAGAGTTCGCCGATGTCTGCGCGGTCGCGGGCGACCTTGATGCCACGGCCGCCGCCGCCGTACGCGGCCTTGATGGCCAGGGGCAGACCGTGCTCGTCGGCGAAGGCGACGACTTCCTCGGTGCTCTCGACGGGGTCCTTCGTGCCGGGGACCAGCGGGGCGCCGACCTTCTCCGCGATGTGGCGGGCCTGAACCTTGTCGCCGAGCTGGGAGATGGCCTGCGGGGGCGGGCCGATCCAGGTCAGGCCGGCGTCGATGACGCGCTGGGCGAACTGGGCGTTCTCGGAGAGGAAGCCGTACCCGGGGTGGATCGCGTCGGCACCGGAGGACGCCGCGGCGTCGAGGATCTTGTCCATCACGAGGTAAGACTCCGCAGCGGTGCTTCCGCCGAGGGCGTAGGCCTCGTCGGCGAGGCGGACGTGCAGGGCGTCGCGGTCCGGATCGGCGTACACGGCGACGGAGGCGATGCCCTCGTCGCGAGCGGCGCGGATCACGCGGACGGCGATTTCGCCGCGGTTGGCGATGAGGACCTTGGTCAGCTTGGCCATGGTGTGTGCGGTCTCCTTCTCTTGAACACGAAGGAGCCTACCGGCAATTGTGGGGTATCAACGCATCAAACCGATGTTTTCCGCGTGCCGCCCGCCCAACTTTGTAGGGTCTCTACAAGATCTCGGCGAGCATATGCCCGGCGAGCATATGCCCGGCGAGCGAGGCCATCGAGCCGTGGGGCGGGGGCAGATTAATCCCAGAGGTCAGTGATCGTCAGCCCCATCGGATCCAACAGGTCCCGCAGCGTCGAGACGGAGAGCCCGACCACCGCGTGCGGATCGCCCTCGACGCGTTCGATGAACGCCGCGCCGCGCCCGTCGATCGTGAAAGCGCCTGCGCAGTGCAGCGGCTCGCCGGTCGCCACGTACGCTGCGATCTCCTCATCGCTCGGGCGGCCGAACGTCACCGCAGCGGACGCCACCGCACCGACGGTCACCCCGGTGCCGGCGTCCTCGCCCGCCTCCTCGTCCGTCGCGCGGTCGTCGATCAGCCAGTGCCCCGTGTGCAGCACACCGGTGCTCCCGCGCATGGCGCGCCACCGCTCGGCGGCGATCTCCTCGGTGTACGGCTTGCCGTAGGGGACGCCGTCGAGCTCGAAGACCGAGTCGCACCCCAGCACAACCGCCCCGTCCGCGTCGCCGCCGGCGGCGACGGCCTCGGCCTTAGCGCGGGCCAGCAGCAGGGCCGTGTCGGCGGGGGAGAGCGCGCCGAAACGCTGCTCGGCGTCGGCTACGGCGGCGGTCTCGTCGACGTCGGAGACGAGCGCCTCGAACGCGATCCCGGCGTCGCGCAGGATCCGCGCCCTCCCCGGCGACTTGGAGGCGAGCACGAGCAGCGGAAGGTCGGTGGTGGCGGGCGCGGGGGCGGCGTTCTCGGTCATGCCACCACCGTATACGCTGTCGCCGCCTGTGGCCCGGCGCGGGGCCACAGGCGGCGACGCCGGTGCTACACCCGGGTGCCGGTCGCCGGCAGCTCGCTCGTCGCCGGTGAGCTCGGGCTGTTGGTGTAAAACTCGCCGTCCGGGCCGAAGGCGTCGTCCACCCCGAGGGCGTCGTCGGCGTCCGTGGCCCTATCCCGCGGCGTCTGCAGCTTCGCCCCCTCCACGTCGACGTCCGGCAGGACCTTCTCCAGCCAGCGCGGCAGGTACCAGGCGTGGCGACCCAGCAGGTGCATGACAGCCGGGGTGAGCGTCATCCGGACCACGAACGCGTCGAACAGCACACCGAACGCCAGTGAGAAGCCGATCGCCCGGATCATCGTCATGTGGCTGAAGATGAATCCGGCGAAGACGCTCGCCATGATCAGTGCCGCAGCCGTCACCACGGGGGCCGCGTGCCGGAAACCGGAAGTCACCGCCTCGCGCGCGTCCTGGCCGTGGGCGAAGGCCTCGCGCATCCCGGAGACGAGGAACACCTGGTAGTCCATGGCCAGGCCGAAGAGGATGCCGGTGAGCAGGATGGGCAGGAAGCTCATGATCGGCCCCGGCGAGGCGACGCCGAAGACCTCGCCGAGCCAACCCCACTGGTAGACGGCCACCGTGGCGCCGAAGGCGGCGAACAGGGAGAGCAGGAAACCGGCCGTGGCCAGCAGGGGCACGACGACGGAGCGGAAGACCAGCAGGAGCAGGATCAGCGACAGCCCGACCACGATGCCCAAGTAGAGCGGCAGCGCCTCGGCGAGCTTCTCGGAGACGTCGATCTGGCCCACGACCTGCCCGGTGAGGGAGACCTCGGAGCCCGTGGCCTCGGCGATGGCGCCCTTCTCGGCGCGCAGTTCGTGCACGAGCTCCTCGGTCCGTTCGTCGGCGGGGCCCGCGACCGGGATGATCTGGACGATCCCGACGGTGTTCGCCTCGTTGGTGGAGACCGGGACCGCGGCGACGACGCCCTCGATGTCCCGTAGGTAGTCGGCGACGTCGAGATTCGCCGCCAGCGCGCCGTCCTCGTCGAGCGCGGTGCCGTCCTCCGCCCGCGGCAGGTCGACGACGGCCATGAGCGGCCCGTTGTAGCCGGCGCCGAAACGCTCGGCCACCTCGTCGTGGGCCGTCCTGGCGCTGGAGCCTTCGGGCTCGGCACTGCCGTCCGGCAGGGCCGTGCGCAGTTCCAGCGCTGGCAGCGCGATGAGGGCCAGGACGGCGACGGAGACGATCGTCGTGAGCCACGGGCGGCGGGTAGCGAGGGCGCCCCAGCCGCGCTTCGTCGTTGTACCCTGCTCGTCGCCTCCGGCCGACGCGCCGGGGTGCGGTGCGGCCGCCGCCTCCCGGGCTGCCGCGGCGCGGGCGCGGGCCTTCTTGGACAGCAGCCGCTGGCCGAGCGCTCCGAGGATCGCCGGGGTCAGGGTGAGGGCCATGACGACGGCGACGGCCACGGTGAACGCCGCCGAGAGGCCGAGAATCGAGAGGAATGGCAACCCCGGGACCACGAGGGCGGCCAGCGCGATAACGACGGTCAGCCCGGCGAAGACGACGGCGTTGCCGCTGGTCCCCGTCGCGCGGCCGATCGACTCCTCCAGCTCCATCCCGTCGAGGAGCTGGCGGCGATGGCGGTGCACGATGAACAGCGAATAGTCGATGCCGACCGCCAGGCCGAGCATGAGCGCCAGCGCCGGCGTGATCGAGGCCATCTCGATCACGCTCGACAACGCCAACGTGGACCCGACGCCGACCGCGACGCCGAGCACCGCGACGATGAGCGGTAGGCCGGCCGCGACGATGGTACCCAGCATGACGAACAGGACGATCGCGGCGATAGCGATGCCGATGATCTCGGCGGCGCCGAAGACCTCGCTGAGGTCTTGGATGATCTCCTTCGAGTAGTCGACGTCGACGCCGGCGGTCCCGACCGAGCCGGCGACGCGCTGGATCTCCTCGCGCTCCGCCGGGGTCAGGGCGTCGGTCGAGCCGACGAGCTGGATGGCGGCCGCCGCCGTCGTGCCGTCCGCCGAGACAAAACGCAGGCCCTCGCTCGACGCCGCCTGGCGTGCGCCGAGGCTGATCTGCGCTTCGGCCTCGGCGAGATCGGCCTCGCCGTCCGCGATCTCGGCTTCTGCCTCCGGGATCTTCGCCGCCTCGGCGTCGAGTTTCTCCTCGGCCTCCGTCAGCCGCGCCTCGTTCGCGGCGATCTCTGCCTCGCCGGCTTCGAGCTTCGCTTGCCCCTCGGCGAACTGGCGCTCGCCGGCGGCCAGCTTCGTCTCGCCGTCGGCGAGTTGTGCGGCCGCGGCGTCGAGCTCCGTTTGGCCCGCGGTGAGTTGCGCGGAGGCGGCGTCGAGTTCCTTCTGGCCGTCTGCAATCTCTGCCTTCGCGGCGTCGAGCTGGCGTTTGGCGTCGGCGAGTTTCTTCTCGCCCGCCGTCAGTTCCTTCTGCTTCGTCTCCAGGGTGGCACGGCCGGCGTCCAGCTCGGACTGGCCGGCGTCCAGCTGCGCGCCCGTTGTCTTCAGTTGCTCGACGGCGGCGCGGCCCTCGTCGATCTGGGCCTGCGACGCGGCGATCTCCGCATCCGACATCTCGCCGGACTCCGCGGCGGCATCCAGCTGCGCCTGCTGGGCGTCGAACGCTCGCGCGGCCTCGTCAAGGGTCTTCACGCCGAGCTGGGAGGTCAGACGGGAGACGCCTGCCTGGTGCTGCTCTCGCCCGGCATCGAGCTCGGACTGGCCGTTCGCGAGTTCCCGTTCGGCGGCGGCGATCTGCTTCGCGCCGGCCTTGGACTGCTCGACGCCGGCTTGGTATTCGGCGAGACCCTTCTGGTAGTCGGCGCGGCCTTGCTCGAGCTGCTGCTTCCCGGCCCGGTATTCGGCCCGGCCGTTCTCCAGTTTCTGTTGGCCGGCCTGGTACTCGGCGCGGCCGTTGGCGAGTTGAGTCCGGGCCTGCTCAAGCTCCGGGCGCGAGGCCTCCAGCTCGGCGCGGCCGTCGTCGAGCTCCTGTTTACCGGCCTCGAGCTGCTCCCAGCCGTCCGCGACGTCGGCCCGGCCCTCCTCGAGTTGCTTCTTGCCGTCGGCGAGCTGTTGCTTGCCGTCCTCGAGTTCGGTGCGGCCCTCCGCGAGCTGCGTCCGGCCTTCGTCCAGCTCCGCCAACGCATCGTCGAGCTGCCGCTGCGTCTCGAACGGATCGCGGGCCTCGCGCACCGGATCGAGCTGTTCAAGCTCGCCGAGGGCGGCGGCGACTGCGTTCCTCTGCGCCTCCGTGAACGGCTGACCGTCGTCGGTCTGGAAGACGATCGTGCCGGTCCCTCCCGCGGCTTCGGGCAGCTCCTGTTTGAGCCGGTCCAGGGTCTGCTGCGTTTCGGTTCCGGGAATCGAGAACTGGTTGGTCAAGGTGCCCATGAACAGGCCGGCGCACAAGGCGACGACGGCGAGGACGGCCGCCCATGCGGAGATGAACCACCAGCGCCGACGGAAGGCGGCCCGACCGAGCCGATAGAGGAAGGAAGCCATGGTGATTGCCTTTCGAGGCGTCGAAGAATGCTGGTCGCTGGGGACGGACGAGCCGGGTGCTTAGGCTGGCGGGGCCTGCAATGCGGGGAAACCGTCGCGCAATTGCGTCAGCGCCTCGATCATCGTGGCCTGCAAGCGCCCGAGGGATTCGGGGGCCAGTGCCAACGCGAGCGCGGCCCCGGAGTGCCCGGCGGCGGCTGGTGGCAGGTTCTGGCCCCAGTACATGAAGGCGGCGCGTCCGGCGCCGACGATGGCCTGGGCGAAAGCTGCGGCCGCGAGCGGCGGCACGTCGGCGTCGGCCTCTTGGAGGATGCCCATGATCCGTTCGGCACACGTGTTCCACGATTCCATCTGGAGCCGGGCCAGCTGCGCGTTGGACTGGGCCAGCAGGAAAAGCTCGGCAACGGGGCGCAGGGCCTCCGCGCCGGTCGTGTCGCGGATCGCTCGGACGGCCGCCTCTGCGGCGGCGGTGCACTCGGTGATCGTTCCGAGGTTTGCGACCGCGAGCTCGAGATAGTCGTCCATGGGGGCGTTGAGCGCGGCCTCGATCGAGCCAAAGTAGTTGAAGAAGGTACGGCGGGACACGCCGGCGGCCTCGGCCACGCGGTCCGCCGTCACGGGCTCGTCGGGGTGCGTGCGCAGCATGTCGACGGCGGCCGCGACGATGGCGCCGCGCGTCGCGGCCTTGTTGAGCTCGCGGCGGGAGACGGGCTCGTCGGCACCGAAGGGGCTCGGAATGTCGCGTCGTGTCGGATTCACATCTTTACACTACGTGCAACTTTGCACAGCGTGCAAAACGTGTGATGAGTGGAGTGAACTTCGCGGTTCTCTGTTTCGTGCAGGTGATCGCGGGAGCGTTGTGACCACAAAGCGCCGGCCGGCACCCTCATCGTGAGGATGCCGGCCGGCGCTGGATGCTGTGACCGCAGGTGCGGGTGGCGCTATCAGTTGCGGGCGTCGACGAGTTCCTTGTCGTCGTCCGCGCCCGCAGTCTCTGAGTCGGCGGCCTCAGTGGCCTCGCTGTCCTCGTCGGCGAAGGGGTCGAGCGGGTTGGCGGCGTTGTACGTGTCCTCGTCGAGGATGCCTTCGCGTTTGGCGACGAGGGTGGGCACGAGGATCTGGCCGGCGACGTTGACCGCGGTGCGGCCCATGTCGAGGATCGGGTCCACGGCGAGCAGCAGGGCGACGCCCTCGAGCGGCAGGCCGACGGTGGTCAGCGTGAGCGTCAGCATGACCGTCGCTCCCGTGGTGCCGGCCGTAGCGGCGGAGCCGACGACTGAGACGAGCACGATCAGCAGGTAGTGGATGAGGCTCAGGTCGACGTTGAAGAACTGGGCCACGAAGATGGCCGAGATCGCCGGGTAGATGGCCGCGCAGCCGTCCATCTTCGTCGTCGCGCCCAGCGGGACCGCGAAGGATGCGTAGCCGCTGGGGACGCCGAGGTTCCGCTCGGTCACGCGCTGGCTCAGCGGCAGTGTGCCGATCGAGGAGCGCGAGACGAAGGCCAGCTGGATCGCGGGCCAGGCGCCGGCGAAGTATTTCTTGAAGGAGAGACCGTTGACCTTCAGCAGGACCGGGTAGACGACGAAGAGCACGAGGGCGAGGCCGACGTAGATGGCCGCGGTGTACTTGCCGAGGGCGCCGATGGTGTCCCAGCCATACGTTGCGGTCGCGTTGCCGAGCAGGCCGACGGTGCCGAGGGGCGCCAGGCGGATGATCCACCAGAGGACCTTCTGGATGATGGCCAGGACGGACCGGGAGAAGCTCAGGAACGGCTCGGCTGCGGAACCGAGCTTCAGGGCTGCGATGCCGACGGCGATCGCGATCACGATGATCTGCAGGACGTTGAAGTTCACGCGGGTCGAGACGGAGCCCTCGTCCGCCGAGTATTTCGCCGAGACGTCCAGACCGAGGAAGTTCGACGGGATCAGGCCCTGGAGGAAGCCGAGCCAGCTGCCCGTGCCGCCGTCGTAGCCCTCCGGCGTCGCCTGGCCGGTGCCCACGCCCGGCTGGAAGACCGTGCCCAGCGTGATGCCGATGACGACGGCGATCAGCGCCGTGATCGCGAACCACAGCAGGGTCTTCCAGGCCAGCCGGGCGGCGTTGGAGACCTGCGCGAGGTTCGCGATCGACGCGATGATCGCGAAGAAGATCAGCGGGATGACGGCCGTGCGCAGCAGCGAGACGTAGGACGATCCGATGATCTGCAGGGTCTGGCCCAGCGCGTTCGGATCGTCTTCGGTGCTGCCGGTCGCCTTGGCGACGAGCCCCAGGGCGACGCCGACGAACAGTGCGGCGATGACCTGGGGCCCGAAGGCCGTCATCCAGCGGGGCAGGCGGGGTTTCGTGGAGGCCGAAGTTTGAGTGCTCACCCGGCGACAATAGGTGACGGGGTCTATTGCCGCGAAGCCATTGTGGCGCAGTGTGACACCCGCGTGCCGTGGCTCACTCCAGCAGGGCGCGCCGCAGGGTGTCCAGCCCCACGGACCCGACCGCCAGGGCGTCGGTGTGGAAGGCTCGCAAATCGAAGTTCTCACCCTCGCGCTGCTCGCGGGCGCTGCGGATCTCCTCCCAGAGGCGCTGACCGATCTTGTACGACGGCGCCTGGCCCGGCCAACCGAGGTAACGGGTGAACTCGAACTTGAGCTGGCCTTCGGAGAGATCCAGGTGCTGGGACAGGAACTCGAAGCCGACCTCCGGGTCCCAGGTCTGCCCCGGGGCGCCCGCTCCCATCAGCTCGGCGTCCCACCCCTCGGGCATCGCCAGTTCGAGGTGGACTCCGATGTCGAAGACGACGCGCGCCGCCCGCATCCGCTGCATGTCGAGCATGCCGAGGTAGTCACCCGGATCATCCAGGAATCCGAGCTGATGCATGAGCCGCTCGGCGTAGAGGGCCCAACCCTCGGCGTGGCCGGAAGTGAAGCAGAGGTGGCGACGCCACGGGTTGAGAGTGTCCTTCAGCCGCGTCGCGGTAGCGATCTGCAGGTGGTGGCCGGGTACGCCCTCGTGGTAGACCGTCGTCGTCTCCGCCCAGGTGGTGAAGCTGTCTTCACCCGCGGGCACGGACCACCACATGCGGCCCGGGCGCGAGAAGTCATCGGAGGGGCCGGTGTAGTAGACGCCGCCTTCTTGGGTCGGGGCGATCTTGCACTCGAGCCGATCCATGGGGGCGGGGATATCGAAGTGCACGTCTTTCATCGCGGCCAACGCGGCGTCGGAGCGTGCCTGCATCCAGTCCCGCAGCGCATCCGTTCCGTGCAACTGGCGGTCCGGATCGGCGTTGAGGATCTCCTTGGCCTCGGCGATCGTGGCGCCGGGGCGGATCTGCTCGGCGGCACGGTGCTGCTCGGCGATGATCCGCTCGAGCTCGCCGATGCCCCACGCGTAGGTCTCTTCGAGATCGACGGCTGCCCCCAGGAAGCGGCGGGACATGAGCGCGTACAGCTCGCGTCCGACGGCGTCCTTGACCGGGGCGGCGTCGAGAAGCTCGACCTCGAGGAAGTCCGCGAACGCCCCGTAGGCTTCCGCGGCGATCCGCGCGTTGGTGGTCAGGTCGACCCGCAGCTCGGCCGGCAACTCGCCGTCGGAGACCTGTGCGTTCTGTGCGAGCTGCTCGAAGTAGCCGTCTTCGGCGGCGTACTCGCGTGTCTGCTCGATGACGATTTCGACCTGACGTCGCGCGGAGACGAGGCCGGCGTCGCGGCTGGCCTGCAGCGACGCGGTGTAGCCGGCCAGGGCGGCCGGGACGTTCGTCAGCCGACCGCTGATATGTTCCCAGTCGGTCGCCGTCTCCGTCGGCATCAGGTCGAAGATGCTGCGGATCTCCTGCGCGGGTGAGGCGATGTTGTTTAGTTCGGTGAGGCCCGTGGCATGGATCTCGAGCTCGAGTCCCAGCCGCTCGCGCATCGCGTCGAGGGTGACGGCGTCGATCTCATCGGTGGGTTCGAGGCCCGCCAGGGAGTCGAGCGCGGCGCGGGCGGCGTCGGCCTGGGCCTCGCGTCCGGCGGGCGAGTAGTCGCCGTATTCTTTCTCGCCTCCCGGGATGCCGAGGATGGTGGCCAGATCCGGGTTCAGGTCCAGGGTGCGCTGGTAGTACGCGCTGGCCACGGCGTCGATGGGGGTGGGTGCGCGGCGGGCTTCGGCCTCGATTGTGCTCTGGGTCATGCCGCCACCATATCGTGAACGAAGCATTGAATAAATGCCGGGCGGGCCGCGGCGGCGCGTCGCCGCGAGCCTGTTTAGGAGCGGCCGCTGCGCCAGGCTCCCGGCATCGAGACCATGCGGCGGTTGTGCCGCACGCGGTCCCGGATCGTGTCCTTGCGGGTGCGACGACCCGGGTGTTCGACGCCCTCGGTGCCGCCCAGGGAGAGGACGACGGCGGTCAGCGCCGCGAGCTCCTCGGGCGTGGGATTGCCGCGGGTGACCTCGAGCGCGGGTGCCCCTGCGGGGGCCGGCGTCGTGCCCGCTAATTGGGTATCGATGCTCATGGGGCTCCTTACAGCGGGATGTTTCCGTGCTTCTTGGCCGGAATCGACGCGTGCTTGTCGCGCAACGCGCGCAGGCCGCGGACGATCTGCAGGCGGGTGTCGCTCGGGGCGATCACGGCGTCGATGTAGCCCAGCTCGGCGGCCTGGTACGGGTTGAGCAGTTCGGCTTCGTAACCCTCGATGATCTCGGTGCGCCGGGCTTCGACGTCGCCGCCCTCGGCCTCGACCTTCGCCAGGTCGCGCCGGTAGAGGATGTTGACCGCGCCCTGGGCGCCCATGACGCCGATCTGGGCCGTCGGCCACGCGATGTTGATGTCGGCGCCGAGCTTCTTGGAGCCCATGACGATGTACGCGCCGCCGTAGGCCTTGCGGGTGATCACGGTCAGCTTCGGCACGGTCGCCTCGGCGTACGCGTAGAGCAACTTGGCGCCGCGGCGGATGATGCCCTGGAACTCCTGGTCCTTGCCGGGCAGGAAACCCGGAACGTCGACCAGCGTGAGGATCGGGATGCCGAACGCGTCGCAGTTGCGCACGAAGCGCGCGGCCTTCTCGCTCGCGGAAATGTCCAGGGTGCCCGCGAACTGCATCGGCTGGTTGGCCACGATGCCGATCGAGCGGCCTTCAACGCGGGCGTAGCCGATGATGACGTTGGGCGCGTAGAGCGACTGCATCTCCAGGAACTCGCCGTCGTCGACGATGTGCTCGATGACCGTGCGCATGTCGTACGGCTGGTTGGCCGAGTCCGGAATAAGGGCGTCGAGGGTGAGGTCGTCGGCGGTGAGTTCGAGTTCCTCGTCGAACTCGACGTGTGGGGCCTCGGCGAGGTTGTTCGACGGGAGGTAGTCGAGCAACTCGCGCACGAAGTCGAAAGCGTCGGCCTCGTCGGAGGCGAGGTAGCTGGCGGTGCCCGTGGTGGCGTTGTGCTGGCGCGCGCCGCCGAGGGTCTCCATGTCCACGTCCTCGCCGGTGACGGTCTTGATGACGTCCGGGCCGGTGATGAACATGTGGCTGGTCTTGTCCACCATGATCACGTAGTCGGTCAAGGCGGGGGAGTAGGCCGCGCCGCCGGCGCACGGTCCCATGATCACGGAGATCTGGGGGACCACGCCCGAGGCGTGCACGTTGTTCCGGAAGATGTCCGCGAACATCGCGAGCGAGGCGACACCTTCCTGGATACGTGCGCCGCCGCCGTCGTTGATGCCGACGATGGGGCAGCCGTTGCGCAGGGCGAATTCCTGGACCTTGACGATCTTCTCGCCGTTGACCTTGCTCAGGGAGCCGCCGTAGACGGTGAAGTCCTGGGCGTAGACGGCGACGAGGCGGCCGTCGACGGTGCCGTAGCCGGAGACGAGGCCGTCGCCGAGCGGGCGCTTCTTCTCCATGCCGAAGGCCGTGGTCCGGTGTACGGCCAGGGCGTCGAACTCCACGAAGGAGTCCGTGTCGAGGAGCATCTCGATGCGCTCGCGGGCGGTGTGCTTGCCGCGCGCGTGCTGCTTCTCGACGGCCTCCGGGCCGGACGGCAGCAGGGACTGGGCCTGTCGGCGGCGGAACTCGGCGATCTTGCCTGCGGTAGTGCTCAGGTCGATCGCATCCGCTGCGGCCATGGTCTCGGCGTCGCTCATCCTTCGAAGGCTCCTTAGGTTGTCCAGCGGTTGGCGTCGGGCGGACTTTGTGGCTGTAGGAAAGGCACAACACCAGCATCCGCTCAGGCAAGTCTAATGAGACGATACCCGGACGCGACTGTAGGAAGCCTACAAAAACGCCCCCAAAGTTCGCGGCGCGGCCCGTGTCGCCACCGTCAGCCCAATTCTACTCGCGGGTAACAATTGGGCGTGATCTGCGTTACGCTGGCTGTCATGACGCAGAACACCCCGCAGAATCTCGCTGGCCGAACCCTGCTGATGAGCGGTGGCAGCCGCGGCATCGGCCTCGCCATCGCCCTCGCCGCCGCCCGCCGCGGTGCCAACGTCGCCCTGCTCGCGAAGACGTCGGAACCGCATCCGAAGCTCGACGGAACCGTCCACACAGCCGCCGCCGAGGTGGACGCCGCCGGGGGCCGCGGGCTCGCCGTCGTCGGGGACGTGCGCAATGACGACGACGTCGCCCGCGCCGTGGAAGCGACCATCGCCGCGTTCGGCGGCATCGACATCGTCGTCAACAACGCGTCCGCGATCGACCTGTCGAAGACCGACGCTCTCGACATGAAGCGCTACGACCTGATGCAGGACATCAACGTCCGCGGCGCGTTCCTGCTCTCCAAGCTCGCGCTGCCGTACCTGCGCGAATCCGCGGCCGCGGGGCGCAACCCGCACATCCTCACGCTCTCGCCGCCCATCGCGAGCGGTCCCGGCGGAACACTCGAGCCGGCGTGGGCCGGCGAGCACCTCGCCTACACCATGGCCAAGTACGGCATGAGCATGACGACCCTCGGGCTCGCGGAGGAACTGCGCGGCGACGGCGTGGGCGTGAATTCGCTCTGGCCGGCGACGCTGATCGACACGGCCGCCATCCGGGCGCTGCCCGGGGGCGAGCAGATGGTCCAGTCCGCGCGCACCCCCGAGATCGTGGCCGATGCCGCGGTCGAGGTGCTCTCGCGCCCGGGACGCGAATGCACCGGGAATTTCTTCACCGACGAGGCCGTCCTGGCCGACGCCGGCGTTGAGGACCTCAGCGGGTACAGCGCTGGCACCGGCCGCTTGATCCCGGACATCTTCCTTTAGCATTCCTCGCGGGTTCCGGCGGGCCTCCCTTTCCGGGGGTGCCCGCCAGTAGGGTGGAAACATGAGCACGCCACAGCAGACGCCACCCGGCCCGGCCCGCCCGCCGCTGGAGGCCGGGCGGCTCGATGCCCTGCGGTCCCCGGCAGGCCCCTATGCGGCGATCACGGTCGTCGAGGAGACCGGGTCCACGAACGCAGATCTCGCGGTGGCGGCGACCGCCGCCGCCGACCTGACGGTCCTCGCCACGAGTCATCAGAGCGCCGGCAAGGGGCGCCTCGGTCGCGGGTGGACGGCCCCGCCGCGCAGTTCGTTGGCGGTCTCCATCCTCTTCAAGCCGGACCGCCTCCCGGCCGACGCCTACGGCTGGTTGTCGATGCTGTGCGCGCGCGCCCTGGTCGAGGCGCTGGAGGCTCGCGGCGTGCGTGCCGCCGTGAAGTGGCCCAACGACGTGCTCGTCGCCCCGCGTGACCGCGACGACGGCCGCTGGCGGAAGGTCGCCGGCATTCTGGCGCAGCTCGTCCCGGCAGCCGCCGGCCGCGTACCGGCCGTCATCGTCGGGACCGGCATCAACATCGATCTCACGAACGAGGAGCTGCCGGTGCCCACCGCGACGAGCCTCGCGCACTCCGGGTACGACGTCGGCGGAACCGATATCCTCGCTGGCTACCTCGAGCGCGTGGCGGCTCGGTACGGCCGCCTCGTTGCCGCCGGCGGCGACGCCCGAGCGCTCGGCGAGCTGCGCGGGCTGGTCGCGGAGTCCATGGCGACCCTCGGCGCCGTCGTGCGGGCCGAGCTGCCGGACGGGCGCACGCTCGAGGGCACCGCTACGGCGCTCGAGGCCGACGGCGGCCTCACGCTGACCGGTGCCGACGGCGAGCGGCACACGGTGCACGCGGCCGACGTCGTGCACCTGCGCAGGGCGGACGGCGGCTACGCCTGAGCCGCAGCCCGGGATCGCCGGGCCGCCCTGACTAGACTGGATGGTGGCAGGGTCAACCGGATCGGGACACAGGGAAAGGCGGGCGTGGAGTGCGAATCAAGCTCGGCGAGGCGGAGCGGGTCATCGTCAAGACCCGCCAGCACCGCCGCGTCCTCACGCGGCCCGCGTGCCTGTTCCTCCTCCTTGTGGCGGCCACCGCGTTCGGGGCCGGCTGGCTGGGCCGGGAGGGTCTGCCCGAGTGGCTCGAGGAGATCTTGCCGATCGTCTACCCGTCCCTGCTCGGGCTCGGCGCCCTACTGATCCTTGTCTGGAGCGTGGTGCCCTGCGTCCGGTGGCGGCGCGCGTGGTACTACCTCACCAACCGACGCGTCCTCATCCGCACCGGCGTCGGCGCCCGCTCGCTGCGGGAACTTCCGCTCGTGCTGATTCGTGAACTCATCGTCAGACAGACCATGATGCAGCGCTCCGTGGGGGCGGGGCATCTGGTGATGATCACGGCCAACGGAGAGACGATCCTGGAAAACGCGCCCGCAGTCCACAAGTTGCGTGAGCTCGTCCTCGACGCAATCGAGGAGCTGCCTCGGAGCGTCATGTTCGATGGTGTAGAACTAGAGACTGAACAACAGATGGATTGGGCGGCGCCGGAAGGCCGGACGCCGGATGGGAAGCCGCATGTCTGAGAACCGCGAACACGACGAGGCTCGCGGGCACCCTCGGACGCCGGAGCCGGCCCTGGCCGCGACCCCCGTCGAGCCCGAGCTTCCGTGCGAGGGTGCCGAGTCCGAGTCCGAGTCCGAGCCGGCGACGCGCGAGATGCCCGCAATCAACGTCGAGCTCAAATTCCCCGATCACTCCCGGTACGCGGCGGGTACCGCCCCGGACTTCGACGATTCCTACAAGATCGCCGACGTGCCGTTCTCCGCCGACGACCTGCCGACGGATCCGGGGCCGATCACACGCGCCCTTCCGCTCGTGGAGGCCATCAAGCGCCAGCAGGTCAAGGCGTCGACGAAGAATCTCGAATCCCGCCTCATCGGCGGCGAGCGAACCATGAAGCGCCGCGACGTGGCCGCGCAAGCCGGCATCTCTCTGCACAGCGCCCGGAAACTCTGGCGTGCGCTCGGTTTTCCCAACCACGGGGACGAGGACGTCGCGTTCACGCAGAAGGACCTAGACGCCCTGCTGACGATCATCGACAACGTCCGCTCCGAGCGCCTCACCGAGGAGGCCGCGATCTCGGTGACGCGGTCCATCGGACAGATGACCGATCGCATGGTCGTCTGGCAGATCGAGGCGCTCGTCGAGGACATGATCCAGAACCAGGGCATGAGCGACCCCGAGGCCCGCCGCACCATGGTCGAGCTGCTGCCGGACCTCATCGCCCCGCTCGAGGAGCTGCTCGTCTACTCCTGGCGGCGGAACCTCAACGCCGCCGTACACCGGCTCGGCGCGCGCTCGCAGGCCGGCGCCGTCTCCACGGGGGACGACGACGACGCGCCCCTGCCGCTCGCCCGCGCGGTCGGGTTCGCCGACCTCGTCTCCTACACCTCGCTCTCGCGCCGCATGAACGAGCGCACGCTGGCCCAGCTCGTCCAGCGCTTCGAGAACAAATCTGCGGAGATCATCTCCGTCGGCGGCGGCCGCCTGGTTAAGACCATCGGCGACGAGGTCCTGTTCATCGCTGAGACGCCGCAGGCCGGGGCGCAGATCGCCCTGACATTGGCACAGGAACTCAATGCCGATGAGGCACTGCCCGAGGCCCGCGTGTCCGTGGTCTGGGGGCGCGTGCTCTCGCGCCTCGGGGACATCTACGGTCCGACGGTCAATCTGGCCGCGCGGCTGACGTCCTTGGCCGAACCGGGGCAGATCCTCACCGACGCGCTGACGGCGGCGACGCTCAAGGGCGATGTCCGCTTCATCCTCTCGGAGCTCGAGAGCACTTCGGTGCGCGGATTCGGGGACATCACCCCGTTCGATCTCGCCCACGGCGAGGGTGGGTCGCTCATCATCGATTGACCGCCGGCCGAGCGCCGCCGGTGTCAAAAGACATAGTCAGGCACGGGCTCGGCCATGGGGAGAACTGCCCATGGCTAAGAATTTCACTTTGTCCATAGAATAGGGTGGGTCCGGCCTCTCCGTTCGGGGGAGCGATGCGTGGTTGGGCTGCGTATTTCGTGACCACAAGCGAAGGAACACCACCCATGGCGAAGTCCCCTCGAGCGGGATGGCCCACGGCCTTGAAGAGCACCGGCTTCAAGGCGACGGCCGTCTCCGCGATCGCGGCACTCGCCGTCACCGGCGCGATCATCTACCCCGGTTTCGAAACCGCCGACGTCGAGCTCAACGACGGCGGCGTCTGGGTCGTGAACCAGGCCGAAGGCAAGATCGGCCACATCAACTACCAGTCGCGCGTGATCGACGGCGGCGTGGTCACCCCGCTCTCGAGTTACGATCTGGTCCAGAACGCCGAGAGCGTCTTCGTCCGCAATCTCGAGCAGGCCTCGATCACGACCATCGACCCCGCCATGGTCCAGTTCGCCGGCGACAACAACCTCCCCGCGAACTCGTCCTTCTCCTTCGGCACCTCCGTCGTCGCGGTCACCGATGACAAGCACGGCACCGTGCAGGCGGCCGGCGTCGAGAATCTCTCCGATTTCTCCGGCGAGGTCGCTGAGCCGCTCGTCGATTCCAAGGGCGACGTGGACGCCGTCGTCGGGGTGGACGACACGGTCTGGACCGTCGATTACGACGCCGGAGTGCTGGCGAGTTTCGCGTTCGACGATTCCGGCGAGGTGCAACCTCAGGACGAGATCGAGATCGCGGATCTGAAGCAGCTGGCCGAGCCGCAGCTGACCGCGGTGGGGGAGACCGGAGTCGTCTTCGACGCCGCCTCCGGCGACGTGTTCACCTCCGAGGGCAAGCGGGCCAGCGTCGAGAACCCGGCCAACGCCCGTCTCCAAGCGCCCGGGCCGGAGAACGACGGCGTCGCGATCGCCCTCGACAACTCGCTGGCCACCGTGGGTCTGAACGGGCGCGACGTCAACTACGAGCAGCTCGACACGGCCGGCACCCCCATCGAGCCCGTGCGGGTGGGCTCCTGCACCTACGCCGCCTGGCAGACGAGCGGCCAGTACCTGCGCTACTGCGATGACCCGGGGCAGAACCAGAACCTGCTCGTGCCCGACATGCCCGAGGGCGCCGAACTGGTCTTCCGCGTCAACCGCGACGTGGTGGTCCTCAACGACGTCTCCTCCGGCCAGGTGTGGCTGACGAATGAGGGCATGGAGATCGTGAGCAACTGGAGCGATCTGGAGCCGCCTGCGGGCGAGGGCGAGGCCAAGGAGGAGGAGACCAAGGAGATCACCGACGCGATCGAGCTGCCGAATCGCACCGAGGAGAACCAGACTCCCATCGCCGAGGACGACACGTTCAGCGTGCGGCCCGGCCGCACCACGATGCTGCCCGTGCTCTACAACGACGTGGACCCGGACGGCGACCTCCTCACGGCCGACGTCGAGGGCTCGGGCCCGTCGATCGGTGAGCTCCAGCCCGTGCACAACGGGACGGGCTTCCAGCTTGTTGTCCCCGACGACGCCTCCGGCGCCGCGACCTTCGTCTACACCGCCTCCGACGGACGCGGAGGATCCGACTCGGCGACCGTGCGCTTGAACGTCGTCGGTGAGGACTCGAACGAGCCCCCTGAGCAGGAGCGGGTGACCGTGCTGCGGGTCCAGCAGGGCGAGTCGGTGAGCCAGAACCTGCTGATCGACTGGACGGACCCCGAGGGAGACGACCTGCAGCTGCTTGGCGGGACGAGCGAGGGCGACGACGTCATCCGCGTTCGACCCGACGGCACGCTCACCTTCCAGGACGATGGCAAGCGGGTCGGGCAGAAGGAGATCACGGTTCAGGTTTCCGACGGTCGCGAGAGCACCAAGGGGCGCGTCCTCGTCGAGGTTCTCGCCGAGTCGACCGTCCCGCCCATCACCGCGACCGATCACGTCGTGGGCCAGGTCGGCGAATCCATCTCCTTCGAGCCGCTGGTCAACGACACCGACCCGTCCGGGGACGGGCTGCGTCTCGCCAACGTCGACGACGTCGCGGGTCTTGACGTGAAGACCAATTCGGAGACGGGCGTCGTGTCTGTGACGGGTGAACGCGCGGGCACGTTCTACGCCAAGTACGTCGCGACGAACGGCCCCGCCAGCGCCCCGGGCCTCGTGCGCATTGATATCAACGAACCAGACGACGCGGAACAGCGGCCGATCGCCGTGCGCGACGTCGCGCTGCTCCCGGCCGGACAGAACGTCCTCGTCGACGTGCTCGGCAATGACACGGACCCGTCGGGCGGCGTGCTCGTCGTGACCGCCGCCGAGAACGATCCTGAGGCGCCGTTCTCCACGAGCGTGGAGCGGAACACTTTTGTGCGTATCACGGACGTGCGCGGGCTGACCGACCCGACCACGATCAGCTACACGGTGGCGAACGGTAACGGGGAGTCGACCGGGGAGATCCGCATCGTCCCGATCCCTGCCCCGCCGCGCATGGATCCGCCCCAGGCCAACCCGGATTCCGTCGTCGTGCGTGAACACGATGTGGCGACCGTCAAGGTCCTCGAAAACGACATCCATCCCAATGGCGGCGAGCTGACGCTCCTGCCCGAGCTCGAGGAGACCGACGATCTCGGCGAGGGCTCGCTGATCTCGGTCGCCGACGACGTCGTCCGGTTCCGCGCCGGTGACTTCGGCGGCAAGGCGCGCCAGGTGTCGGCGGTCTACAAGGTGGCCGGACCGGACGGCCAGGAGACGAGCGCGACGGTGACGTTCAACGTCAAACCCGCCGCGGGGGAGGCCGACCTCGAGAGCAACACGCCGCCGAACCCGGTCCCTGTCGAGGGTCGAGTCTTCGCCGGCAGCAGCACCAACGTGCAGGTGCCGTTGGAGGCGATCGACCCGGATGGCGACTCGGTCTCGCTCGTCCAGTTCGGCTCGTCGCCGAAGTACGGAACGGCCAAGATCCGCGGCGCGTCCATCGACTACACGGCCAACAAGGACGCGAGCGGGACGGACGAGTTCACGTACGTCGTCGAGGACCGCCTCGGCGCCCGGTCGACGGCCACGGTCAAGATCGGCATCGCGCCGTTGTCCGAGGCCAACAACCCGCCCGTGGCGGTGAACGACTTCATCACCGTGCGCCCGGATCGGCCGGTGGCCGTGGATGTCATGGCCAACGACACCGACCCGGACGGGGACCCCCTGGCGCTCATGCGCGAGTTGGGCTCGGAGGAGAACAAGACCGACGCCGAGGTCGTCGACGGCCGAGTCGTGCTGACGTCGCCGCCGGACGACGGGACGACGTCGGTCCGCTACTCCATCACCGACGGACGCGGCGGCACGGCCTCCGCAACGCTGACCGTGAAATCGGACCCCGAGGCCAAACTGCTGGCGCCGATTGCGCGCGACGACCGGGTCTCGCTCGAGGAGATCATCGATGTCGACGAAGTCACGGTCGACATCCTCCGCAACGACGAGGACCCGGACGGGAGCGTGTCGGAGCTCGAGGTGCACCTTCCGGACGACCCGGAGACGGCCTCCGTGAGCGAAGACGGCATGGTCGTCCAGATCGGGAGCGCCCCGCAGGTCATCGCCTACACGCTGACCGATCCGGATGGGCTGACGTCGACCGCGTTTGTGCACGTCCCGGGCACGGGAGAGGCCCGACCGATCCTGCGCAGCGACGTCCAGCTCGAGGTCACGGCGGGGGAGACGCTGCCGATCGATCTCGAGGAGATCGTCCTCGTACGCGATGGCCGCAGCCCGCGGTTGACGACGGAAGACAGCGTGAGCTCGATGCCGGAGAACGACGGGGCGCTCGTGAAGTCCGCTACCGAGCTCACCTTCAAAGCGGGCCGGTCCTTCTCCGGCTCGGCGTCGGTGACGTTCGAGGTGACGGACGGCTCGGGCCCCGATGACGACCGTGGCCTCACCTCCACGCTGACGGTCCCGATCAACGTCCTCCCGAGCCCGGGCAACGACCCGGACGAGGAGCGGGATGGCCAGGGGCCGGAGGGCGACCCCGAGGAAGAGGAGGACCAGCCGGATCCGGAGAACTTCCCGCCGACGCTGCAGGCGAACTCGATCTCCGTCGGGCAGGGCGAGGGGCCGGCCATCATGGATCTTCGGATGGCTGCCAACGACCGGAACGACGAGGATGTGCCGAACCTCAAGTTCGCCCTCGGCGCGGTAGAGATAGCGGGCGTTGAGGCTGCCATCGTCGATGGGCACAACCTGCGTCTCGTCGCCCCCGCCGATACGCCGAAGGGTACTCGCGGCACGGTCACGGTTTCCGTCAGCGACGGCGTGAACCCGCCGGTTTCGGCCGCCATGACGGTCACAGTGACCGGTTCAACCCGTGAACTGCCTGTCGCTGTCGCGGACAACGTGCCGGAGGCGGCGCAGGGCCAGACGGAGATCGTCGACGCGCTCGCGAACGACCACAACCCGTACCAGGGCGAGGGCGACCTGCGGCTGATCAGCGCCCGCCCCCTCGAGAACACCGGCACGGCCGAGGTGCGCGGCAACAAGGTGGCGATCACGCCGAAGAGCGATTTCGTCGGCACCATGCGCGTCGAATACGTGATCGGGGACGTGACGGAGGACCCGCAGCGCAACGTATCCGGCACGATCACGCTGAACGTCAAGGGTGCGCCGGCGGCGCCGAACCTGCCACGCGTCGAGTCCACGGGGGACCGCAAGGCGGTCCTGACCTGGGACCCGCCCGCGAACAACGGGTCCGCCATCACCCACTACACGGTCACCGGCGGCGGGCACAGCCAGCAGTGCAAGACGACGACGTGCACCATCACGCCGCTGACCAACGATCAGATCTACAACTTCACGGTGACCGGCACGAACGCCATCGGCGAATCGCCGAAGTCGCCGGAATCGGCGGATGCGCGCCCCGATGTCGAACCGGAGCAGCCGGCGGCACCCACGGGCAAAGACGGTGACCAGAAGGCGACGTTCAACTGGAACGCGCCGGTGAGCCGCGGCTCGGCGATCCAGAGCTACACGCTCGAGATCTCCCCGGCTCCGGCCAACGGCGTTGCCCAGGTCACGGGCATCACGGGCACCTCCTACACGTGGGAGGGGCTCAAGAACGGGACGGCTTACCAGGTTCGGGTGCGCGCCGTGAACAAGGCGGCCAAGCCGTCGCAGTGGAGTACCTACTCGGCCGCGGTCACGCCGGCCGGCGTCCCGTTCAAGCCCGATGCGCCGACGGCGGTCCGTAAGGATTCCGCGGTCGACGGCGGCGTCGTCGACGTGTCCTGGAGGGCGCCCGGCGCCAATGGCGCTCCCCTCCAGAAGTACACCGTGCGCGTGTTCGAGGGCAGTTCGCTGGTCAGGACCGTCAGCGACATCCCCGCCAACCGTTCCAACCAGACGATCACAGGGCTGAACACCAGCAAGTCCTACCGGTTCAGCGTCACCGCCCACAACCGGGTCGGTGCTTCGGATCAGAGCGCGCAGTCGGCCGCGGTCACCCCCTACGGCCGGCCCAAGACGATCGGTAACGTCACCGCGAAGGCGACCGGGGCCAACCGGATGGTCCAGCTCAACTTCACGGCCCCGAATGCCAATGGGTCCCCGATCACCGGGTACCAGTACTCGGCCGACGGCGGCGCCTGGAAGGGCTTCGGCGGGCCGGGGTCGGCGATCGACACCGGGTCCAACGGCGATCCGCACACGTGGCGCGTCCGCGCCGTGAACGCGGCCGGCCCCGCCAATCCGAGCGCCCCGAGCAACAGCACGAGCGCCTACGGTCCGCTGCGGGACAACGGGAACATCTCCGCCTCCAGTGGCAACGACTGGATCAAGTTCACCTGGAATACTGGCGCCGGTACCTACAACGGTCGCAAGGTCACCCAGACGGTCACGATCGGCGGCAACCAGACCAAGAACGACGGCGCCGAGACCGTGAGCGGCCTCGGGTACTCCACCTCGCGCACCATCAAGATCGTCGCGACGGATACCGAGGGGCAGAAGGAATCGTGGTCCAAGACGGAGACGACGAAGGCCAAGCCGCAGCGTAAGGTTTCGCTCTCCAAGGGAGACCTGAACAACTCCTACACCGGCTGCAATTCGCGGTGCTACACGTTCCACGTGCGGATCGAGAACTTCAACCCGGGCACGTACCGGGTCGACTGCTACAACCAGAACGGGAAGTTCAACGGCTACCCGCACACCATGACCGCCGGCAGCGACGGCAGGGGTTTCAAGAACGTCCAGTGCGTGAACCAGGAAGGCTACGCGATGCCCGTGTACGCCATCGTGGACGGCACCAGATCCAACGACGCGCGCTGGTGAGTCCGTCGCGCCACAGTACTCCGGGAAGGCCCCGCAGCGCCGCAATGAATCACGACTCCAAGGAGAACACCGAATGACGATGACCAACGAGCAGGCCGGCTGGTTCTCCGAGACCTTCGGAAAGCTGGTGGCCAACGTCGGCAAGTCCGTGCTCGGCAAGGAGGACGCCGTGCGCCTCGTGCTCACCGCGATGCTCGCGGAGGGCCATGTCCTCCTCGAGGACGCCCCCGGCACGGGCAAGACGATGCTGGCCCGGTCGCTAGCGGCCACCGTCAAGGGCACCAACTCGCGCATCCAGTTCACCCCGGACCTGCTGCCCTCCGACGTCACGGGCATCACGATCTACGACCAGAAGACCCAGAAGTTCGAGTTCCACCGCGGACCGATCTTCGCGAACCTGGTCCTGGCCGACGAGATCAACCGCGCCTCACCGAAGACCCAGTCGGCCCTGCTCGAGGTCATGGAAGAGGGGCGAGTGACGGTCGACGGCGTCACCTACCCCCAGCAGCGCCCGTTCATGGTCATCGCGACCCAGAACCCGATCGAGCAGGCCGGCACCTACCGCCTGCCCGAGGCGCAGCTGGACCGCTTCCTCATCAAGACGTCCATCGGCTACCCGAATCGGGCCGCAACGGTCGAGCTGCTCTCGGGTGCCACGCAGAAGGACCGCTCGGCCGCGCTGAAGCCCGTCATCACCACGGAGGCCATCGCCGACATGGCGGACCTTGCCTCGACGACTCACGTCGACGACGCCGTCCTGAACTACGTGGCGCAGCTCTGCGAGGGCACGCGCGAGGCCGACGAGACACGGCTCGGCGTCTCCGTCCGCGGCGCGCTGGCGATGGTCCGCGCGGCCAAGGTGTGGGCTGCGTCGGAGGGCCGGAACTACGTCCTGCCCGACGACGTCAAGGAGCTCGCACCGTTCGTCTGGACCCACCGCCTCGTCCTGGACCCGGAGGCCGAGTTCACTGGCGCGACGTCCGAGCAGGTGATCTCCGCCGTCGTGCGCTCGGTTCCGGCCCCGACGCAGCGCGGCACCTCCGCGCCCGCCCCGCAACCCGAGCCAGCGGCGGTCACCACGACCGGCTCGCACGCCGACGAGCGCTACGCCTCGGACCGTGTGGGCGCCACCGCGGACGACGCGGCGACCGTCGCGAAGCGGCGTGATGCGGGCTCCGCATGAGCCCTCGGGCCACCCGCCGCGCACGCCGCGCTGACCCGGATTCCGGGCGCGGGCAGGCGCTGCGGCGCACCGCCGGCCGATCGGCGACCGCCGTGGGCGAGTCCCTCGCGATCGCCCGCGAGTACGCACGCCCGCTGGTGGAGCGGCTGCGCGCCCTCGCGGACCGTTTCTTCGAGCCGGCGGGCCGCATCGTCTCGCCGCTCGGATTCGTGGTGGCGGGCACCGCGATCCTGTTGTGGCTGCTCGGCGCGATCTTCGGCTGGCAGGAGGCCCTCCTCGGGGCGTTCATGGCGGCCCTGCTGCTGGTCATCGCCGTCGCCTTCGTGCTCGGGCGCACCGACTACGACGTGCGCCTCGACCTCAACCGCACCCGGGTGGCCGTGGGCGACCGCGCGGTTGGCGCAATGGTCGTCAAGAACGTCTCCAAGCGGGCCGCCTTCGGCGCGACGATGGAGCTACCCGTCGGCGCCGCCGTCGCCGCGTTCCGCGTTCCGCGTCTGGAGCCCGACGCCGAGCACGAGGACCTCTTCACGATCCCGACCCGCCGCCGTGCCGTGCTGGCCGTCGGCCCGGTCCGCTCGGTTCGCCAGGATCCGTTCGGGCTGCTGCGCCGCCAGGTGAGCTGGACCGATGAGTACGAGCTCTTCGTGCACCCCAAGACGACGGCGCTCGACGGTTCCAGCGCCGGCTTCATCCGTGACCTCGAGGGCATGCCGACGCGCGACCTGTCCAACTCCGACGTCTCCTTCCACGCGCTGCGGGACTACGAGGCCGGCGACGACCGCCGCCACATCCACTGGAAGTCCTCCGCACGCACCGGTCAGCTCATGGTCCGCCAGTTCGAGGAGACCCGCCGCTCCCACCTGGCCGTCGCGCTGTCCCTCAACCTCGCCGAGTACGGCGAGGCCGAGGCGGACGCCGCAGACGACTTCGAGCTCGCCGTCTCGGCGGCGGCCTCGATCGGGCTGCAGGCGACCTTCGAGCAGCGCAAGCTCTCCGTGCTGACCCAGACGGGCCCGGTGCGCACCGACACCGGCCGCAACATGATGGACGGGCTCACCCGCGTCGAGGGCCGTCCGACGCCGCGGCACACCGTCGTCGACCTCGTCCGGACCGCTGCCGATCAGGTACCGAACGCGTCCGTGGTCTTCATCATCACGGGCGCGGGCACCACGGCCCGCCAGCTGCGCGAGGCCAGCATGCACGTCCCGCTCGGAGTGCGCGCCATCGCGCTCCGCTGCGGCCACGGCCTGACCGCGACCCGCGCCAACATCGGCGACCTGACCGTCCTGACGCTCGGCAGCCTCGACGAGCTGGGCCTGATGCTCCGGAGGGCCGCAGCGTGAGCGAGAAACTACCCCTGTGGCGCTACGGGCTCGACGCCGGATGCCTCGGCCTCGCCCTGTTCCTCGGCGCGCTCGGCCTCTGGGACGCATACGGCGGCAGCGCCCACTACCTGCTCGCGTCGATCGGCGGGATCATCGCCGGCCTCGGGCTGGCCTGGGCGAACGTCTGGTTCCGCCTGGGCGTGTGGCGGACGCTGGCCATCTTCGCCGCCCTGTACCTCGTGCTCGGGACGCCGCTGGCGACCCCGCGGGAGGCGCTCTACGGCGTGGTCCCCACTCTCGAGTCGCTGCGCACCCTGCTGGCCGGCGTCGTCATGTCCTGGAAGGACATGCTCACCGTCTCGCCGCCGGTCGGCGCGTTCGGGGGCGTGCTCATCGTCGCGTTCCTGACCACCCTGCTCACCGGCCTCGTCGCCGGCCTGACGGCGTGGCGGCTGCGTTCCCCGTTCTTTACGCTGCTGCCGCTGCTGGTGATGTTCGTCGTCGGCATCGTCTTCGGCACCCGCGACGTCCCGCTGCCGCTGCTGCGTGGCGGCGTGTTCATCGCGGTGCTCGTCGGCTGGCTCGCCTGGCGGCGCTATATCGCTCGAACGGTCAAGGACGGGTTCCGCTCGCTCAACCACGCCGACGAGGACGCCCGCGGTGTCCGCGACGGACTCGTGCGGCGGGTGGCGATCGGCGCCGTCGTGCTGCTCGCCGCCAGCGGCGCGACGGCGGCCGCCGCCCCGTTGATCAGCCCGCAGACCCCGCGCCAGGTGTTGCGCGAGGCGATCGAACCGCCCGTGGACCTCTACAGCTACCCGAGCCCGCTGATGAGCTTCCGCAAGTACGTCAAGACCATGGCGGACGAGACCCTGTTGAGCGTCAAGGGCCTGCCCGAGGGTGAGCGCATCCGCCTGGCTGCGCTCGACTCGTACAACGGCATGGTCTTCAACGTCGACCCCAAGTCGGGCGGGAACTTCGCCCCCGTGGGCGACTCCTCCGACATCCGCGCCACCGGCTCCGACACCCGCCGCACCGCGGGCCAGCTCGAGATCACCATCGGCGCGTACGACGGCGTCTGGCTGCCCGCGGGCGGCCGGCTCAGCGGCGTCGAGGTCTCCGGGGCGCGAGAGGACGCGCTCGCGCGCTCGCTGTTCTACAGCGACGAGGCCGAGACCGCGCTCAGCGCGACGGGCCTGGACACCGGCGATACCTACACCGCGCACGTCCAGTTCCCTATCAAGCCGACAGACGAGGAACTCGCCGAGGCTGAGTTCGCGCAGCTGCGCATGCCCACGCTCGCCAACGTGCCCCCGCTGGCGGCGGCCAAAGCCGTCGAGTTCATCGGGTCCGCCCAGGGCCCGCTCGACCGCGCCCGCAGCCTCGAGACCATCCTGAGCACCAGCGGCTACTTCTCCAACGGCGCCGAGGGCCAGGTGCCGTCGCTGTCGGGCCACGGCGCGGGACGCATCACGAGCCTGCTCGACGCCGACGACCTAATCGGCGACGACGAGCAGTACGCGGCCGCGATGGCGCTCATGGCCCGTGAGCAAGGCATCCCCGCCCGCGTGGTCATGGGGTTCTATCCGGAGGAATACGACCCGGAGCAGGCCATCGACCTCACGGGCTCGGACGTGCACGCGTGGGTCGAGATCGCCTTCGAGGGCGTCGGCTGGGTCGCGTTCGACCCGACGCCCGACGACGACGAGCAGCCGACGCCGCCCGAGCAGGAGCCGAAGTCCGTCCCCCAGCCGCAGGTGCTGCAGCCGCCTCCTCCCGCGCAGGAGGAGCCGGACCTGCCCCCGGAGACAGCGCCGGAGCCGCAGGAGACCGAGGAGGAGCAGAAGACCTTCTGGGAGCTGTGGGGGCCGCTCATCATCACGGTCCTCCTCTCGCTCGGCTCGATCCTGCTCCTGTTGGCGCCGTTCCTACTGATCCTCGCGCTCAAGCTGCGCCGCCGCCGTCGTCGTTCCCAGCTGGGCACGACGGGCGACCGCGTCAGCGGCGGCTGGCAGGAGGTGCTCAGCCAGGCGACCGACTACGGCATCGTCTCCCGTGCCGGGGCCACCCGGCGGGAGAACGCCCGCACGCTCGTCGACGGGTTCCCCGATGCGGGGCTCTCCGCGATGGCGCTCGCCGACACCGCGGACCGCTCCACCTTCTCGACGCACGAACCGAGCGAGCAGGAGGTGGCAGACTATTGGGCGGCCGTCGACGAGCAGGCGGAGGCCATGAAGTCGTCGGCGACGTTCTGGGGGCGGCTGCGGGCCAAGTACTCGCCGCGCTCGCTCACGCATGATCTCGCGGGGGCGATGGCCGTCAAGAACGCGGCCCGGGAGCCCGGGGAGCGTGGGGGGATCGTCGCGAAAATGGCGGCAGGACGTAAACGTCCTAGCGGGAACGCACTCGCCATCCGTAAAGTAAACGCAACACCACCAAAGGAGTAACCAGTGGCCAAAGTAATGAACCTGGTCAATGCCTCGGCGGGAAAGAGGCTGGCCGCCTGGCTGCTGGACATCGTCCCACTGGCGATCCTGGGCGCCGTCTTCGGCGCCGTTCTAGGCCCGCGCCTCGTGCAGGCGGCGACCGCTCCAGAGATCCTCGCGCAGGTCGCGGGGACGTACGCGCTGTTCGGCCTGGTTGCCCTGGCCTACACCGTCTTCCTCTGGTGGTGGGAGGCGACGCAGGGCAAGACTCTCGGCAACCTCGTGCTGAAGCTGCGCACCTCCAACGAGGACGGTTTTGCGCCCGGGTGGGGCCGCGTCATCGTGCGAAGGTTGCTCATCGGCGTCGCCGGCGTCGTGCCCGTCATCGGCCCGGTGCTCATGGTTGTCTCCAACCTGTGGGACGCCAATCACCAGCGCCAGGGCTGGCACGACAAGGTGGCCCGCACCCTCGTCATGGACGTCGGCGTCGGCCGCGACCCGCTGACGACGGGCGGCCTGTTTGGGCCTGAGGCCTTCGCCCCGACCCACCTTCCGGCCGCTCCGGTCGCGCAGGCGACCCATCACGAGTCCGATGCGGCCTTCACCGGCGTCATCAACGCCGTACCCGGACAGCCCGAAGCCCCGCAGCCAGCGCCCCTAGCACCCGCGCCTACCGAGCCGGCGCAGCCCGAACCGGCACCGCCTGCGCCGGCGGAGCCGCCGCGCGCGGCCGCTACCGAACCGCCAGCAGAGGCACCGGTGGCCGCGGCTGCTGCCCCGGCTCCTGCCGTCGCGCCCCCCATCGAACCGGCCACGTCCGAGCCCGCCGAGGAGCACCCCGATGACGAGCTCGGCCACACGCAGTTCCGGGAGGTCGCCGCGACGAAGGCGCGCCTCGTGTTCGACGACGGCCAGACGCACGTCCTGGCCGAGTCGCTGCTGATCGGCCGCAACCCCTCCGCCGTCGACGGGGAGAGCGTGGACGATCTGCTCAGCCTCGCCGACATCGGCCGGTCCGTCTCGAAGACCCACCTGTTGGTGCAGGCCAGCACGAGTGGCATCTGGGTGACCGACCGCAATTCGACCAACGGCTCGTCGGTAACGGACGCCGCAGGAATCAGCCGCGATCTGGTCGCGGGCCAGCCGACGCAGGCGAGCATGGGAGAGACTGTCTACATGGGTGACCGCTACTTCAAGGTGGAGCGCGCGTGAGCGCCGGGTCGCCGGAAGCCACAGTGACCATCAGACGCGGCCAGGCGACTGACCGCGGGCTGCGGCGTGAGCTGAACGAGGACGCCTTCTTGGCTACCGATTCGCTCTTCGCCGTGGCGGACGGCATGGGCGGGCACGAAGCGGGGGAGGTCGCCAGTCGCGTCTGCGTCGAGACCCTCGCCGACGGCTACGAGCAGGCCGGAGGCCAGCTGAACGCCGAGCAGATCCAGCAGCTCATGCGCACGGCCGACAACGCGATCCGCGCCGCCGCCGCCGAACGCGCGGGCACGACCCTGACGGGAGCCGCCGTCGTCTACCAGGAGGGCACGCCGTACTGGCTCGTCTTCAACGTCGGGGACTCGCGCACCTACCGCCTCGCCGGCGGCAAGCTGGAGCAGGTCACGGTTGACCACTCCGAGGTGCAGCTGATGATGGACCGCGGGGAGATCTCCGCCAAGGAGGCTGTCTGGCACCCGCGCCGGCATGTCATCACCCGCGCCCTGGGCACCGGTGACGACAGCCGGGCCGACTTCTGGCTGCTGCCGATCAACCACGGCGACCGACTTCTGATTTGCTCCGACGGGCTCAGCGGCGAACTGCGCGACGAGACGATGAAGGAAATCATCGAACGCTTCGCCGAGCCGCAGGAGGCGGTCGACGCGCTCGTCCAGGCCGCGCTGCGCACCGGCGGCCGCGACAACATCACCGTGATCGTGGCCGACGCCGTCAGCGGCCACATCGACGACGATATGGCCGACACGATGCCGCGACCGGACGCGGTGGAGGAAGGCGAGACCGAACCCGTCGCCGCTGCCGGTGGCGACGCGACGGAAGAGAGGAAGCCGTGACCGGCCTGCGATACGTCCCGGGGGACTGGCTCGCGCTGGTCCGTCCCGAACACGTGCTGCTGCTACCGGGCAACACCCCCGGTGAGGACGTGGCGCGCCTGTGGGACGAGAGCGGCGGGGCGGCGACCGTCGAGTCGCTGCTCTCGAGCATCCTCAGTGCGGCGAACATGCAGATCGGTTCGCTGCCGGCGTTCGCGATCGTCTCCCGCGAGGCGGCCCCGCACGTCGTGGTGCGCGGCGCCGTCGTCTTCTCCGCCACGGGCACGCAGGGCCCGGAGCGGGCGAGCGGCGAGGGCGTGGCGACCTGGCAGGAGCGCCGTTTCCAGCCCGCAGACGCCTGGGATGTACGCGTCGGCGCACCGGCCGCTGGCGACGGCTGGCTGCCCATCGGCGAGGGGATCGTGCGGGTGGACGGCCTGCGCTGCGGTACCGCGGAATGCCGGGAACCGGTTACGACGCCGGCGGAGGCTGCAGCAGCGCCCGCCGAACCGGCGCCCCAGCCGAAGCCTGAACCGGAGCCCACCGTGGCGCCGGCGTCCGAGCCGGAGCCTGCTGCGGCTGCGGCGCCGGAGCCTGAACCGGAACTCACGGTGGCGTCGCCCGAGCCCGCGCCGGAACCCGAGCACGACCATGGGCGCGAGGCCGACTCGATCTCCCTCGAGCAGATCTCGCTGGCCGGTGAGCTGTTGGGGCGGCGCGAAGATCAGACCGGCACCTACGACGTGCCTGCCCCGGCGGTCGAGCTCCCGGTCGAGGACGCCGACGACGCCGACACGATCCTCGTTTCGCGGCCAGCTTCCCAGGCGCCCTCCGCGGCGCCACCTGTGCTTGAGCCGGCGCCGGCCGCGCCCGCCCAGGCCGAGAGCGCCGACGAGCCGGGCATGATCGACTCGGTTCCGTGGCGGACCAAGACGAGCGGCGCCCCCGACGCGCCTCCCGTTCCGCCGATCCCGCCGTCGCAGCCGGCCCCGCCCGTGCTGCCCGGAGTGGGCGCCGCCGACGGTGATCACGATGGCCACACCGTCATGCGCAGCAACCTGCCGCAAGCCGAACCGCCCGCGCCCGCGCCGGAGCCGGCACCGTCGACCTCCGGCGAACCCGACGACGCCCTGACCTTGACGAGCCACAACACGACGACGGGCGCGGGCACCGCCGAGTTCGTCCTGGGCCGCGCGTGCGCCGAGGGGCACGCGAACCCGCCGACGTCGTCGTCCTGCACGGTGTGCGGGGCCGCACTGACGGGCGACGCCCACCAAGTGATCCGGCCCGCGCTGGGCCGCATGATCGTCGCCGACGGCGGCGGCCAGCGGGAGTCGGAACACGAACTGACGCGGTCCGTCGTGCTCGGGCGCCAGCCCAGCGCCCGCGGCTTCACCGGCGACCGGCAGCCGCGCCTGATGCAGGTCTCGAGCCCGAGCGGCGACATCTCCCGCTCGCACCTGCAGGTGCGCGTGGACGGCTGGCACGTCGAGCTCGTGGACCTCGGCGCCACCAACGGCACCGTCCTGATCCGGCCGGGCCAGTCCCCGCGCCGGCTCGGGAAGTCGGAGTCCGTCCTGCTGCTCAGCGGCGACGTCGCCGACCTGGGCGACGGCGTGAGCCTGCGCTTCGAGGACCTGCCGTGAGTTCCAAACGTCCGCCCGCACCGGCCCCCGAGATCCCCGGGTTCAGCTACCTGAACCCGCTGGGATCGGGCGGTTTCTCCGACGTCTACCTGTACGAGCAGGACCGGCCCCGCCGCCGGGTCGCGGTCAAGGTGCTGCTCGCGGACGTCACGAGCGCGGACGCCCGCCGCCGCTTCGAGTCCGAAGCGAATCTCATGGCGCAGCTCTCGAGCCACCCCTACATCGTCACGATCTACCAGGCCGACATCACCGACGACGGCCGCTCCTACCTGGCGATGGAGTACTGCTCGCGGCCGGGCCTCGACGCGCGCTACCGCCGCGGCACGCTCGGCGTCGACGAAGCGCTCGCGCTCGGCGTGCAGGTCTGCTCGGCCGTCGAGACCGCCCACCGCGCGGGCATCGTGCACCGGGACATCAAGCCCGCCAACGTGCTCACCACGGACTACAACCGGCCCGCCCTGACGGACTTCGGCATCTCCGGCGCCACGGGCGAGGCCGCGGACGACGCCGGCCTGTCGATCCCATGGTCCGCCCCCGAGGCGTTCGCCGGCGGCAACCCCGATGGCGTCCGCATGGACGTGTACTCCCTCGGCGCGACCGTCTACACGCTGCTCGCCGGCCACTCGCCGTTCGTCCGCCGAGGCGGCGACAACACGCAGAGCAAGCTGATCCACCGCATCACGAACTCGCGGCTCGAGCCCCTGTCCCGGCAGGACGTGCCCGCCTCGCTGAACCAGACGCTCGCGGTGTCGATGTCCAAGTCGCCGACGTCCCGTTTCGGTTCCGCGGCCGAGCTCGCCCGCGCGTTCCAGCGCATCCAGCCCGAGCTAGGGCTCGCCGTCACCCCGTTCGAGGTGCTCGACGACGCCGCCATCGACGCTGACCACGGCCAGGACGACGACGGCGACGCCACCCGCGTGCGCAGCGTCCAGTCCATCGACGGCGCCCAGGCGCCCGGGCCCGTCTTCGGGACGAGCCCGGGGCGGCGCCCCGAACAGCCAAGCCCAGCCGCCGCACCCGCAGCCCACCCTTCCGAGCGCTCGGAGGCGGCGCCGTCGTCGTCGCCCGCATCGGCCCGGAGTGACCAGCGGCTGGACGGCTTTGCGCCGGCACCGGCGGATGATGGCCGCGTCGAGCGCCAGCGCTTCCCGAAGGCGCTCGTGGCCGTGGTGATCGCGCTCGTGGTCGTTGTCGGCGTGGCCATCGCGATGAGCTTGCTCTCGCAGGCGGAGCAGAACCCGCGTGAGACCGCGCCCTCGCTCGGCGGCGAGGCGGACCCGGCGGATCCGATCGTGGGCGGCACGGTGCCGAAGGTCGACGGGTTCAGGCACTCGACCGAGGGGGAGAGCGTCACGTTCACGTGGAAGAACCCGGAGCCGATGGAGGGGGACTTCTACCAGTGGGCGACCATCACGGCCACCGAGACCGGAGAGATGCAGCGGACCGACGCGGCCAGCGCCACGACGCCCCGGCGCGACGGGGTCGAGACGTGCATCGAGGTCAAGCTCGTGCGCGAGAGCGGCGGAGTATCCGACCCGGCTCGCTCTTGCACGGGCGACGAGCAGGGAACGGAGGACTGAGCGAATGGCGGCTGACGTGCATGTGGAGTTCTGCGGGGAGTGGTTCCCGGTGGCCGAGGACGGGGTCTTCGAGATCGGCCGCGAGGGCCATCTCGAGGTCGACGACAACCCGTACCTGCACCGCAAGTTCCTCACGATCGCCCGCTACGACGGGATCTGGTGGCTCTCCAACGTCGGCAAACGACTGACCGCGACGATCTCGGACAAGACCGGCGGCCTGCAGGCCTGGCTCTCGCCCGGGTCGCGGCTGCCGCTCGTGTTCAGCCAGACGTCCGTCGTGTTCACCGCCGGCCCGACGACCTACGAGGTCGGCGTGCACGTGGCCCAGCCCGCGTTCCGGCAGGAGTGGAGCGCGGACGACCCCGACGGTGCCACCACGATCGGGCCCGTGACGCTGACGGTGTCCCAGCGCGCCCTCGTCGTCGCGCTCGCCGAGCCGATGCTGCGCCGCGACGGCACGGGCCTGAGCTCGATCCCCTCGAGCGCGAAGGCTGCCGAGCGGCTGGGCTGGCCCATCACGAAGTTCAACCGCAAGCTAGACAACGTCTGCGACAAGCTCGACAAGGCCGGCATCGCGGGGCTGCGCGGCGGCGCCGGCAAGCTGGCGACCAACCGCAAGGCCCGGCTCGTCGAGCACGCCGTCGGCTCCCACCTGGTCACCCACGCGGACCTCGCGATGCTGGACACCACAGTCGCCGCCGACGACTGATCGGCGGCGATGAGGCAGGATGGTAGGCGTGAACGAATCACTGCGCACCGAATACGAACAACTGGCTGACGACGTGCGGCGGTACCGCTTCGCGTACTACAACGAGGACGCCTCCCTCGTCTCCGACGCCGAATTCGACCGTCTTTTCAGCCGCCTCGAGGAGATCGAGGCGCTGCACCCGGAGCTTGTCGCCAACGATTCGCCCACGCAGGAGGTCGGCGGCGACGTCTCGTCCGCGTTCGCCCCCGTGCAGCACCTGAGCCGCATGTACTCGCTCGAGGACGTCTTCAGCACCTCGGAGCTGAGCGCCTGGATCGAGCGTGCGAGCGCCAACGCCGCGACCCAGGCCCCGCACGAGCAGTTGCGTTGGCTGTGCGAGGTCAAGATCGACGGGCTGGCCGTGAATCTGCTCTACCGCGACGGGAAGCTGATCCGGGCCGCGACCCGCGGCGACGGCACCACCGGCGAGGACGTCACCCACAACGTGCTGACCATCGGGTCCATCCCGACGGAGCTCGCCGGTTCCGGGTGGCCCGCCGAGGTCGAGGTGCGCGGCGAGATCTTCATCAGCTCCGCCGAGTTCGCGGCCTTCAACGAGTCGCTTATCGCCGACGGCAAGGCTCCTTTGGCCAATCCGCGCAACGCGGCTGCGGGATCGCTGCGCCAGAAGGATCCGGCTGAGACGGCCAAGCGCCCCCTGAGCATGTTCGTGCACGGCATCGGAGTCCGCGAGGGACTCGTGGCCACGAGCCAACACGAGACCTACGACCTGCTGGCCGCCTGGGGCCTGCCCGTCTCCCCGTACTCGGAGATCCTGAGCACCGAGGCCCAGGTGCTGGACTACATCGAACGCTTCGGGGCCGCCCGCCACGACCTGCTGCACGAAATCGACGGGATCGTCGTCAAGGCGGACTCGTTCGCGATCCAGCGGGCGCTCGGCTACACCTCGCGTGTGCCCCGCTGGGCCGCCGCCTATAAATACCCGCCGGAAGAGGTGCACACGCGCCTGCTCGACATCAAGGTCGACGTCGGCCGCACCGGACGCGTGACGCCCTACGCCGTCATGGAGCCCGTGCTCGTCGCCGGGTCGACCGTCTCGCGGGCGACGCTGCACAATCAGGACGTCGTCAAGGCCAAGAACGTCAAGATCGGCGACACGGTGATCCTGCGCAAGGCCGGCGACGTCATCCCGGAGGTTCTCGGGCCGGTACTGCCGCTGCGTGAGGGCCGCGAGGACGAGCTGCGCGACTTCGTCATGCCATCCGAGTGCCCGGCGTGCGGCACCGTACTCAGACCGGCGAAGGAGGGCGACGTCGACATCCGCTGCCCCAACGCCGAGACGTGCCCCGCCCAGCTGACCCAGCGCGTCGCCCACCTGGCGGGACGCGGTGCCTTCGACATCGAGGCTCTCGGCGACGAGGCCGCGCAGGCCCTCACCGCCGGCCCCGGCCCGGACCCGGCCGAGAACGACGGCGAGGTGCGTCCCTCCGACGCCGGCGTCATCACCAACGAGGCCCAGATCTTCGATCTGGCCGAGGGCAACGACGACGATACGCTGCGTGCCGCGCTCGCCGACGTGAAGGTGTGGCGCGAGAAGCGATCGAAGGGAGAAGGAACGGGCGTTTGGGAACTCGTCCCGTACTTCTACACCAAGGGCACCAAGGCCAAGCCGTCGGCTCCGAGCAAGAACACGCTGAACCTGTTCCGTGAGCTGGAGAAGGCCAAGACCCAGCCGCTGTGGCGCGTGCTCGTCGCCCTCTCCATCCGCCACGTCGGGCCGACCGCCTCTCGCGCACTGGCCACCCGATACGGCTCGATGGCCGCCATCGAAGCGGCGGTCGCCGTCGAAACGGCCCGCGAGGACCTCGCCGAAATCGACGGCGTGGGCTCCATTATCGCCAACGCCCTTGTTGACTGGTTCAACGTGGACTGGCACCGCAACATCGTCGAACACTGGCGGGCGGCCGGCGTCCGGATGGAGGACGAGCAGGACGAATCCGTGGCGAAGACGCTCGAGGGATTGACCGTGGTCGTCACCGGCACCCTGCCGAACTTCAGTCGCGACGAGGCCAAGGAGGCCATCATCGTCCGCGGCGGCAAGGCCTCCGGGTCGGTCTCCAAGAAGACCTCCTACCTTGTCGCCGGCGAGGCCGCCGGCTCCAAACTCGACAAGGCCCTCTCGCTCGGCGTGCCGGTGGTCGGCGAGGAGGGCTTCCGCGCCCTGCTGGCCGGCGGCCCCGAGTCTGTGGGCGACGAACTGCTGATTACCGATGATGGGAGTGCCGAATGAGCACCGCAGCTGAGACCGATTTCCTGGCCCTGACCCGCAGGGCCGCCGCAGCCGGCGCCGCCGTCCTGGCCGAGCGGACCGGGCGCCCCGCCACGGACACCAAGTCCGAGGGCGGGGACTGGGTCACCGACTACGACCGGCGCGCCGAGGACGCCGTGCGCGAGGTCATCACGGCGGCGAGGCCGCACGACGTCATCACCGGTGAGGAGTATGGCCGGACCGAGCCGGAGCGCCCGTCCGGCATCGAGTGGTCGATCGACCCGCTCGACGGCACCACGAACTTCGTCCGCGGCATCGTCTACTACGCCACGTCTGTGGCCGTGCGCGACGACGACGGCACGTGGCTGGCCGGCGCCGTCGTCGCGCCGGCGCTCGGCGTCGAGTACTTCGCCGCGCGCGGCGAGGGGGCTTGGCGCGTGGACGCCTCCGGCGAGCACGTGAAGCTCACGGGGCCGGACCGCGACACCGACGGCCGCCTCATCGCGTCCGGTTTCGGCTACTCGCCGCGCCGCCACGTCGGCCAGGTCGCGGCTCTCGGGGCCCTGATGCCCGGGTTCGCGAACATGCGCCGGCTGGGCTCGGCCGCGCTCGACGTCTGCCTGGTGGCGGACGGCACGCTCGACGCCTACGCCGAATACGGCACCCACCTGCACGACTGGTCCGCGGCGATGATCGTCGCTGAGGAAGCCGGCGTGCCCGTGTTGCGCCCGGACACGTACCCGGGGTGGGCAGCTGCCGGCTTCATCAACTTCGAGCGCGTCAAGGCCCAGCACATCGGCGACTGAAGCCCGCGCTGAACCGGCCGCTGGACCCTCGACTGTTCTATACGTTCGTGTGGATTAGGCCTTGAATACCATCTCGTATGAGCGTAGTCTCGGTAATCTATACAATCGTGAGGATTAGGGAGGTGGCGGAGATGAAGTTGCGTCGCAGCCGCCCTGATCTACAGCAGCGTGTAGATCAGTACGGCGCGCTGGCCGGAGTCGTCGCGTCTCGCCGTGACGAGTTGAGCCTGCGCCAGGACGAACTCGCGGACCTCGCGGGATGTTCCGTCGGCTTCATCCACGCCCTCGAGCGCGGCAAGCCGACAGTCCAACTGGGCAAGGTGCTGGACGTTCTGGGCGTTCTCGGCCTTCATCTCTCCCTCGCTTCGGGGGCTGGAACAACGGTGTCCATCGAGCCGGAGCTGCGCGCCCGACTCGACCAGGTGTCAGAGTGACGGCAGCGGATCTGCCCGATCTAGTGACGGTCGATCGGGCCGACGTCTACAAGTCAGGGCGGCTCGCGGCACAGCTGACGCGGTCGGCGGGCGGAGTCGAATTCGTGTACACCGATGCGTGGCTCGCCGGTCCAAGGGCGCCTGTTGCCACCACGCTTCCGACGTCAGACGGTGCGGTCTTCACCACGGGTGGAGCGGTGCCGGCCTACTTCGCCGGTCTCCTGCCCGAGGGGCGCCGCCTCGGCGCCCTGCGCAGAGCGGTCAAGACCAGCGCTGACGACGAATTCAGCCTCCTGCTCGCAGTGGGGACGGACCCCGTCGGCGACGTGCAGGTGGTTCCGGCCGGGACGAACCCGGCACGTGTTCCGGCTCGAGTGTCGGTGGAGGACGGGGACTTCTCCGCCACCCGCTTCTCCGAGATCCTCGACGCGTACGAGATCGACATCGACAAGGTGGCTTTGCCGGGCGTGCAGGACAAGGCGAGCCTCAAGATGCTCTCCGTTCCCGTTCGTGGCGCGACGAGCGAGTACATTCTGAAGCTCGACCCGCCCGAGTATCCGCGCATCGTGGAGAACGAGGCGTTCTTCCTCGCCGCCGCACGCGCCAGTCGCATCCACGCCGTGCAGGCGGCCGTCGTCGTCGACGCGGACGGGGTGCGCGGGCTCGCCGTCGAACGCTTCGACCGCAGGGTGAGCGACGGCGTCGTGCAGACGTACGCGGTCGAGGACGGATGTCAGGTGCTCGGCTTGCACCCCGAAGCGAAGTACCGGGTGAGCACCGAGGAGGTCGTCTCAGCGCTGGCCGGTGTCTGCGAGGCACCTGTGCCGGCCGCGCTGGAGCTGTTCCGCCAGGTCGTCTTCGCGTACGTCTCGGGCAACGGCGACGCGCACGCGAAGAACTTCTCCGTCGTGGCGGGTCCGGACGGCCGCTTCCGCCCCGCCCCAGCCTACGATCTGCCGTGCACGTACCTCTACGGCGACACCACGATGGCGCTGAGCGTCGACGGCGAGCGTTCCGGCGACCTGCCCAGGAGGCGATTCCTGGCGCTAGCCGAGGCGGTCGGGGTGCGCGCGCCCGCGGCCGCACGGGTCATCGACGCGACGGTGCGGGCGGCTGGACCGTGGTTGGAGTCGCTGGAGGTGCTGCCCTTCGACGCCCGGAGGATCCACAAGCTCAGGCGTTTCGTCCGCAATCGGATCCGGCTGCTGGCAGACTGAGACCATGGCGACGATCCACCGGACGACGATGAACCCGACGAAGCTCGAGCTGCTCGAGGCGTGGCTGCCCGGCCAACCGTTCTACGCCGGCGACGGCGCCCCGCGGCTGGAGAAGAACGCGGGCTTCCGGCTGGACGATCCCGCCGGGGAGGTCGGCATCGAGTTCGTGATCGTCACCGACGTCTCCGGCGACGAACCCGCGATCTATCACGTGCCGCTCACCTACCGCGCGGAGCCGCTCGACGGCGCGGGCGCGGCGCTCGTCGGGGTCAGCGAACACGGCGTCCTCGGCACGCGCTACATCTACGACGGTGCCGCCGACCCCGTGTGGCGCGCCTGCGTCCTCGAGCTGATCGCCGGGATCCAGGTGCCGCAGGCCCAGTCGGTGTCGGGGACGCCTGAACCGGGAGTCAGCGTGGTCGGAGCCGACTCCGTACCACGGTACGTCGAAATCCTGCGTCGGCCCGTGCCCGGCGACCCGGCGGAGGGGGTCGGCGCCGCCGTCGTCGGTTTCTGGTTCGAGGGCGGCGCCCGCGTGACGGGCGCCTTGCTGCGCACGGCGGCGGAGGCCTGAACCGGGCCACTCATCCCCAGGGCTGAGGAGCCAGCGCATCATTTCAGCCGCGGGGGCGACGCGACGGGCCCGGCCCGCGGGCCAGACTTGGAACATGACCAAACTTCTCTCCGTGCGCGGCCTCGGGCACACCTACCCGGGGGCCCACGCACCAGCCCTGCACAACGTCGACCTCGACATCAACCGCGGCGAGTCCGTCGCCATCATGGGGGCCTCCGGCTCCGGAAAGTCCACGCTGCTGCACGCGCTCGCCGGGATCATCGCGCCCAGCGCCGGCCACGTGCTGCTGGACGCGTCGACCGGTCCTGTGCAGGTCGACACCCTGAACGACGAACAGCGGGCGAAGCTGCGCCGCGAGGAGCTCGGCTTCGTCTTCCAGCAGGGGCTCCTGCTCAGCGAGCTAACCGCCCTCGAGAACGTGGCCGTCGCCCTCATGCTCTCCGGCACGCCCCGCCGCGAGGCGGAAGCCCGCGCCGCTGCATGGTTGGCCGACCTCGGCCTCGCCGGCCTCGAAAACCGCCGTCTCGGCGAGCTCTCCGGCGGGCAGGTCCAGCGCGTCGCCATTGCCCGGGCCCACGTCACCGGCGCGCAGCTGATCTTCGCCGACGAGCCCACCGGCGCCCTTGACTCCGCGACCTCGACCGAGGTCCTGGACCTGCTGCTGGCCTCCGTCGCGCAGGGGCGCACCCTCGTCGTCGTCACCCACGACCCCGACGTCGCCGCCCGGTGCCGCCGGGTGCTGACCTTGCGCGACGGCGTCGTCGTCTCCGACGTCGAGGCGGCCGCCTCGTGAGCTCGGTGACGACGGCGCTGCGTCTGGCCCCGCTGCTGCGTTCCGGTGGTGTGCGCCGGCGGGACGCGGCGTCCCTGCTTCCGGTGGCATCCTTCGCGGTGGTCACGGCCCTGCTGATGCTCGTGATCGCCGGGGCGCGCGTGTTCTTCTCGTGGGACGACGAGCTCGCGTCGATCTACCAGATCCTCGCGGTGATCGCGCTCGCGCTGCTCGTGGTTCCGCTGGCCTCGGTCGGCGCGTCCGCGGCACGGATGGCCGCCCGCCGGCGTGACGACCGGCTCTCGTCGCTGCGCCTGCTCGGCGCCTCCCGCGGAACGCTCACGGCCCTGACCCTGATCGAAGCCGTGGTCCTGTCCGCGCTCGGCGCGCTCGGCGGCATCGTTCTCTACGCCGTGTTCGCCCCGGCTGTCGGCCTGCTGACGTTCCGCGGCGAGGCGCTCGGGGCCGGCATGTGGATGCCATGGCGGTGGGTGCCGCTCATCGCAGCCGGCGTCGTCGTGCTGGGCGCGCTCAGCGCTCTCGCCGGGCTCCGCGCAGTGAACGTGACCCCGCTGGGCGTGCGCACACGTCAGCGCCCGGCCGCGTCACCTTGGCGACGGCTGCTGGTGGGGTTGGGCGTCGTCGTGCTGGCCGCCGTGCTCGTCCAAGCCGTGCCCGGTTTCGGCCAGGCTGGGGGGATCGTCGTGATGACGCTCGCCGTCGGCGTGGCCTTCGGGGCCGGGCTGCTCGCGCTGGACCTTATCGGGCCGTGGGTTCTGCGCGTCTTTGCGAACATCAAGCACCGGCGGGCGAAGGACGTGCAGTCGCTCATTGCGGCGCGCACCGTGCTCGAGGACCCGAAGGCCGTATGGCGGCAGGTCGGCGGCGTGGCGGTGACCAGTTTCGTCGGTGTCTTCGCTGCTGCCGGGCTCGCCTTTGCGCGGATCGCGGGCTCCGAAGACATGTCTGCGGGCGAGCAGTTCCTCATGGTCGACATCTCCACCGGCGTGCTCGTGACGCTGGCCGGATCCTTCCTCATGGTCGCGTGCTCGATGGGGCTGAACCAGGCCGCAGCGACGCTGGACCGCGCCCCGGTGCTGGTATCGATGGACCGGCTCGGCATGCCGCGGAAGACCATGAACGCGGCGACCGCGCAGGCGTTGATGAGCGCCGTGTGGGTCGTCTCCGGCGGCTCGGCGCTCTGCGCGGTGCTGCTGCTTGCTCCGCTGCTCGGCATCGCCCTATTCGTCCAGCCGCTCGCCCTCGTGACCGTCGCGGCCGTCTTCGCCGCAGGGTTCCTGCTCGTGCGCGGTGCCCTGTTCCTGGCCGCCCGCCTGGTCCCGGGCATCCTGGCCCGCCCGGAGCGCGTGCTCTAGGGCTTGGGTAGGGTGGAGGGATGCGCCGCCTCTTCGCCAACGCCTGGCTCCTGACCGTTCTCGTGATCGTCCTCGCGGCCGTTGTCCTGGCCCGCGCGTTCGCCGGTTCCACCGTGGACGCGGTCGCCGTGGTCTTCAGCGTCGCGCTGTTGGTGTTCGCCGTCTTCACGGGCATTGCGATGATCGCCGGCTCGCGGCCCGACGCGGGCGTCGACGCGCACCTCGAGAACGGGGGAGTGGCGGTGTTCTGGCGCCCGGGATGCACGTTCTGCCTGCGCCTGATGTGGAAGCTGCGCGGCAACCTCAACGACGTCTACTGGGTGAACATCTGGAAGGACGAGGACGCCGCGGAGCGGGTGCGCGCGCTCAACAAGGGCAACGAGACCGTGCCGACGCTGCTCACCGATTCCGAGGCGTTCGTCGCGACCGACCGGCCGCGCGCCGTCGCCGTGGTGCAGGAGCGCGCCGGGCGGCGCTGACGCGGAACGGGACGCCACGCCGTCGTACCGGAACGCACGCGGCAGCGCGTGCGGCGGGGTGCCCGCGCTGGAATAGAATGAAACGCGAACCAATAACCCAACCACTGTGGGAGCTACATGTCTGCCATCAGCCGTGAGGACGTAGTCCACCTGGCCAGGCTTGCGCACATCGAGATGAGCGATGTCGAACTGGACAAGATGACCGGCGAACTCGCCGTGATCGTCGACTCCATTGCGGCCGTGAGCGAAGCCGCCGGGGACGATGTCCCGGCCACCAGTCACCCGATCCCGCTGACGAACGTCCTGCGTGAGGACGTGGTCGGCAAGACGCTGACGCCCGAGCAGGCGCTGGCCAATGCACCGGACGCGGACGAGAACCGCTTCAAGGTCCCGGCGATTCTGGATGGGGAGTAGACCATGAGCGAAATCATCAAGCTGTCCGCCGCCGCGCTGGCCGAGAAGCTGCGCGCCGGTGAGGTCACGTCGGTCGAGGCCGTGCAGGCGCACCTGGACCGCATCGCCGCCGTCGACGGCGGTGAGCGCGGCGTGCACGCGTTCCTGCACGTCAACACCGAGGAGGCGCTCGCCGTGGCTGCGGAGGTCGACGCGATCCGCGCGGCCGGCGGCGCCGAGGCCGAGGCCCTGCACCCGATGGCCGGCGTGCCGATCGCGGTGAAGGATCTCATCGTCACCGTGGGTCAGCCGACGACGGCGGCCTCGAAGATGCTCGAGGGCTGGATGAGCCCGTACGACGCGACCGTGATCGAGAAGGTCCGGGCCGCGAAGCTGCCGATGCTCGGCAAGACCAACCTCGACGAGTTCGCGATGGGCTCCTCGACGGAGCACTCCGCGTACGGCAACACCCGCAACCCGTGGGACCTGGACCGCATCCCGGGCGGCTCCGGCGGTGGCTCGGCCGCTGCTGTGGCCGCGTTCGAGGCGCCGCTGGCCCTCGGCACCGACACCGGCGGATCGATCCGCCAGCCCGGGGCGGTCACCGGCACCGTCGGCGTGAAACCGACGTACGGCTCCGTCTCCCGTTACGGCGCGATCGCCATGGCCTCCTCGCTCGACCAGATCGGACCGGTGACCCGCACCGTGCTCGACTCGGCGATCCTGCACGAGCTGATCGGCGGCCACGACGAGCGCGACTCCACGTCGCTCACGGACCCGGTGCCGTCGCTCGTCGAGGCGGCAAAGCTCGGTGCGACCGGCGACCTGACGGGTGTGCGCGTCGGCGTCATCAAGGAGCTCACGGGTGAGGGCTACGAGGCCGGCGTCCAGGCGCGTTTCGACGAGTCGCTCGCGCTGCTCGAGGCGGCCGGCGCGGAGATCGTCGAGGTGCACTGCCCGAACTTCAAGTACGCGCTCGGCGCCTACTACCTGATCATGCCGAGCGAGGTCTCCTCGAATCTCGCCAAGTTCGACGGCGTCCGGTACGGCCAGCGCGTCCTCCCGGAGGAGGGCCCGCTGACCATCGAGCGCGTCATGGGTTCGACCCGCGCGGCCGGCTTCGGCGACGAGGTCAAGCGCCGCATCATCCTGGGCACCTACGCCCTCTCGGCCGGCTACTACGACGCCTACTACGGCTCGGCGCAGAAGGTCCGCACCCTGGTCCAGCGTGACTTCGCGGCCGCGTTCGAGCAGGCCGACGTGCTGGTCTCCCCGACGAGCCCGAACGTCGCCTTCGAGTTCGGCGCCAAGTCCGACGACCCGCTGGCGATGTACCTCAACGACGTCGCCACCATCCCGGCCAATCTCGCCGGAGTCCCGGGCATCTCCGTGCCCGGCGGCCTCTCCGAGGGTCTGCCGGTGGGCATCCAGTTCCTGGCGCCGGCCCGCGAGGACGCCCGCGTCTACCGCGCCGGCGCCGCCCTCGAGAAGCTGCTCGAGGACAAGTGGGGCGGAGCATTGATCGACCAGGCGCCAGAGCTGGCCGCCGCTATCGAGGAAGGTGCTGCACGATGAGCGCTGCAACCGAGACCCTGGTGGACTTCGACGAGGCGCTGGAGACCTACGATCCCGTCCTGGGCTTCGAGGTCCACGTCGAGCTGAACACCAAGACCAAGATGTTCTCGTCCGCCCCGAACGCGTTCGGCGACGAGCCCAACACCAACGTCAACGAGGTCGACCTCGGCCTGCCCGGCGTGCTGCCCGTGGTCAACAAGGCCGGCGTCGAGTACGCGATCATGATTGGCCTTGCGCTGAACTGCAAGATCGCCGAGACGTGCGGATTCGCCCGGAAGAACTACTTCTACCCGGACACCCCGAAGAACTTCCAGACCTCGCAGTACGACGATCCGATCGCATACGACGGCTACATCGACATCGAGCTCGAGGACGGCGAGGTCTTCCGCGTGGAGATCGAGCGCGCACACATGGAGGAGGACGCCGGCAAGCTGACCCACATGGGTGGCGCGGCCGGACGCATCCAGGGCGCCGACTTCTCCCTCGTGGACTACAACCGCGCGGGCGTCCCGCTCGTCGAGATCGTCACCAAGCCGGTCGTCGGGGCGGGAAAGCGCGCGCCGGAGTTGGCGAAGGCCTACGTCGCGGCCATTCGCGAAATCGTCAAGAACCTCGGCGTCTCCGACGCGCGCATGGAGCGCGGCAACGTGCGCTGCGATGCCAACGTCTCGCTGATGCCGAAGGACGCGGACAAGTTTGGCACGCGCACCGAGACCAAGAACGTGAACTCGCTGCGCGCCGTCGACCACGCCGTGCGCTTCGAGATCTCCCGCCAGGCGGGCGTGTTGAACGCGGGCAACACCGTCACGCAGGAGACGCGCCACTGGCACGAGGACACACGCACGACGACGTCGGGCCGCCCGAAGTCCGACGCCGACGACTACCGCTACTTCCCCGAGCCTGACCTCGTTCCGATTGTCACGAGCGCGGCCTGGATCGAGGAGCTGCGTTCGCGTCTGCCGGAGCCGCCGGCCGAGCGCCGCAAGCGCCTGCAGGCCGAGTGGGGCTACGCCGACGCCGAGTTCCGCGACGTCGTCAACGCCGGTTTGATGGACGCCATCGAGGAGACCATCGCCGCGGGCGCTTCTGCTGCCGTAGCCCGCAAGTGGTGGATGGGTGAGATCTCGCGCCTGGCCAAGAACGCCGACGTCGAACCGACCGAGCTGGGCGCGACCCCGGCGACGATCATCGAGCTGAACTCGCTGATCGAGGACAAGAAGATCAACGACAAGATCGCCCGCCAGGTGCTCGAGTTCGTGATCGCCGGCGAGGGCACTCCGACCGAGATCGTCGAGGCGCGCAGCCTCGCCGTCGTGAACGACGATTCGGCTCTCGGTGCGGCGATCGACGACGCCATGGCCCAGATGCCCGGCGTGGTCGAGAAGATCAAGGGCGGCAAGCTGCAGGCGGTCGGCGCCCTGATCGGACCGGTCATGAAGGCCACCCGCGGGCAGGCCGACGCCGGTCGCGTGCGCGAACTCGTGCTGGAGAAGCTCGGCATCGAGGGCTGACCTGCCCGCTGGCTCCCACGCAGCAACGCCCCGTGAGAAGAAGTCGCTCGGAAAGTCTCAAAGCGACCACTTCTCGCGGGGCGTTGTTTTTTGCCGGGTTGATTCGGGTTCAGGCGGCGATGACTTCGTCGAGGAGCCCCTTCCACATCTTGCGGCCTCCGAGCACGAAGCGGTAGCTGGCTCCGTCCTTGGTCTCGACGGCCAGCGAATTGGGAACCAGCGGGATCAGACCGAGGAACTTCGTCCAGGCCAGCTCCGTGGACGCGAGCTCGGCCACTGGAATCTCCGAGATCCCGCTCTGCGCATTGAACTTGTGGCCCTCAAAGATCAGGCGCTGATCGGTCAGGTGCAGGTGGCCGCCGACGGTTTCCCAACCACGCTGCAGGTTGGCGCCGCTGGACTTGACGAGGCTCTCACCCGGGTGGAGTTCGGTCTTCATGGAGCGTGTTCCTTTCGGTCTGCAGTGCCCGCCTGTTCCGGACGTTCCAGGGGCACGCCTCAACACCGTACCCGCAGGCATCGAGACCGCCGGACCGGCTGTGGATACCCCGTCGTGGACAGGACCGACGGGTATCCACTGCGCGATCGTTAGCGAACCGGCGTCGCCCGCAGCGGGGAAGTGATGGACAATGAGCCCATGGGATACGATCCGGAGACCCGCAAGCACGCCAGGTCACGCTGGATCGTGGCCGTGTACGTTGTTCTCGCGATCTTTGTGGTGGGCGCGCTCGTCGCCGTCGTGATGTCCTTCGCGGCGTCGCGTTCGCCGGGCCCGGACCCGACCGACACACCGCCACCGACCAGCGACGTCACGCCGGTGACGCCGCCGAGTGAGACCGCAGAACCAAGCGAACCGAGCCCGGTGCCCACCAGCGGGCCCATCGACCCGGGTGGGTCCCTCGACAACAGCGACCCGCACCCGGCGGACTGGGTGAACGACACCCAAGTCCGCGTCTACACGTTCGGCAGCTCGACCTGCCCGGCCCGGCTGGACCGGGTCGAGGTCGTGGCCGCGGACGAGATCACCGTGCACTTCGACGGCTCTTACGGCAAACAGATCTGCACGATGGACTACGTCGCCAAGGAACACATCGTCGACGTACCGGATGAGGCGAGTGGGCGCCCACTCATGGTTCGCGTCCTCGTCGAGCAATAGGCCGCCGCTGCCGGTCCGGGAACCAGTAGGCTGAACGGATGAGTCTCCCGCCTGCTGACGTCGACATCACCGACGAACTCGTCGCGATGCTGCTCGCGAGCCAGCACCCCGACTTGGAACAGCTGCCGCGTGCGCGGGCGGCCGCCGGGTGGGACAACGTGGTTTATCGCCTGGGCGACGACTTCGCGATGCGCCTGCCGCGCCGGCTCTCGGCCGTCGAACTACTGCGCCACGAGGTCGAATACCTGCCCGCGCTCGCGCCGAACCTGCCGCTGCCGGTGCCCGCCGTCGTGCGCACCGGGCACCCCGCCTACGGCTACCCCTATGAGTGGGCGATCGTGCCGTGGTTCCCGGGGACGAGCGCGGCCCTGATTGCTCCCACGGAGCGCGACGGTTACGCGGTCAAACTGGCCGGCTTTCTCGCTGCGATGCACGCGGAGGCTCCGGACGATGCGCCGTCGAGTATCTTCCGCGGGGCCGACCTCGCGCTGCGTCAGGCCGCCGTCGAGCACCGGCTGGCGGAGTTCGGCACCGGGCTCTTCGCACCCGAGGCGAGCGAGGGCTTCGCCCCGGGGACCGTCGACGTGCTCCGCAGCGTCTTCGCCGACGGCCTCGCCGCGCCCACGCACGACGGCCCGCCACTGTGGCTGCACGGCGACCCGCACCCGCATAATGTTGTCTTCGGTCCCCAGGGAACGTTGGCGGCCGTCGTCGACTTCGGCGACCTGACCAGCGGCGACCCGGCCGGCGATCTCGGCATGGTCTGGCTGCACTTCACACCCTCGGGGCGTGCCGCCTTCCGGCAGGTGTACGACGACGCGGCGGCCGTCCCGCCCGCGACCGCGGAGGCGCTGTGGCGCCGGGCCCGCGGTTGGGCGGTGCACTACGGCCTGATCGCGATCATGCACGACCCGACAGAACCGCTGCACGAGGTGGGCCGGCACGCGCTCGCGACGCTGCTCGAACCTGAAACCGATCCTTCTGCCAACGTTGCTGTACGGGCGAAATAGTGGTGAATCGGGATCCTAGGCGACTCCTTTCGCCGGTTCCCACCTGCGGTGCCCGGGACAAGCAGCACCACGTTTCTGCAGCCCGTTGTCGATCTTGTGTCTCGCGGGTACTCTTCTCTCATCATTCGCTTTGAGCATGGCCCTCGTCGCTGCTCCTTGCTCAGTTGGGGGATAAATGAATCGATTGCGTTGGGCTGGTCTTTCTCCGGAGATGATTTTCGAATATTTTGACTTCTGTACCGCAGCAACTAGACAGGGTCTATGACGCATGGCAAAGAATAATTTGTCTTCGTTCCTCGATAAAGAGGGCATGCAGTTCATCCACGATGACGGTAGGGTCGATTTGACGCGTCTTGGCGAGTTGGGCCCTTTGCGTACCATTAATACTAGGTTTTCGGAGGTAGTGAAGTTTCCGGATCAATGGGAATTGGGCCTCCTTGAGCGACTGGATATTCGTTGGGATAATGGTTGGCTCCCTGCGCTTACGGCTCCCCACCTGAATCACGTGTCGATTCGTGGCGGCCAGCAGGAATTGCTTGCTGCTTTGGACAGAGATCTCGACAGGCCCGATCGGCCAGGCAGGCTTTACCTTTATGAATTCAAATCGGAGAACGGTCGGGACTGGTTTCCGGGCAACTTTCGTTGCGACTTCGTGAATTTCGAGTCCGCGAACAACACGGATTTTTCTGAGGCAGGAATGTTTGGGTCGATAGGTGTCCTGGACATCGACTGCTGTGGGCCCATCGACGGTCTCGCGCACCTCTCTGCGCAGGGTGAAATTAGTTTCATCAACGTGCGTTGCACGGAGATCGTCGACCCGGAGACGTTCTGGGATATCCGGGCGCGCCGGATCGCCATCAACCCTTCTAGTCGACGCGAGGCTGCTTGGTTCTACCGCGCGTGGGAGTTCCGCCCAGACGACTGGATGGAGCGTGTGAGGTTCAACGACTTTCTGGCCGACGATCTTTTTCCTGCGTGGAAGGACATCGATCCGACGGAGGGTTTCTACGATTCCTTTGCCGCAGACGACCTCCACGATGACGCACTGAAGGCGTTGGGTCTGGAGGCGTGGGGGCCCAGTGATGACGGGGACGACTTCCATCCGAGCGCACCTGAACGGGTCGTGGACGGAGCGAACCAGGCAATCATCGACCCGATGCCGGTGAATGACTTCTGGGCGCTTGTGGAAGGGGCCTTGGAGAAGGCCGGAGGAGACGTAGACGAGCAGGTGGAGGCTCTGCGGGCGGCTCTGGGTCAGTTGGCGCCGGAGCGGATCGCCGGGTTCGAGCAGATGTTCCTGTCGCTTCACCACAAGCTCTATGACTGGGGTCTCTGGGGTGTGGCGTATCTCCTGCAGGGTGGTTGCAGTGATGACGGGTTCGCGGATGTCCGGTCCTGGATCATCGGGCAAGGCCGTGACTTCTACGAACGGTGTCTTGCTGATCCGCGGGCTTTGGCCTCCGGTGCCTTGGAGCATCCCGAGGGGATCGGCGACGCCGAGCTGTTGGCCTATGTCGCGGACGAGGCTTACGAGGCGACCACGGGGCGGGATATGCACGAGGATTACCCGGATTTGGGTGGGGTCTTCGACGGCGACGAGCCAACCGGCGAGCCCTGGGGGGACGACGAGGAGCTGGAGGCGCGCTTCCCGGGGGTCGAGATGCTTGATTGGTAGCCGTCTGCGACGAGGTCGTCCATGACTTTCCTGAACGCATCGGCGACGGCGCGTACGCTGGCGCGTTCAAGGCTCTCCGGCCGAGCCAGAAGATCGATGCAGCGGCGGGTGTTGAGCCCGCGCAGGGGCCGTAGCACCACGCCGTCGCCGGTGCGTGGGGAGCTGCCGAGCGCCGTGCGAGAGGTGTAGCGGGGGAGTAGGCCCAGCGTCCCGCCCTCGGCGACGAGCGAAGCGACCGTCGAGTAGTCGTTGATGCGGTGAACGATTTTCACGGGAGTGCTCGCCATCGCGGCGATCGCCGAGAGCACGTCGTCGGGGGAATAGCCCGGCCGGCTCGTCACCCAGGGTTCGTGGGCGACGTCGGCCGCCTCGAGTACATCCCGCGCTGCCAGCGGATGGTCGGAGGGCACCGCGACGTCGAGCGGCTCACGGGCGAGTTCGATGACGCTCACGCGCCCTGTCGGCCACGGTGGCCGGTGCTCCAAGCGGTGGGCGAGCACTAGATCGTAGCGGGCCGCGAGCGCGGGGAAGTCCTGCTGGGCGACGTCCTCGTCCGTGAAGCTGACCGTGGGGCCGGGGGTGCCGTCGTCGTGCCTCGCCGCAAGCGTGCGCACGAGCGGCGCGAAGAGCGCCTGCCCCGCCGAGTGGAACCCGCTGACGGTGACGTGGGCGCCCGGTGTCTCGTGGAACGCCTCGATCGCCGTGCGCGCCCGGGCCATGGACGCGACGACGTCGGCGCCCGCCTCGGCGAGGACCTCGCCGGCCTCGGTCAGCACGAGCGTGCGGCCTTGCCGGCGCGTGAGCGGCACCGGCACACCGCGCTGCAGCTGGGCGAGGTGCTGGGACACGGCGCTCGGGGTGACCATGAGGTTCTCGGCAACGGCCTTGACGCTGCCGAGCTCGCCGAGTTCGCGCAGGATCGTCAGCTGGTGGATGTCCATGGCTGGAAGCATATCCGCTGACATGAGTAGGCGCTTAACTCTTGGTTCAGAAAGTCCAGCTTGTTCTAATGTGTCTAGGGGTCTTCAATGGTGACTATGAAGGCTCTCTATAAGTCCGGTCCCCACGCCGGCTTCGAGTTCGTCGACCGGCCGGAACCGGCCCCCGGCGCGCACGACGTCAAGATCCGCGTGATGACCACCGGCATCTGCGGCACCGATCTACACATCCAGGCGTACGACGACGCCGCGGCCGCCATGATCGCGGCACCGATGATCCCCGGGCACGAGTTCTATGGCGAGGTCGTCGAGGTCGGCGACCTGACGACGCACGTCAAGGTCGGAGACCGCGTCTCCGGCGAGGGCCACGTGGTGTGCGGGATGTGCCGCAACTGCCGCGCCGGTCGCCGGCAGATGTGCATCAACACCTCCTCGGTGGGCGTCCAGCGCGACGGCGCGTTCGCCGAGTACGTCGTGATCCCGGAGACCAACGTCTGGGTGCACAAGTCCGACGCCGTCACCCCGGAGCTCGGCGCGATCTTCGACCCGTTCGGTAACGCCGTACACACGGCCCTGTCCTTCCCGATCGTCGGCGAGGACGTCCTGATCACCGGCGCCGGGCCCATTGGGCTCATGGCGATCGGCGTCGCTAAGCACGCCGGCGCCCGACGAGTGGTCATCACCGACGTCTCGGAGCCGCGGCTCGAGCTCGCCCGCGCGGCCGGCGCCGACCTGGCCATCAACGTGGCCAACACCCGCATCGCCGCCGCACAGCAGGAGCTCGGGCTCCTCGAGGGCTTCGACGTCGGCCTCGAGATCTCCGGGCATCCTTCCGCGCTGCCGGAGATGATTGACAACATGAACCACGGCGGCCAAATCGCGATGCTGGGGCTGCCGAGCGGGGCGATCGATATCGACTGGGGCAAGGTCGTCACCCACATGCTCACGCTCAAGGGCATCTACGGCCGCGAGATGTACGAGACCTGGTACGCGATGAGCGCCATGCTCGACTCGAACCCGCGCCTACGCGCGTCGATCGCCGCAGTCGTGACCGACGTCGTGCCGGCCGCCGACTGGGAGCGGGGATTCGACATCGCCCGCGACGGCCTCAGCGGCAAGGTCGTGCTCGACTGGCGCGACGTCTGACCCCCGACTACCTCCGAACCGCAGCGAAGGAATCATGTACACGGATCTCAAAGACCAGCTCGCCGCCGAACTCGCAGAGATCGAGTCGGCCGGGCTCTACAAACACGAACGCCACATCGACTCACCCCAGTCAGCCCGCATCAAGGCGGGGCCGTTGGGCGGCGCGGCAGCCGACGTCGTCAACTTCTGCGCCAACAACTACCTCGGCCTCGCCGACGACGCGCGAATCGTCGACGCCGCCAAGCGCGCCCTCGATACGCGCGGCTTCGGCATGGCCTCGGTGCGTTTCATCTGCGGGGCGCAGGACGCCCACTTCGAGCTCGAGGCCAAGGTCTCCGCGTTCCTCGGCACCGAGGACACCATCCTGTTCTCCAGCTGCTTCGACGCCAACGGCGGCGTCTTCGAGTCGCTCTTCGGGCCTGCGGACGCGATCGTCTCCGACGCGCTGAACCATGCCTCGATCATCGACGGCATTCGCCTCTCGAAGGCCGCCCGGTTCCGCTATGCCAACCAGGATCTGGCGGATCTCGAAGCGCAGCTGCAGGCCGCCGCGGCCATGAACGACGGCGCCGGCCCGCGCCGCACGGTGATCGTCACTGACGGCGTGTTCTCGATGGACGGCTACCTTGCCCCGCTCGAGGGCATCTGCGACCTCGCAGAAAAGTACGGCGCGCTGGTCATGGTCGACGATTCGCACGCCGTCGGCTTTATGGGGGAGACCGGGGCCGGTACGCCTGAGCACGCCGGGGTCTCTGACCGTGTCGACATCTATACCGGGACGTTCGGCAAGGCCCTCGGCGGGGCCTCCGGAGGGTACGTCTCCGGCCGTGCGGAGATCGTGGCGATGCTGCGCCAAAGGGCACGCCCGTACCTGTTCTCGAATTCGCTGGCCCCATCGATCGTGGCCGCAACGATGACGGCGCTGGACCTTGTGGCAGAGTCCGGCGAGCTGCGCGCGCGCCTGTTCGAGAACGCCGCGTACTTCCGTGCGGAGATGGGGGCAGCCGGTTTCGAGCTGCTCGACGGCGAACACGCGATCGTGCCCGTGATGTTCGGCGACGCCGTCGTGGCCTCGAAGATCGCCGCCGAGATGCTCGAGCGCGGCATCTTCGTCACCGCCTTCAGCTTCCCGGTGGTCCCGAAGGACACCGCGCGCATCCGGGTGCAGCTCTCCGCCGCGCACACGCGCGAGGACATCGACGCGGCGGTGGCGGCATTCGTCGCGTCACGCGAGGCCGTCCAGGGCTGACCCGAACCGCCGTCCGTTTCGCCTGGTTGCGTTGTGGCGGACTCGGCGAAACTAACGGCAGACCACGCCGGCGCCCGCCTCGCCGAGGATGGCGCCGGCGTCGTGCGTCGACTGTGCCGGGCGAGCGTTCGGCGAGTCCTACTGCTGGCAGTCGCCGGGGCTGCCGTCCTCTGGTTCCCGTTCCGATATCGCGGGCCCGCACATGATCATCCCGTAGTCGATGATGAGCCGATACGATCTCCCGTTGGCCTTGTAATCGACGTAGGCCTCGGGAACTTCGGCACCCTCTGGCCCCGAGGTGACGAGAAAGAACAAGTCAGTCATCTGAGTTCGCTTGTTCTCCTCGAGCTGCTCGCAGGTCTCCGTGATCTCGTAGCCGGCGATGTCGTCGTCGTAGACGGTGTCTTCCTGGGAAATTACGGAACTCTCCCACGCCGGCCCTAGGAGCGAAATGAACGCGTCGGCTGATTCGTCTTTGCTGCTGTAGATTCGCAGCCACGGTTCAACTTTGAGCGGTTCTGGATCTGCCGCAGCCCAGCTGACGCCTTCGATCTCGATTTTGGTGTTTTCTCGAAGCGAGCAGAGTCCACCGGAACCAAATGACATTTGCCAGATTTCTGGTGTCGAGGCGGTGCGGGCGGCTGCAAAACTCTGACCGCCAGCGTGCGCAATCAGGGGGCCCTCTCTTGCGCTGTCGAAATGCTCATGGCGCCCGCAGCCTGAAAGAAGCAGGGCAAATACTGCGCCGAGCGCTACTGACTTGGTGACTTTCGATACGTTGCGACTCGCGTAGTCGACGGTTTCGTCACGCGGACAACGGTTGCTCTCGTCTCCATGTGGTCTGTTGTGCCAGCGGCGTAGCCGGCTCGGACGAGTGTCCAGTTTCATGGATTGCCTCCGATGGCGTCTGCCAGCCGAAGACGCGAGAATAGTTCGAGCGGTGGGCGGGCGCCCGATATGTCGTGAATCTATTGACTGTGAAGTGTTTAGTCAATGTGGCTAGTGGTAACGTCACGAAATTGGGATGTCTGAAGCAGGGAGGGTGGCACATGAGCGAGAAGTCGCAGGGCCGAGGGCGTCGTCCTTCGCCCCTCGGGGGCCGGCGCCCGCAGCGGGACGAACTCGCGCAGTACGCCACCGACGATCCGGGTGTGCTCGACGACATCCTGCCCGACGATTCGGCGGACCTGCGCCTGCTGATCGTCGGCATCAACCCCGGCCTGTGGACGGCCGCCGTGAATGCGCCCTTCGCCCGTCCTGGCAACCGCTTCTGGCCCTCCCTCCACCGCGCGGGCCTGACCGATCACGTCGTCGACGCCTCACGCGGACTCTCCGACGAGGACGAGGCCCAACTGCTGGGGCGCGGAATCGGCCTGACCAACCTCGTCGGGCGCGCGACCGTCCGGGCCGACGAGCTCACCCGCACCGAGTTGCGTGCAGCAGGCGAGCGGCTCGTCCAGCGGGTTGCCGAGCTGGCACCGTCCGTCGTCGCGATCGCCGGGATCACGGCGTACCGCACCGCGTTCGGGCAGCCGAAGGCCAAGCTGGGGCGTCAGGACACGTCGACGATTCCCAGGTGGCCCTCCGGCGTCGTGCTCTGGGTCGTACCGCAGCCCAGCGGACTGAACGCCCACGAGAACATCGACACGCTCGCTGACAAGTGGCGCCGCGTGTGGGAGGACGTTGGGCGCCCCGGGTTATAGGCGTCGACCGTGGCCTTGGCAGCCGTCACCCGTCTGGTGTCGATGCATCGAGGATCGCGGGCTCGCATCCGCCCGCCTCGCCCTCGACGATCCTCACCTCGAGGTTCGTGGTCGCCAGGAGCGCCTCGAGTGCTGCCGCCGCCTCGCGGTCTGCGAACGTCTGCTCGCCTTCCTCTGCGGTTACCTCGAGCACCCCGGTGAACTGATCACCCTGCACGTCGTGGACGTCGCCTGAGGCAGCGCTCAGGCAGTCCAGCGCGCGTGAGGCCTCATGGTAGATCTCGTCCACCGTCCATCCCACGTTCTCCTCGACCTCGACCGGTGCAAGAGACTCGTCGATGAGCGCCTGGATCTCCGGCGCCACGGCGCCGGCGAAGCCGAGGGAGATGCTGCCGGAGTCGGTAAGGAGACGGAAGAAGGCCAGCGAGCCGGGATGTTCGACCTCCAGCGCCGAGGCAAGGTTGATAGCGGCGTTGCTCAGCATCAGATCCGCGTGTCCTTCGGCCAGCGACACCCCCTCCTGCTTCGCCCAGACCACGGCGTCGGACAGCGACGCCGCCTTGACGCCGTGAACTTTCGAGCCGAGGGAGCCGCCGCGGGCCTTCGCGCTGGCTGCCACCGCACTCTCCGCGTACTCGAGGGGCGACAGGCCGGAGGCTTCAGCAGCCGCGCTCAGCTCGTCGATCGACTGGTGCGGCAAGGAAATCCGCTGCACGGGGCGGGCGGGTGGTGCGTAGCGGGAGAGCTCGGAGTTCTGGCAGAAGGCGGAGACGTCGGGAGTGTGCTGAGTCGAGAAGGGGCCGCCGGCTGCGCCCGGAATCAGGACAAGGGCCGCCAGTGACGAAGCGGCGCCTATCGCGAGGACTGGTTTTAACTTCATCGATTCGCTGCCACCCCCGGCCGTGTTTCCCACAGCCTAGCCCTTTGAAGCCCGCGGCGAACCAGCAGGAAGCTCTTCCGGCGGATTCGAGGCCGAATGGTGATGCCCGGCGGGGACAGGCGATCATCGGTCGGGAGCAAAGCCTTGACAGTGGTTTTACAACGTTGCAATATCGGGTTGGCAAGTGATGCGCGTCACGTTTTGTCTGGCTTTCCTGCGCTCGCTCGCCGCCGCTGGCCGCCCGGTCGGCGGGACCCGAGACCCGAAAGGCTCAACCCACCGCATGGAGAATGTACAGAGCACGACGCCGACGTCCGCTCGAGAGTCCACGCCCGCGCCGTCCCGGCGGACCCTGCTTCGTGCCTCGGCCGCGGGCGTCGCCGGCCTCGCGCTGGCCGCCGCGCCCGGCCCGCGGTTTCTCGGAGCTGATCCCGCCGCCGACGCCGCCGCGTATCCGGGCCCCGGACACGTCACCGGCTCGACGATCGTGCATGATCCGGAGGTCACGAAGTCCCGCGGCGGAAACTACCTGCTGGCGCACACAGGCGACGACAGGACAGGCGTGACCATCGGCCTGAAGACCTCAAGCGACCGCACGCATTGGACGGACGCCGGGCAGGCGTTCCCGGGCGGCGCGCCCTGGACCCACGAGTACACGGGCGGTGGATCGTCGCTGTGGGCGCCCGATCTGACGTTCGCCAACAACCGGTACTACCTCTACTACTCCGCGTCCAGCTTCGGGTCCAACCACTCGGCCATTTTCCTGGCCACGAGCGATACGGGTGCCCAGGGCTCCTGGACCCACCGGGGCTTGGTGGTCTCCTCGACCACGAGCGACGATTACAACGCCATCGATCCGAACATCGTCATCGATCAGCAGGGCCGCTGGTGGATGTCCTTCGGCTCCTTCTGGTCCGGCCTGAAGATGATCCGCATCGATCCCGGCACCGGCCTGCGCACCGGCAGCGACTGGATCCACCTCGCCGGTCGCGGGGGAGGCCCGATCGAGGCGCCCACGATCCACTACCGGAACGGCTACTACTACCTTTTCGCCTCGTTCGACGCGTGCTGCAACGGTGCTGCCAGCACCTACCGCGTCGTCGTCGGACGCTCGACCAACGTGGTCGGTCCGTACGTTGACCGCAACGGCGTGCGCATGATCGACGGCGGCGGCACCGAGATCCTCGCCGGCCACGGTTCGGTGCACGGCCCCGGCCACCAGGCCGTCCTGGCCGACAACGACGCCGACGTCTTCTTCTACCACTACTACGACGGCGCCGGGGTGCCCCGTCTCGGCATCAACCTGCTCGCCTACGACGGCGGCTGGCCTCGCCTCTACTGATGCCGCGCGGCGGCCTCAGAGGTCGCCGTCGCGCTGGGAGCGCAGGGCCCGCCGGCTCGGCAGCGGCTGGCCCGCGGCGATGAGGTCGATCAGGCCAGTCTCGGGTTCGTGCTCCGGGGCCGGCCGGCGGCGCTCCTTGCGGGCTTCGAACAGGCGGTAGAACACCGGGACGAGGATCAGCGTGAGCGCCGTCGAGGAGACGAGCCCGCCGATGACCACGATCGCCAGGTCGCGGGAGATGAACCCGCTGGAGCCGGTCACCCCGAGCGCCATCGGCAGCAGCGCGCAGATCGTCGCCAGCGCCGTCATGAGGATCGGGCGCAGGCGCTGGCGGGCACCGTTCTCGACCGCCTCGGCGAGCGGCTGCCCGTCGCGCCGGTACTGGTTGACGAGGTCGATGAGCACGATCGCGTTGGTCACCACGATGCCGATGAGCATCAGCATGCCGATGAGGGAGGCCACTGCGAGCGGGCGGCCCGTGAGCAGCATCAGCAGGATCGCCCCGGTGGCGGCGAACGGCACCGAGATGAGCAGGATGAGCGGCTGCATGAGCGACTTGAAGGTTGCCACGAGCAGGATGTAGACGATCGCGATCGCCGCGAGCATGGCCAGTCCCAGTTGCTGGAACGAGTCCGCCTGCTGCGCGGAGGCCCCGCCGATCTCGTAGTCGACGTCGGCGGGAATGTCCGCGGTCTCCAGACGCTCGGAGACCGCCGCCGTCACCGCACCGAGCTGGCCCTCCGCAGGTGTCAGCGAGACGGTCGCGACGCGCTCGGTACCGGAGCGGGTGATCGCATCCTGCACGTCGACGGTCACGACGTCGGCGAGGTCGTCGAGCGGCACCGGCCCGGCCGCCGTCGGAATCGGCAGCTCACGCAGTTCGGTGGCGGAGTCGTACGAGTCGCCACCGGCGACGAAGACCGAGAGGTTGCGGTCGTCGATGCGCAGCTCTCCGATCGAACGCTCGTTGCCCGCCGCCGCGACGAGCGAGGCGACCTGCAGCTCCGTCAGGCCGGCTTCGGCGGCGGCCGCGCGGTCCACTCGGACCTCGAGGGAAGGCTGCACGGCCGCCAAGTCGGAGCTCGGCGCGTCCGCGTCCGGGGTGCCGTCCAGGGCGGCGAGCACGGCGTCGGACGCTTCGGCCAGGGCCTCGCCGTCAGCCGACGTCAGCTCGACGTCGACCGTCGTGGCGCCGACGGACGCACTCTCGCCGAAGCTGATCCGCTCGGCCGCATCGAGCCCGGAGACCGAGGCCTCGAGCGCCTCGCGGATCTCGGCCTGGTCGCGGGCGGCATCGGTCGTGACCATGAACAGGCCCGTCGAAGCGTCGCGGCTGAAGCCGTCGCCGCCGACCGTGAGCAGGACGGATTCGACGCCGTCCACACCCAGCAGGGCGTCCTCGGTGTCCGCGGCGTCGCGTGAGATGGCCTCGAGCGAAGCGGAGGCGTCGAAGTCCTGGTTGACCATGACGGAGTTCGAACCGGTGCTGCCCAGGAAGTCGACCTTCAGCGCCGGGACCATGGCGCCCGTGCCCACGAGGATCGCGACCGCGGCGATCAGCGTGATCACCGGGTGGCGCTGGGTGCGGCGCAGCAGCGGCACGTACGCGCGCTGCAGCTTCGAGCCGGTCTCCTTGGCCTCGGCTGCCCGGCGCACCGCGTCAGCGTCGACGTCCCCGGCGGGCGCCTTCATGAACCAGTAGGCCAGCACCGGCACGATGGTCAGCGCGACCAGGAGCGAGGAGAGCATCGCGATCGTCACGGTCAGGGAGAACGGGCGGAACAGCTCGCCGACCGCGTCGGAGACGAAGACGATCGGCAGGAACACGACGACGGTCGCGAGCGTCGAGGACGTGATCGCCCCGGCGACCTCGCGCACCGCCGTGAAGACCGCGGCCGACTTCCGCTCGCCGTAGGAGAGGTGTCGCTTGATGTTCTCGATGACCACAATCGAGTCATCGACGACGCGCCCGACCGAGATCGTCAGCGCGCCGAGCGTGAGCATGTTCAGCGTGTACCCGCTCACATGCAGGCCGGCGAACGTGACCAGAACGGAGAGCGGGATCGAGATCGCGGTGACGATCGTCGCCCGCAGGGAGAAGAGGAAGAGCAGGATGACCACGACGGCGAAGAGCAGCCCCAGGGCGCCCTCGATCGCCAGGTGCCGGATCGACTCCTCGACAAACGGAGCCTGGTCGAAGATGACCGTCGCCTCCGCCTCGGCGCCGAGGCCGGCCTCGAGCGCAGCCGTCGCCTCCGGCACGGCATCGGCGATCGCGTGGGACAGCCGCACGACGTCGGCATCAGGCGTCTTCGTGATCGTCACCGACACGCTCGGCTCGCCGTTGGTGCGAGTGATGGAGGAGGCGTCCTCGGTGGCGACGGCCACGTCCGCGACGTCGTCGATCGTGAGGACGGGGGCCGGCTCCGGTGGCGCTTGCGGTGCTTGCGGCGCTTCCGGATCCTGCGGGTCCTGAGGTGCGGCGGCCGGCGGAGCGGTCGGCACGAGCGGCAGTTCGCGCAGCGCCTCAAGTGTCTCGATCGCCTGCCCGGCGGTGACCGAGACGTTCTCGTCGTCGATGAGCAGCGACCCGGCCGGCAGGCGCTGGCCGTTGGCCTCGAGCGCGTCGGCGAACGCCTGGGACGTCAGCCCCGCCGCGGCGAGGGCGTCGTCGTCGGGCGTGATGGTGATGCGCTCGGTGACGCCGCCGGCGACGGAGACTTCGCGGACGCCGTCGATCCGCGCGAGTTCCGGCACGAAGGAATCGCGCAGCTCGCGGGAGAGCTCCTCTCCGGCGGCGGAGGAGGAGACCGTCAGCATGACGGCCGGGATGTCGGCGACCGACCCGGCCATCAGCTGCGGCTCCGCCCCCTCCGGCAGCTCGTCCGCGACCGAGTCGATCGCCTTGCGCAGGTCGGCCTCGACACGCGCGGAGTCCTCGCCGTAGGCGGAGGCCACGGTGATCATCGCCAACGACGGCGAGGACGTGCTCGTCACCGATTCGACGCCGGAGATGTTCTCGAACGCGCCCGCCAGCGGCTGGGCAATACGCTCATCCACGACCTCCGAGCTGGCGCCCGGGGCCGTGGTCATGATCGTGGTCTGTCCGAACTCAATGTCCGGGATGAGCTCCTGCTTCAAGGAGGCCATCGAGTACAGGCCGCCGGCGGCGATCACGAGGGTCAGCAGCGCCACCACTGCACGGTTCTTCAGGCTCAGACGTGCGAGAAACTGCAACGGAGTCGTCTTCCGGTCGAGGATACGGGGACGTTCACCAGGTGAACTACCGCTGAGTATATCCGCGACCGCGTGCCGGAAGGCCTATGGTCAGATCAGCGGCGAGGCCGCCGCCGAGTTCGCGGCCGCGAGCAGCGTGCCGTCGTCGACGAGTCGGCGGACCGCCTCGATCTCCGGGGCTAGGTAGCGGTCCGTGCCCGGGCCCTCGACGACTTCGCGGATCGCGGCGCGCACCGCGGTGATGACGGGGGAGGACTGGCTCGTGGCGAGGCCGCCGTCGCGCATGTCGAGGGCGCGGGCGCTCGTGAGCAGCTCGATCGCGAGTACGCGGGTCAGGCCGTCAACGCTGCGGCGCAGCTTGAGGCCGGCCGCCCAGCCCATCGACACGTGGTCCTCCTGCATGGCCGAGCTCGGGATCGAGTCCACCGAGGCCGGGTTGGCGAGGCGCTTGAGCTCGGAAACGATGCCGGCCTGCGTGTACTGGGCGATCATGTGGCCCGAGTCGACGCCGGGATCGTCGGCGAGGAACGCATTGAGGCCGTGGCTGCGGGCCTTGTCGAGGAAGCGGTCGGTGCGGCGCTCGGAGATCGAGGCGAGGTCCGCCGTCGCGATGGCGAGGAAGTCGAGCACGTAGCCGACCGGGGCGCCGTGGAAGTTGCCGTTGGACTCCACGCGGCCGTCCGTGGTGACGACGGGGTTGTCGACGGCGGAGGCGAGCTCGTAACCGGCGACCGACTCGGCGTGGTCCAGCGTCGCGCGCACCGCGCCGTGCACCTGCGGGGCGCAGCGCAGCGAGTACGCGTCCTGCACGCGGGTGAAGGCGTGGGCGCCGTCCTTCTGCGCCTGGATGAGGGGCGAGCCGGTCAGGACGGCGCGCATGTTGGCGGCCGAGGCGAGCTGGCCGGGCTGCGGGCGCAGGGCGTGCAGGTCCTCGGCGAAGACGCTGTCGGTGCCGAGCAGGCCCTCGACGCTCATCGCGGCGGCCAGGTCGGCGGTTGAGACGAGGCGGTGCAGGTCGGAAGCGGCCAGCAGCAGCATGCCGAGCATGCCGTCGGTGCCGTTGATGAGGGCCAGGCCCTCCTTCTCGGCCAGGACGATGGGGGTGATGCCGGCTGCGGCCAGGGCGTCGGCGGCGTCGACGAGCTCGCCGTCGGCGGTGCGGACCTGGCCTTCGCCCATGACCGCGAGCGCACAGTGCGAGAGCGGGGCGAGGTCACCCGAGCAGCCGAGCGAGCCGTACTCGCCGACGACCGGGGTGATCCCGGCGTTCAGGACCGCGGCGTAGGCCTCGGCGACTTCCGGGCGCACGCCCGTGCGGCCGGTGGCCATGGTGTGCAGGCGGTTGAGCATGAGGCCGCGGACGACCTCGCGGTCGACCTCGGCACCTGAAGAGGCGGCGTGCGAGCGGATGAGGGAGCGCTGAAGCTGGGCGCGCAGCTCGGACGGGATCTGCTTGGTGGCCAGCGCGCCGAAGCCGGTGGAGACGCCGTAGTGCGGGCGGGTGTCGTGCGCGAGGTCGTCGATGACCTTGCGCGACTGCGTCATGGCGGCCGCGGATTCGGCGGAGATGCTCACGTGCGCACCGTGGCGGGCGACGGCGACGACGTCCTCGGGCGAGAGCGCTGCTGGGGTGAGGGGGATCGTGGTGGTCATGGGAGTCCTTCCGGGTGGGGCGATGACTTTGGGGTCTTGCCAATCGGTGCAATTCACGTTTCAATAAGTGAAACGTAGATTTCGCCCGGTGGCAAGACTGGAAGGCCTCTACGGGCGAAATCTTCGAAGAATCTAGGAGGGATCATGGCCGAATCGGGTACCCGCACCGTCGACCGGGCACTCGCGCTGCTCGGCGCCGTGTGCGATTCCGGCAGCCTCAGCCTCGCGGAGGCCTCCCGCGAGACGGGCCTCTCGGCCTCCACGGCCCTGCGTTTACTGCGCACGCTCGAGGCCAGCGGCTTCGTGCGCAAGCAGGACGATGCCGGCTACCGCCCCGGGATGCGGATCGTCCAGCTGGGTGCCCAGGCACTCAGCCACGAATCGCTCGTCTCCCTCGCAGCCGACCCGCTGCGCCGACTCGTCGCAACGACCGGGGAGTCGGCGTACCTCAGCGTCCCGGCCGCCGGCGGCACCGCCCAGGAGCACAGCATCTACATCGCGGTCGAGGAGGGCACCCACTCGGTGCGCCACGCCTCGTGGGTCGGGCGCAGCATCCCGCTGGACGGGACCGCCGTCGGCACCGTCCTGCGCGGGGGCACCCCGGAGGCGGGCTACGTCGTCGTCGACCGCGGCGTCGAGAAGGACGTCACGGCGATCGCCGCGCCCGTCACGGTGGGCACGGCCGGCGACGAGCGCGTCGTCGCCGCCCTCTCCGTCGTCGTCCCCACCTACCGCATCACCGAAGAGATCACCGCCTCGATCGGCGCGCGCGTCGCGCTCGAGGCCACACACCTACTCACGACAGAACAGACCCCGGCCAGCGCCGCTGACGCCGCGACCAAGGAGAACAACGCATGAGCACCTTCACCCAGCACGACCCGTCCCGCAGCATCCGCGCGGCCCGCGGCACCGAGATCACCGCCAAGTCCTGGCAGACCGAGGCCCCGCTGCGCATGCTGATGAACAACCTCGACCCCGAGGTCGCCGAGCGCCCCGAGGACCTCGTGGTCTACGGCGGCACCGGCCGCGCCGCCCGCTCGTGGGAGGCATACGACGCCATCACCCGCACGCTGGAGAACCTCGAGGACAACGAGACCCTGCTCGTGCAGTCCGGCAAGCCCGTCGGCGTCTTCACGACCAACAAGTGGGCCCCGCGCGTACTCATCGCCAACTCCAACCTCGTCGGCGACTGGGCCACGTGGCCCGAGTTCCGCAAGCTCGAGGCCGAAGAGCTGATGATGTACGGCCAGATGACCGCCGGGTCCTGGATCTACATCGGCACCCAGGGCATCCTCCAGGGCACCTACGAGACCTTCGCCGCCGTCGGCCGCAAGCTCCAGGCCGAAGGCCGCCTGGCCGCCGGCTCCGAGACCGAAGGCCCCCTGGCCGGCACGCTGACGCTGACGGGCGGCTGCGGCGGCATGGGCGGCGCCCAGCCGCTCGCCGTGACCCTCAACGACGGCGCCTGCCTCATCGTCGACGTCGACGAGACCCGCCTGCGCCGCCGCGCCTCCAAGCGTTACCTGGACGAGGTCGAGACCGATCTCGACGTCGCCATCGAGAAGGTCAACCGCGCCAAGGCCGAGCGCCGTGGCTGGTCCGTGGGTTACGTCGGCAACGCCGCCGAGGTCTTCGGCGAGCTGCTGCGCCGCCACACCGCCGGCGAGCTCACGATCGACGTCGTCACCGATCAGACCTCCGCCCATGACCCGCTGTCCTACCTGCCCGAGGGCATCTCCATGGAGCAGTGGCACGCCGCGGCCGCCGCCGACCCGGAGGACTTCACGCTCAAGGCCCAGGCCTCGATGGCCAAGCAGGTGCGCGCCATGGTCGAGTTCCAGGACGCCGGCGCCGAGGTCTTCGACTACGGCAACTCCATCCGCGACGAGGCCCGCAAGGGCGGCTACGACCGCGCCTTCGAATTCCCCGGCTTCGTCCCGGCCTACATCCGCCCGCTCTTCTGCGAGGGCCTCGGCCCCTTCCGCTGGGTCGCGCTCTCCGGCGACCCGGAGGACATCCGCGTGACCGACGAGGCGCTCAAGGAGCTCTTCCCGGAGAACGCACACCTGCACAAGTGGCTCGACGCCGCCGCCGAGCGCGTCGAGTTCGAGGGCCTGCCGGCGCGCATCTGCTGGCTCGGCTACGGCGACCGCGCCAAGGCCGGCCTGCTCTTCAACCGCCTCGTCGCCGAGGGCAAGGTCTCCGCGCCGATCGTCATCGGCCGCGACCACCTCGATTCCGGCTCCGTCGCGAGCCCCTACCGCGAGACCGAGGCGATGGCTGACGGCTCCGACGCCATCGCCGACTGGCCGCTGCTCAACGCTCTGACCGCCGCCTCCTCGGGCGCGACCTGGGTCTCGATCCACCACGGCGGCGGCGTCGGCATCGGTCGCTCGATCCACGCCGGCCAGGTCTCCGTGGCCGACGGCACCGAGCTGGCCGCGGCCAAGCTCGAGGCGCTGCTGACCAACGACCCGGGCATGGGCGTCATCCGCCACGTCGACGCCGGCTACGACCGCGCCAACGAGGTCGCCGCCGAGCGTGGCGTCCGCATCCCGATGGCCGAGTAGGAGATCCGGATGGAACAGCCACCCCGGACAACGACGTCCGCACCCGCCGCCACGCGCGGACTCTGGCGCTTCTTCCTCTACAGCGCCGTGGGCCTCTTCATGTTCTTCGTCCCCATCACCATTGGGGAGAAGAACACGATCCCGCTCGACCACCTCGTCACGTTCGCGGCGACCCTGCTCGGCGGGGCCGTGCAGTACGTGGCGCTGGTGCTGATCGCCGCCGGCACCGTGTACCCGTTCGCGACGGGGCGCTGGCGGGAGTCCGGCACCAAGCGCGTGTTCGCCTTCCTGAACATCGCGGGTCTGGCCGCCGGCGTCGCGCTCGTCTTCGGCGTCGGTCCGGCGTGGCTGTTCGAACCGGACCTCGGACCGTTCCTGTTCGAGAAGCTCGTGATCCCGGTCGGGCTCATCGTCCCGATCGGGGCCGTGTTCCTGGCCCTGCTGGTCGGCTACGGGCTCATGGAGTTCGTCGGCGTGATGCTGCAGCCGGTCATGCGCCCGCTCTGGCGCACGCCCGGGCGCTCGGCGATCGACGCCGTCGCCTCCTTCGTGGGCAGCTACTCCCTGGGCCTGCTGATCACCAACCGGGTCTACCAGTCCGGGCGCTACACGGCCCGCGACGCGGCGATCATCGCCACCGGATTCTCGACGGTCTCGGTGACGTTCATGCTGATCGTCGCCAAGACGCTGGAACTCATGCACCTGTGGCTGCCGTACTTCTTCCTGACGTTCGCGGTCACGTTCACTGTCACCGCGATCACGGTCCGCATCCCGCCGCTGAGCCGAATCCCCGACGAGACCTTCGAAGGGGTCGAGGCGAAGCCGGAGCGACAGGTCACCGGCTCTCGCATCGCAGCGGCCTGGTCGGAGGCACGCGGCGTCCTCGCGCAGGCGCCGAGCCTCGGCCGCAACGTCTGGAGCAACTTCAAGGACGGCGTGCTGATGGCGATGGCGATCCTGCCCTCGATCCTCTCGGTCGGCCTGCTCGGCCTCGTCCTCGCCCGCTACACGCCCGTCTTCGACTGGCTCGGCTACATCTTCTTCCCGCTCACGTGGGCGCTGCAGCTGCCGGACCCGATGCTCGCGGCCAAGGCCTCGGCCGTCGGCATCGCCGAGATGTTCCTGCCGGCGACCGTCGTGGCCGGGCACCCATCCGAACTGCTGCGCCTGGTCATCGGCGTCGTCTGCGTCTCCGCGATCATCTTCTTCTCCGCGCTCGTGCCCTGCATCCTGGCCACGCGCATCCCGATCAAGCTGTGGCAGCTCGTGGTCGTCTGGGCCCAGCGTGTGGCCCTGACCCTGATCCTCGCCACGCCCCTCGCCTACCTCATCGTTGGAAGGTCATGACATGACAGAAGCCCCCACCAGCGAGGCCCCCCGCCTCGCCGCCGTCAACTCCCTCATGGCGGCCATCGCCGACACCGGCCGCGACGCCCGCCGCGGCGGCTACTCGCGCCCCGTCTACTCGTCCGCCGAGCTCGAACTACGCGAGTGGTTCGTCGCCGAGGCCACCGCCCGCGGCCTCGCCGTCGAGCGCGACGCCAACGGCGTCATCTGGGCGTGGTGGGATCTGCCCGGACAGCACGACGACGGCGCCGCCGGCACCGATCCCCGCGCCGGCGCGCTCGTCACCGGTTCCCACCTCGACTCGGTGCCCGGCGGTGGCCCGTTCGACGGCCCGCTCGGCGTCGCCTCCGCCCTCGCCGCCTTCGATGTCCTCGCCGCCCGCGAGGCCGCCGGCACGCTGGCGCGCCGCCGTGCCTTCGCGATCGCCGTCTTCCCCGAGGAGGAGGGATCGGCGTTCGGCGTCGCCTGCCTGGGCTCGCGCCTCATCACGGGTGCGATCGACCCCGTGCGCGCTCTGAACCTCAAGGACGAGCGCGGCACGACCTTCGCCGAGGCCTCCCGCGCGATCGGTCTCGACCCGGACGCGATGGGCCGCGACGAGCTTGCCCTCTCGCGCATCGGCGACTTCGTCGAACTGCACGTCGAGCAGGGCCGCGGCCTGAACACCGAGGAGTACACGGACGCCGCCGGGCGCGGCCCCGCCGTCGCGGTCGCCTCCTCGATCCTCGGCCACGGCCGCTGGCGCCTGTCCTTCACCGGCCAGGGCAACCACGCCGGCACCACGCTCATGACCGACCGCGCCGACCCGATGATCGCCGCGTCGCAGGCCGTGCTCGCGATCCGCAGCATCGGCGCCGCGCAGGCCGGGGCCCGCGCGACCGTCGGCCGGCTCGAACCGGTCCCCGGCGGCACCAACGTGATCGCCTCCCGCGTCGATCTCTGGATGGACGTGCGCCACGCCGACGACGCCGTGACCGCGGCCCTCGTCACGCAGATCCACGAGCAGGCCCAGCGCATCGCCGCGCTCGAGGGCTGTGGTGCCGAGCTGACCGAGGAATCGCTCTCGGCCACCGTGCACTTCGACGCGTCCCTGACGCGCGCCTTGGCCGCCTCCGCGGCGCGAACGGTGCCGGGCGCCCCGGCCCTGGCCACGGGCGCCGGACACGACGCCGGCGTCCTCGCCGCCGAGGTGCCCACCGGCATGCTCTTCGTGCGCAACCCCTCGGGCATCAGCCACTCGCCGGAGGAGTATGTCGAGGACGACGACGCGACCGCCGGCACCGCCGCGCTCGCCGACGCGCTGGAGGACTTGCTGTGAGCGCCGCGACCGTCGCCGTTCCGGGGCCGATCAACGCCCACTCGCATGCCTTCCACCGGATCCTGCGCGGCCGCACCCACGAGGGCGCGGCCGGGGGAGCCGGCGACTTCTGGACGTGGCGCGAGCAGATGTACGCGGCCGCTGAGTCCCTCGACCCCGAGGGCTACGAGCAGCTCGCGACCGCGCTCTTCGCCGAGATGGTCGTCACCGGGTGGACCGCCGTCGGCGAGTTCCACTACCTGCACCACGCGCCGGGCGGCACGCCCTACCCGGACCACGACATGGAGCGCGCGCTCGCCCGGGCCGCCAAGAGCGCCGGCATCCGGCTCGTGCTGCTCGACACCTGCTACCTCTCCGGCGGCCTCGACGCCGACGGCAACGCGCTCGCGCTCAACGAGACGCAGCGGCGCTTCAGCGACGGCGACGCCGCCGGCTGGCTCGCCCGGCACGCGTCCCTGCGCGCCGCGCTCGCCGAGGAGGACGCCGGAACCGGCCTGATCACGCTCGGTGCGGCGATCCACTCGGTGCGCGCGGTCCCGCCGGCCGACCTCGGCGTCATCGCCGCCGGCCTGCCCGCAGGCGAGCCGCTGCACGTTCACCTCTCCGAACAGCCGGCCGAGAACGCCGCGTGCCTCGCCGCACACGGGACCACGCCCGCCGGATTGCTGGCGAAACACGGCCTGCTCACGGCCCGGCTCTCGGCGGTGCACGCGACCCACCTGACGGACGCGGACATCGCCGCCCTCGGCTCGGCCGGCTGCGCGATCGTCATGTGCCCGACGACGGAGGCGGACCTCGCCGACGGCATCGGGCCGGCCCGCGAGCTCGCGGATGCCGGCGCCGTCATCGCCCTCGGCACCGACCAGCACGCCGTAATCGACCCCTACCTCGAGATGCGCGCCCTCGAGCACGGTGAGCGCCTGCGCACCGGGATCCGCGGCCGCTTCGCCCCGGCCGAGCTCGCCGCCGCCGCCCGTACCGGCGGCCTGGCCAGCCTCGGGCTGGGAGCGAACGACGACGTCGTGCACGTGCGGGCCGACAGCCTGCGCACCGCCGGGTCCCGCGCGCCGCAGCTGCCGCTGACCGCGACCGCCGCCGACGTCGCGTCGGTGACGATCGCCGGCGTCGAGGTCGCCCGCGACGGCGTGCACACGCGCCTCGGCGACCCGGCCGATCTCTACGCCCGATTCCTCACCGACCACCCGGAGTTCTCATGAGCCTCTTGATCACCAACATCGGCGAACTGACCACCCAGGACGCCGAGCGGCGGGTGCTGGCCGACGCGGCCGTCGTCGTCGAGGACGGGCGCTTCGCCTGGATCGGCGCCGCCGCCGACGCCCCGGCCGCGGACGAAGTCCACGACGCCGGGGCCCGTGCCGGGCTGCCCGGCTGGGTCGACTCGCACACGCACCTGCTCTTCGCCGGCGACCGCTCGGCCGAGTTCGAGGCGCGCATGGCGGGCCAGGCGTACGCCGCCGGCGGCATCTCCGTAA
>MLDA01000016.1 GCA_023896275.1 Kocuria rosea subsp. polaris | reverse complement strand
TGTCGCGGGGGCCGGCCGCATGCTCGCTGAGCCCGGGGCGGACCCGGCGCAGCTGCGCCGCAACGTGACGAGCCCCAACGGCACGACGGCGGCCGCGCTGGACAGCTTCGCGGCCTCGGGCCTGGAGGAGATGGTCTTCAAGGCCGAGACGGCATGCGTCGAGCGCTCCCGTGAGCTCACCCGAGACCTCAGCAGCTAGCGAACCGGCACCCAGGGAGTGCCTGCGTCGGTCATGGGTTGGCCCGCCCCTGACCAACGCAGGCACCCCAGGGCGGAGGGCCGAGCGGACCCTACGGGCGGGCTGCGAAGCGCTCGAGCAGGTCCACGTGCCCGGAGACGATGAGCACGTCGCGGCGGCTCACCTTCGTATCCGGCTGGGCGTAGGTGAAGTCCTCACCGGGGCTCTTGACGCCGACGATCGTGACGCCGTACTTCGAGCGGACCTGCGATTCGCCGAGCGTGAAGCCCTGCGTCTCCTTCGGCGGGTACATCTTCACGATCGCGAAGCCGTCGTCGAACTCGATGAAGTCGAGCATGCGGCCGCCGACGAGGTGCGCGGCGCGGACGCCCGCGTCGGCCTCGGGGTAGACGACGTGGTTCGCGCCGATGCGCGTGAGGATCTTGCCGTGGGCCGGGGTGATGGCCTTGACCCAGACGTGTTCGGTGCCGAGATCGACGAGGTTCACCGTGATCAGCACGGAGGACTCGATGGAGGTGCCGACGCCGACGACGGCGGCGCTGAAGTCCTGCGCGCCGAGCTGGCGCAGCGCATCGATGTCGGTCGCGTCCGCCTCGACGACGTGGGTCAGGATGCCGGCGTACTTCTGCACGAGAGAGGCGTTTCGCTCGATCGCGAGGACCTCGCGTCCCTGTTTCACGAGTTGCTCGGCCACGGCGGAGCCGAAGCGGCCCAGCCCGATGACGAGGACCGGGGCGTTGTGGTCGGTGCGGTTCTCAGCCAATGATCGGCCTCTCCTCGGGGTAGTGGAAGCGCATCTCGCGCTGGCGGGTAGACAATCCGGCGGCGAGGGTAATCGTACCGACGCGGCCGGCGAACATCAGCGCGATGAGCACGTATTTGCCCGCCGGTGGCAGGTCCTCGCTCAGCCCCACCGATAGACCGCACGTCGCGAAGGCCGAGATGGATTCGAAGAGCACCCGGTCGAGGGGCTCGTCCGTCAGGAACAGCAGCAGCGCGCACGCGAGGGCCACCAGCGTCGCGCCCAGCACGACGACGGAGAGGGCCACCCGCATCGCGCCGTCGGGAATGCGCCGGCCGAAGGTACGGATGTCGGAGTCCCCGCGCGCCTCCGCGGCCATCGCGAGGAACAGCACGGCGATGGTCGTGACCTTGATGCCGCCGGCCGTCGAGACGGAGCCGCCGCCGGCGAACATCAGCGCGTCGGTGATGAGCATCGTCGTCGCGTGCGTCTCGTTCTGGTCGATCAGTGTGAAGCCGCCGGAGCGCGTGTTGACGGACGCGAAGAGCGAGTGCAGGACCTTGTCCCAGAACCCGAGGTCGCCCATCGTCGCCTTGTTGTCCCACTCGAGTCCGCCGAGGACCACGGCGCCGACCACGGTGAGGATCAGGCTGACGACAATCGTCAGTTTCGCGTGCAGGGACCACTTGGCGAAGTGGTGGCGGAAGGTGAGCAAGACCATGAGCACCGGGAAGCCGAGGCTGCCGACGAAGACGCCCAGCATGATCGGCACGATGACGAACGGGTTGGATTCGTAGGCGGCGAGCCCGTCGGGGTGCGAGACGAAGCCGCCGTTGTTGAACGAGGAGACGGCATAGAACGAGCCGTGGAACAACGCCTCGGAGATGTCGCGGTCGGCAGCGTAGAACGCCGGGATCAGGAGCACGGCGAGGGCGAGCTGGATGACCGTCGTGGTGACGATGATGATCCGCAGCAGGGTGCCGACCTCACCCAGGCGTCCGGTGGACTCCGCCGCCATGGCCTGCTGCGTCAGGAGCTTCCCGCGCAGCCCGAGACGCCGGGAGACCGCCAGCGCCAGGATCGAGGCGAGCGTGACGACGCCGAGTCCGCCGACGAACATGGCGATCATGATCACCACGAGCCCGAAGGAGGACCAGTGCTCGCCGGAGTTCACGGTGGTCAGGCCCGTCACCGTGACGGCGGACGTGGCCGTGAAGAGGGCGTCGGGCAGGGGAGTGACGACGTTCCGCTCCGAGGAGACCGGCAGCGAGAGCACGCCGGTGAAGACGAGGATCACGAGGAACAGCGCCGAGAGGAAGAGGCGCGAGGGTGATTCGGCTGCGACCGCGTCGACGGCGTCCCGGAGCCGGCCCAGGGTGCGCGCGGGCCACGAGACGTGCGACGTGGGCGGCGGAGCGGGCATGCCCCCACCATAGTCCACGCGCGACGCGCGCGGCCGGACCCGCACTACGCGCCCGCGGGGCCGGCTGCGCGTCGAAGTCGCCGGTCTTCGATAGCCTGAGGCGGTGACGAGAATCAACGGAACGGTCCCGGCCACGACGACGGTGACGTGGTGCGAGGACATGATGGAGTACCGCTTCAGCGCGACGCACCCTATGGACCCGCGGCGCCTCGACCTGACGGTGCGCCTGGCGGAGGCCCTCGGGGTCCTCGGACGCGAGCAGATCACGGTCGCCGAGCCACAGGTCGCGACGGACGAGCAGTTGCTCACGGTCCACGACGCCGACTACATCGCTGCGGTCAAGGCGGCCGGCGATGACCCGACGACGTCGGATGCGGCGCGCGGCCTCGGCACCGAGGACAACCCCGCTTTCGCCGGCATGCACGCCGCGAGTGCGCGGCTGGCCGGCGGGTCAATCGCTGCGGCGGAGGCCGTCCTCGACGGCAGCGCGCTGCATGGGGTGAACTTCGCCGGCGGCATGCACCACGCCGGGCGCGGGACGGCCGGCGGCTTCTGCATCTACAACGACGCCGCCCTCGCGATCCGCCGGCTGCTCGACGGCGGAGTGCGGCGCGTGCTCTACATCGACGTCGATGCCCACCACGGCGACGGCGTCGAGCAGATCTTCTGGGACGACGACCGGGTCCTGACGCTCTCGCTGCACGAGTCCGGGATCTCGCTCTACCCGGGTACCGGGTTCCCGAACGAGATCGGCGGCGCCGCGGCACAGGGGCGGGCCGTGAACGTCGCCCTGCCGGCGGGAACGGGCGACTCCGGGTGGCTGCGCGCCTTCCATGCGGTGGTGCCACAGCTGACGGCGGTATTCGAGCCCGAGGTGATCGTCAGCCAGCACGGCTGCGACGGGCACGCCCGCGACGGGCTGACGAACCTCAGGCTCAGCGTCGACGGCCAGCGGCAGAACATGCTCGACGTCGCCCAGCTCGCCGATCAGCACGCTGAGGGGCGCTGGGTGGCGCTCGGCGGTGGCGGGTACGACATCACCCACGTCGTGCCGCGCGCGTGGACGCACCTGCTGGCGATCGCCTCCGGCCAGCCGGTGCCGTTGCTGACAGAGGTGCCGGGGCCCTGGCGCGAACACGTTCGGGAACGTTACGGCGTCGAAGCGCCGCGGTTCATGGGCGACGACGCCGATACGTGGTGGCGCTCGTGGGAGGTCGGCTACGACCCGGCGGACGCGGTCGACCGCGCGATCATGGCCACCCGTCGGGAGGTGTTCCCGCTCTACGGGCTGGACCCCTGGTTCGACTGAGGCGGCGGGGGCGCGTCGAAATGTTGCGCCAAAAAATGCCTGTCGGCGTATATGCGGCTAGGGTGATGTACATGGTGTACGAGTCAGTCTTCCCCGTCCTCGCCGAACCCACCCGCCGCCGCATCCTGGAGGAGCTCTCCGCGGGCGACCTCGCCGTGGGGCAGCTGGTCGAGAAGCTCGGCGTCAGCCAGCCGACGGTGTCGAAGCACTTGAAGGTCCTGCGCGACGCCGAACTCGTCTCCACTCGGGCCGAGGGCCAGCGCCGCTACTACCGCCTCGAGGCGGCCGATCTGGCCGCCGCGTCCGAGTGGTTCGCCCCGTTCGTCGCACGAGCGGCGCCGGAGCCCGCCCCGACCCGCCCGGCCGCCCTCCGGCCGGCGGCGCCCGCGCGGCCCGCTGCCCGTCCCCACCAGCAGCCGGCCCAAGGGGAGACGCCAGCGGCCGCCGTCGTGCCCGTGGCCGCCAGCACCGACGAAGGGGCCGGTTCGAAGGAGTTCGGGCGAACGGTCAACGCGACCGTCGAACAGGTCGCCGACCGCGCCCAGATCCTGCTCGGCCGATTGCCGAAGCCGAAGTTCGGGCGCCGCCGCTGAACGCGTCGGGGCTTTCGTGACGGGGCCGATTGGACGTCGGGCCCCGCGCATGTATCCTGTTCGACATGAACACTCGTTGGTATGCGTATTTTGCGTCGGCTCTGGAGGGGCCTGCGGCTAACTAGCGCATCCAACTCACCTTCAGAGCCGAGAGGACCCGGGCACCCGCCCGAGGTCCTTTTCTCATTCCTCAGGCCCTGCTGGTGACACGGTAGGGCCGCTCCCACCGAAAGGCCCACCATGACCGTCACCGAACGCGGCGCCGCCACCGAAGAGGGTTCGTCCCACTCCACCAATAATGTGCGGGTCTCTCAGTTCTCCCCGCTGCCCACGCCGGGCGAAATCCTCGCCGAAATTCCCGCAGGCGACGTCCTGGAGTACCGGATCGAGCGTGCCCGGCAGGAGATTCGCGCGATCCTCGACGGCGTGGACCGCCGCCTGCTCGTCGTCGTCGGTCCCTGCTCGATCCACGACGTCGACGCCGGCCGCGAGTACGCCGCACGCCTCGCCGGGCTCGCCGAGAAGCACCGCGAGCACCTGCTGATCGTCATGCGGACCTACTTCGAGAAGCCGCGCACGACCGTCGGTTGGAAGGGCCTGATCAACGACCCCGAGCTCGACGGGTCCCACAACATCGCCGCCGGCCTGCGCGCGGCCCGACAGTTCCTCCTCGACGTCGGCGGGCTCGGCCTGCCCACGGCCACCGAGTTCCTCGAGCCGATCAGCCCGCAGTACGTCGCGGACCTCGTCTCGTGGGGCGCCATCGGCGCCCGCACCACCGAGAGCCAGATCCACCGCCAGCTGGTCTCCGGCCTGTCGATGCCGGTCGGGTTCAAGAACGGGACCGACGGCGGCGTCCAGGTCGCGATCGACGCGTGCCAGGCCTCGGCCGCGCCACAGGCCTTCCTCGGGATCGACGACGACGGCCGCGCCTCCCTCGTGGCGACCCGCGGCAACCAGGACGCCCACCTGATCCTGCGCGGCGGCTCGGATGGGCCGAACTACTCGGAGCACGCCGTCGGCGCCGCGTCCGCCAAGATGGCCGCCGCCGGGGCGAACCCGCGCGTCGTCGTCGACGCCTCGCACGCGAATTCCGGCAAGGACCACGAGCGCCAGGCCGTCGTGATCGGCGAGCTCGCCGAGCGCATCGCCGCCGGTGACGCGAAGATCGCCGGCCTCATGGCCGAGAGCTTCCTTGAGCCGGGCGCCCAGAAGTTCACGCCGGGCCAGGACGACGCGGCCGACCTGGTCAGGGGTCAGTCCATCACCGACAAGTGCATGGGCTGGGGGCCCACGGAAGATGCGCTGCAGTTGCTTGCGGACGCCGTCGCCCAGGGCCGGTAGGCCCGGTCCCGCGGCGGCATTCGGGCAATTCACAGCAGTGCGGGGGTTTCACTTTCTCCCCACGGGCCACTATTGTTCTATTCGAGGCGGCACGGGTTCGTGCGGCCCTGACGCTCCGAAGACCACCGGACGGCCGCACGCCGCGGCGGACCGACGCGCACGGAGCGGGACGAATGCAGGCAGGAGAGTTGTGACAATGGCGGAAGGCCAGAACTTCGCGGACGCTCGATTCATGACGGTGGCGGAGGTCGCCGACGTCATGCGCGTCTCAAAGATGACCGTCTACCGCCTGGTGCACTCCGCCGAATTGCCGGCCGTTCGCTTCGGCCGGTCCTACCGCGTCCCCGAAACCGCGGTGGAGGAATACCTGCGAAAGGCCCGCATCGACGGGACGTCGGCCACCGCTTGACGTCTCGCGGCTCGACCCCGGGAACAGGTGTGTCCGCGAGGACTCCTTTAAGCGGGTAATCTGTTAAGGAACGTTTAACGTCCGTTGGTTGCGCTCGTGTGCCTGCGGCCGGAACGCAATCAAGTGATAGTGAGGAATTTATGGGCTCCGTTATCAAGAAGCGCCGCAAGCGTATGGCAAAGAAGAAGCACCGCAAGCTGCTTCGCAAGACGCGTCACCAGCGCCGCAACAAGAAGTAAGCGGCTCGCGGCAGACGCCGCTTGTGCTCCTGCGGGGCGCGCATCCTTTGGTGGATGTGCGCCCCGCAGGCGTTTAAGCACGACGACGCGGCTACCGCCGGCGGGTGAAGCGGCCCAGCGTCCGCCACGCGCCGTACGCGGCGCCTGAGGCCGTGAGCGCCTTGAGACCCCAGATGGCTGCCCGGCGGCCGGCACGATAGTCGTAGATCGGCCAATTCTGCTCGGAGGCGTGCCGGCGGAGCTTGGCATCCGGGTTAATGGCCACGGGGTGCCCCACGGCCTCGAGCAGGGGAATGTCGTTCGACGAGTCCGAGTACGCCCAGCACTGCGTGAGGTCGAGACCCGTGCGCTCCGCGAGCTGCGAGACGGCCGCGGCCTTCGCCGGGCCGTGCAGGATGCTGCTGACGAGCCGCCCGGTGTAGTGGCCGTCGGCCTTCTCGACCTCGGTGCCGAGCGCGCCCGTCAGTCCCAGGCGTGCGGCCATGACCTCGGCGACCTCGGTGGGCGTCGCCGTAACGAGCCATACCTGCCGTCCCGAGCGCAGGTGCTGCTCTGCCAGCGCCCGGGTGCCGGGCCAGATGCGGGAGGAGATGAACTCGTCGTAGACCTCGTCGCCGATCTCCGTCATCAGGGATACCGGTATGCCGCGGGCGATGCTCAGGGCGGAGTCCCGGACGGAGTGGATGTCGCCCATCGTCTCGCCGCGCAGCGTGAAGAAGAACTGCTTGACGGCGAAGGAGGCGGCCTGCCGGAGGCTGAACAGCCGGCGCCGGTAGGTGTTCCGGGCCACGGCGAAGAGGCTCGCGCCGCGCATCATCGTGTTGTCGACGTCGAAGAAGGCCGCGACGGAGTCCCCAGTGCCGTGGGATGGGGCGGGGGCGGCGGCACCGTGGCTCGGCTGGGGCATGCCGCCAGCTTAGTGGAACGCGGGCTGGGACGCGGGCCGGCGTGTGAAAAGCCTCACCGGCTCACGCGGTATTCGTGACTCGCGGGGGCAGCGGAAATACGGCCGACACGTCCGGGGCGATACATTGGAGGCATGATTTCAGCCGACGGCGCGCACCGCATAGAACTCGTCACGCGCCGGGGCTGCCACCTCTGCGAGGACGCCCGGAGGACCGTGGACGATGTCGTCACACGCCTCGGGCTGTCGTGGCGGGAGCTGAGCATCGACGACGACGCTCAGCTGCGCGCGCGCTTCGCCGAAGAAGTTCCGGTCCTGATGATCGACGGTGTCCAGCGGGACTTCTGGGTGATCGATCCGGACCGCTTGGAAAGGCTGCTGAAACCGTGACAGACGCTGCTGAGACTGGGACCGGCCGGCTCGATGACGGCGCCGTGACTGGAGCGCTGCCCGACGCCGCGGCCACGGTCAGGGGCCTGCCAGAGGCCACGCTCGAGCGGCTGACCGTGTACCTGCGCGTGCTCAACGCCGCCGAGAGCGAGGGCACGCCGACGCTGTCCTCCGACGTGCTCGCCGGTGCGGCCGGCGTGAACTCGGCGATCCTGCGCAAGGACCTGTCCCTGCTCGGGGGGAGTTTTGGCCGCCGCGGCGTCGGCTACGACGTCCCGCGCCTCGCCGAACACCTCGCGACGACCCTGGGTCTGCGCGAGCGCTGGCGCGTGGCCATCGTCGGTGCCGGCAACCTCGGCCGCGCCCTCGCCGGTTACGCGGGCCTGCGGCACAACGGGTTCGAACTGACCGCGATCTTCGACATGGACCCCGACGTCGTCGGGCGCACCATCAACGGGCTTGTCGTCCGCCCCGCGGAGTCGCTGGAGGCGGACATCGAAGCGGAGCAGGTGAACATGGCGGTGATGACGTTGCCGGGTGCGGCCGCCCAGGGCGTGTGCGACCGGCTCGTCGCAGCCGGCGTGCGCAACATCCTGAACTTCGCGCCCGTGGTCCTGCAGGCCCCGGACGGGGTCAACATCCGTAAGGTCGACATGTCCCGCGAGCTGCAGATCCTCGCCTACTACGCGCACCAGGGGATCGGGCACCAGGACGCGGTGCCCGCCGAGGACCTCGGCGCGTAGCCGCGTACCATGCGGGAACGACGAAGGGGCCGGTTCACGCGGAACCGGCCCCTTCGTGCGCGACGGCAGCGGGTTAGCGCCGGCGCTTGGCCTGTTTGGTCGCCCGGATGTAGTCCGACGAGGGGCGCGTCCAGGCCAGCACGATGCCGGCGGCTCCCAGGAGGATCGTCACCGTGCTCAGGATGTCTCCGCTGAAGAGGCCGATCAAGGAGATCGCCGCCAGGACGGTACCCGTGATGCGGGCGCCGTTGCTGCCCTTGCGGATGAAGACGGCGATCAGCGCGTAGAGCAGCACGCCGACGGCCACGAAGACGACGGCAAGCGTCTTCGACATCTGCGCGAGGGCAGCCACCTCCATGCCGGCGACCTCGAACTGCTCGCGCAGCGTCGCGTCGGCATCGATGACTTCCTGGAGCATGCGCGTGAGCTCGTTGACCGGCGTGGCCATCATGATGATGCCGGTGAGCAGGGTGAGCGCGCCGGCGGCGATGATCAGGCCGAAGGCGATCATGATCTGCTTGGGCGGTGCCCCCGGCGACCCGGCCGGCTGCATGCCGCCGGCCGGGGCCTGAGAGGGACTCTGTTGTGCGTACGGGCTCGATTGCCCGTAGCCCGGCGGGGTCCCGGCCGGGCCTGGCTGACCGTAGGCGCCCGGCGGGGGAGGCGGGTACTGACCGGGAGTGTGCCCGTAGGGCATCGGATCACCTTGGGGAGGCTGCGGCTGCTGGCCTTGCGGCAGGCGCACGCCGTACCGCGGCGGCTCCTGGTCCTGCGGGCCGGGCTGGGCGCCCTCCTGCTGCGAGGGTTCGTTGTTCTCGGGCCGGTCCTGGCTCATGGCGCTCCTGTTCGATGGTCCTGCCCCCAGCCTATCCGGACCCGTGGGTCAGAGCCGGAGTGCCGCAGCAAACGCGTCAGGGTGGATTCAGGCCTCGGACTTCACCAGTGAGAGGTCCAAGATGATCGTCACCTTGTCGCCGACCAGGACGCCACCGGCTTCCAGCGCGGCGTTCCACGTCAGGCCGAACTCCTTGCGGGAGATCTGCGTGGTCGCCTCGAACCCGGCGCGGGTCAAGCCGAAGGGGTCCACAGCGGTGCCCTGGAATTCGACCGTGAAGTCGACCGGGTGCGTCGTGCCGCGGATCGTCAGGTCGCCGTGCAGCGTGAACTCGCCGCCGGTGCCCTGCAGGTCTTTTCCGGTGAAGGTCATGGTCGGGAATTCCGTGGAGTTGAAGAAGTCCTCACCCTTCAGGTGCGCGTCGCGGTTCTCGTCGCGGGTGTCGACGGAGGCGGTCTGCACCACGGCCTCGAGGGTCGAATCGGCGACGGAGTCGGCGATCACGAGGGTCCCTTCGACGTCGCTGAAGCGGCCGCGGACCTTGCTGATGCCCGCGTGGCGGACGGAGAAGCCGATCTCCGAGTGCGAGTTGTCGATCGTCCAGGTTCCGGTGGTGAGTGCAGCGGGGATGGTTGCGGTGGTCATGAGTACTCCTGAGGTTTGTTCCGGGTGGTCTGCCGGCCGCAGGCGGTGCGGCCTTGATGCCAGCGTAATACATGCGTTTGCATATAGCTACCCCTGCGGCGTGACATTTCGTCATGTCCATCGAGGGAGGGAGGTGGCTCGAGGTGGGCGCCTCCGATCCTGCTGTTCGCTCGCGGCGAAAGACTGCTGACGTCGTCATTTTCTACAAAACGTCGAAGTCAAGCGGTGAGTCCGCCCGCCCGCGCCCGCGGACGTCCCGAAAGCGGGCTGTGACTGGCGGCGGGCGTTTAGGAGAGCACAGGAAGCAGTGAGAGAATCGGGGTCATGGCTCTTGCAACCGTTCACTTGATGCGCCACGGGGAAGTGCACAACCCGGACCGTGTCCTCTATGGCCGCCTGCCCGGCTACCACCTCTCGGAGCTCGGCTACGAGATGGCGGAGAGGGCAGCCGCCTATTTCGTCGCCCGTCGCGAGAACGGGGCGAACATCGTCTCCGTCGCCGCCTCGCCGCTGCTGCGCGCGCAGGAGACCGCCCGGCCGACGGCGCAGGCCCTGGGCCTCGAGATTGACGTGGAGCCGCGCATCGTCGAGGCCGGCAACCGTTTCGAGGGCATGTCGGACGTCAAGCAGCGGCTGCGTGATCCGCGCCTCTGGCCGCTGCTGGTCAATCCGCTCCGGCCCTCGTGGGGCGAGCCGTACCGCGAGCAGGTCGCCCGCGTCATGGAGGCCGTCAGCGAGCGCCGCGAGCGCGCCGTCGAGATGGGCGGCGACGGGGCCGAGGCGATCCTCGTGGCCCACCAGCTGCCGATCTGGGTCACTCGCCTCGCGGCCGAGCGCCGCCCGCTCGCGCACGACCCGCGCCGTCGCGAGTGCAGCCTGGCCTCCATCACGAGCCTCGACTTCGACGGCGACGAACTCGTCGCCGTCCGCTACGCCGAACCGTGTGCCGACCTGCTCGCGCAGGCGGCCAACCTTCCCGGCGCCTGACCCCCGACGTACAGCGAACACGACTGAGATGCTCAACTCCCACCTGTCACTTTCAGCGGATGGCCGCACCGGCCTAAACCGCCGCGCCTTGCTGCGTACCGCCGTGATCCTGGCCGCTGCCGTCCCCCTGGCGGCGTGCGGCACCGAGAACGACCCGCTCTCCGACGGCGTCTCGAACAGCAACTTCATCGCCGGCGACGGCTCGGTGGAGATCTACGACGAGGCCGATCGCGGCGATCCCGTCCAGCTGACCGGCACGTTCTATGACGGCAAGTCGCTCGACTCCGCCGACTGGGCCGGCCAGGTGACCGTCCTGAACTTCTGGTACGCCGCGTGCGCTCCGTGCCGCGTCGAGGCGCCGCACCTGACGAAACTCGCCAACGAGTTCGACGGCGCCGGCGCGGCCTTCTACGGCGTCAACGTGCGCGATCAGGAAGCCACCGCTGCAGCCTTCGAGCGAACCTACGAGATCCCGTACCCCTCCGCGCCGGACACCGACGGGTCGATCCTGCTCGGCCTCACGCAGTACGTGAACCCGCAGGCCGTCCCGACCACGCTCGTGCTCGACACCGAGGGCCGGGTCGCCGCTCGCGTCCTGGGCGTGGCGGAAGAGGGCACGCTGCGTGCCCTCATCGAGGACCGGATCAGCGAGGGCGCGTGAACCCCTTCGCCGAGATCGTCCAGGACGGGTCGCTGCTGCTGGCCATGCCGGTGGCGATCCTCGCCGGGCTCGTGTCCTTCCTCTCCCCGTGCGTTTTGCCGCTTGTGCCCGGCTACCTCGGGTACGTCACGGGGCTCACCGGCGCAGACCTGGCCGAGCAGAAGCGCGGTCGCATGGTCGCCGGGATCGGCTTGTTCGTGCTCGGCTTCACGGCGGTCTTCATGCTCGCCGGCGTCCTCTTCGCCCAGATCAGCATCTGGCTCCGCTTCGAGGGCGCGTGGGTCACGCAGGTGCTCGGCGGCGTCGTCATCCTGCTGGGTTTCGTGTTCATGGGCGGGATGAACATGTTCCAGCGCACCCACAAGCTCGGCTACCGCCCGCCCGCGGGGCTGTGGGGGGCGCCCGTGCTCGGCTTCGTGTTCGGCCTCGGCTGGGCGCCGTGCATCGGCCCGACGCTGGCCGCCGTCCTCGCGATCAGCTCGGGGGCGAACCCCGACGTCGGCAAGGGTGCGCTGCTGACTTTCGCCTATTGCATCGGGCTCGGGCTGCCGTTCATCCTGATCGCGCTCGGCTTGCGCCGCGGCATGGGCGCGCTCGCGTTCTTCCGTCGGCACAAGCGCGCCGTGTCCGTCTTCGGCGGTTCGATGCTGATCGTGCTCGGCGTCGTCATGGCCACCGGGCTGTGGGGGACGTGGGTCGCCGAACTCCAGAACTGGTTCGTCAACGACGTGAGGCTGCCGATCTGATGGCTGCAGAAGACAACGTACGCGAAGACCGCGCCAACGAGGCGCAGGGCGCCGGCGCTGCGAAACCCGGCAAGAACGCCCGCCGCGACGACGTCGCTACGCCGGCGCTCGGCTTCATCGGCATGCTCCGATGGGGCTGGACCCAGCTGACGACGATGCGCACCGCGCTGTTCCTGCTCATGCTGCTCGCGGTCGCCGCCGTGCCCGGCTCGCTGTTCCCGCAGCGGGCCGCCAACGAGGCCGCGGTCACCGCTTACCTCGAGAACAACCCGACCTCCGGCGAGTGGCTCGACCGGTTCCAGCTCTTCGACGTCTACTCGTCGATCTGGTTCTCCGCAATCTACCTGCTGCTGTTCACCTCGCTCATCGGCTGCATCCTGCCGCGCACGAAGAAGCACGCCCAGGCGATGCGCACCCCGCCGCCGCGCACGCCGGCGCGGTTGTCGCGCCTGCCGGAACACGGCACGCTCGCCGTCGGACCCGCGGCGGGCGGGACGCACGACGACGGCGACGCCCCGGCGTCGTACGAGGGGCGCAACGCGGCGATGCGCCGCGCCGCGGCCGTGCTGAAAAAGCGCGGCTACCGAGTCGAGGAGCGCGCTGCCGGCGACGAGCAGCCGGTCGCCTCCGTGGGTGCCGAGCGCGGCTACTTGCGCGAGGTGGGCAACCTCGTCTTCCACGTCTCGCTCGTGGGGATCCTGGCCTCGGTCGCCGTCGGCGGCGCGCTCGGCTACAACGGGCAGCGGATCCTCGTGGAGGAGGAGTCCTTCGTCAACACGATGGTCTCCTACGATTCCTTCAGCTCCGGCACGGCCTTCAGCCGCGATTCGCTCTCCCCGTTCTCGATCGTGCTCGACGACTTCGAGGTCACCTACGACCGGGAGACCAAGAGCTCGTTCGGCCAACAGATCGGCTTCGACGCGACCGTGACGACGCGCGAGCCGGGCGGCGAGGCGCAGCAGCAGAGCCTGCGCGTCAACCACCCGCTGCGCATCGGCGGGGCCTCCGTCTATCTCGTGGGCAACGGCTACGCGCCCGTGGTGACCGTGCGGGACGGCAACGGAGACGTCGCTTTCAGCGGCCCCATGCCTGCGGTGCCGCAGGACAGCGTGTTCACCTCGCTCATGGTGCTCAAGGTCCCGGACGCGCAGCCCGAGCAGCTCGGGTTCGTGGGCCTCTTCCTGCCGACCGCCGGCGAGGCGAACGGCGTCGGCATCTCGCTCGACCCGTCCCCGGCGCTGCCGCAGCTGCAGCTGAATTCCTATACCGGGGACCTCGGTCTCGACGACGGCGTCCCGCAGAATGTCTACGTGCTCGACACCGATGACATGACCGAGCTCAACAGCCGCAATCTGGACGCCGGCGGGCTCGTCATCAACCCGGGGGAGACCGCCGAGCTGCCCGAGGGCAAGGGGTCGATCTCCTTCGACGGGCTGCAGCGCTACGTGGGCCTCGACATCCACCACGACCCGGCCAAGATCCCAGTGCTCGTCTTCGCCGCGCTCGCGCTCGGCGGCCTGGCAGTCTCGCTGTTCACGCCGCGGCGCCGCGTCTGGGTCAAGGTGGCGACCGCCGAGGGCACGGGGCGACTTACCATGGAATACGGGCTGCTGGCGCGCGGCGAGGACCCGCGCCTGACGCACGAAGCCGCCGAAATCAGCCGCCAGCTCTCGGCCGCCGCGGCCGAAGACCGTCCGGGCGCGCCCGGCAAGGATCAGGAGTAGCAGATGTTGCCAACCATCAACGAGGAACTCGGGGCGTACAGCGACTTGTTCATGCTGCTCGCCGCGTTCGCCTACGCGGCCGCGCTCGTCGCCTTCGCGTGGGACATGGCGAAGTCCAACGCGACGATCCGCGCGCTCGAGGCGGACGTCTTGGCCGGCGAGGCCAAGGAGCTCGCGAGCGTCGGCGCTGCGGGGTCCAACCCGTACGCCGCGCCGGCTACTGGCGGCGACCGGCCGTCGTCGTATCAGCTCGTCGACGACTCGATGGACTACACGGCATCCTCGGCGAAGCGGAACGTCGCCCGCGTCGCCGTCGTGCTGACGTGGCTCGCGGCCGTCGTGCACCTGGCCGCAGTGCTCACGCGCGCCGTGGCCGCAGGCCGCGTGCCGTGGGGGAACATGTACGAGTTCCTCTCGACCGGCGCGCTGTTCGTGGCGCTCGTCTACCTCGTGGTGCTGCTCAAGAAGGACCTGCGGTTCATGGGCGTCTTCGTGACGCTGCTCGTCACGGTCATGCTGTGCGCGGCGACGATGGGCTTCCCCACCCCGGTCGGCCACCTCGTGCCCGCGCTGCAGTCCTACTGGCTGATCATCCACGTCTCCATCGCCGTGCTCTCCTCGGCCCTCTTCACGATCACGTTCGTCGCCAACGTCATGCAGCTCATGCAGCACCGCCGCCAGAGCACCCTCGAAGCCAACGGGCGCGACATCATGCCGTTCCTGCGGCTCGTGCCGAGCGCCGGTGCCCTCGAGAACCTCGCCTACCGGATCAACGCCGTCGCCTTCGTGCTGTGGACGTTTACGGTGATGGCCGGCGCGATCTGGGCCGAACATGCGTGGGGCCGCTACTGGGGCTGGGACCCCAAAGAGGTCTGGAGCTTCGTCATCTGGGTCGTCTACGCGGGCTACCTGCACGCGCGCGCCACTCGCGGCTGGACGGGCGTGCGTTCGGCCTGGCTGAGCATCGTCGGCTACGCGTGCCTGATCTTCAACTTCACGGTCGTGAACATCTACTTCGACGGATTGCACTCGTACGCCGGCGTCTGATGTTTGGTGGGTGCGCGCTTGCCACGGGCGCGCACCGCGTGTAGTTTTACCTCCGTTGGTCGCTGACCAGCATCCCCGCAATAGACGCGCCTCAGGAAAGGAAGCACCATGACCGGCATGAAGCATCGCCCCGCTATGGCTGACTTCCATGCGCCCCGCCTACTCGCGGCGGCGCAATGCGAACGCGCCTACCTGACGTTCGGCCTCGAGTGCTTTAACCAGCGCTCGGAGAAGAACAGCGGACACCCAAGGTTGTCGGTGCACTGAGGCGAGTTTCTCGCCTGCCCCGCAACCGTCGTCCGGTGCGGGGCTTTTTTCTTGCCTGAACACCGTGTGGCCACGTCGACTGCAGCGACGAGCACGCGTTCTCGCTTTCGGCCCCGCACCGAAATCAACCGAAAGTGAAACCATGGAGAGGATCAACGGCCGGCTCGTCAACTGGGCGTCCATTCTGGATGCCAAGACCCGCGAGCAGGCCGAAACTACGTCACGCCTGCCCTTCGTTTTCCCGCACCTGGCGCTCATGCCGGACGCCCACCTGGGCAAGGGGGCGACCGTCGGGTCGGTCATCCCGACGCTGGGGGCCATCATCCCCGCAGCGGTCGGGGTGGACATCGGCTGCGGCATGATCGCCGTCAAGACCGGCTACCGGGGCGACCAGCTCCCGACCGACCGCCGGCCCCTGCGCGAGGCCATCGAGCGGGCCATCCCGCTCTCGGCCGGGCACTACAACCGCAAGGTCGTGGACACGGCGCGCCCGCGCATCGAGGAGCTGACCCGGCTCGCCGCCGAGGCGGGCTTCGCCCCCGCCGCCTACGCCGGCAACTGGGAGCTGCAGCTCGGTTCGCTCGGTTCGGGCAACCACTTCATCGAGGTCTGCCTCGACGAGGAGGACAGGGTCTGGCTGTTCCTGCACTCCGGCTCGCGCGGGGTCGGGAACAAGATCGCGCAGCGGCACATCAAGGTCGCCCAGGCGATCGCCAAGAAGTACTGGATCCAGCTCGAAGACCCGGACCTGGCTTATCTCGCAGAGGGAACTGATGAGTTCAACACCTACATCCGCGAGCTGCGGTGGGCCCAGCGATTCGCGCTGCTCAACCGCGAGGAGATGATGGATCGCGTGATCCGTCAGTTCGGCGAGTGGGTCGGCGGCGACGTGCAGGAGGAAGAGCGCATCAACTGCCACCACAACTTCACGGAGCGCGAGACGCACTTCGGCAAGTCCGTCTGGGTCTCCCGCAAGGGGGCCATCCGCGCCCGTGAAGGTGACATGGGCCTGATTCCGGGGTCGATGGGCACCGCGTCGTACGTCGTCGAGGGTCGCGGCGACAAGGTCTCCCTCGAGTCCTCGCCGCACGGCGCCGGCCGCGAGTACTCGCGCACGGCGGCGCGGAAGGCGTTCACCCTCGAGCAGCTGCGCGCGGCCATGGAGGGGATCGAGTTCCGCGACACCGACGCGTTCATCGACGAGATCCCGGCCGCCTACAAGCCGATCGATCAGGTCATGGCCGACGCGGAGCCGCTCGTGGCGATCCGGCACCGCCTGCGCCAGATCGTGAACGTCAAGGGGGACTGAGCCCCGGTACGACGACGGCGGGCCCGAACGCGCACGCGTTCGGGGCCCGCCGTCTCCCGGTTCAGGCCGGGACCGCTGCGTCAGTTGTTGCGCGGGTCCGTGGTGGGGCCGCTCGGCGCGGGGCCGGCACCGTTGTCGTCGTCGTCGTCCTTCTTGCCTTCGCGCTTCTTGAGTTCGTCCTCGCGCTTCTTCAGCTCGGCGTCCTTGGCCTGCTGCTCGCGCTCCCACTCGATGCGGCGCAGGAAGGCGGCGTCGTCGTCGGGCGCCGACGTCCGCGACGAAGACCCCGGGGCGCGGTACTGTTCCGGCGCTTCGCCGGAGCGGGGCCGGCCGAGGAAGAACCAGAGCAGGGCACCGATGAGCGGAAGCAGCAGGATCGAGAGCACCCAGGCGGGTTTCGAGATGCTGCGCACCGAGTACGGGGGCGTGCGGAGGCAGTCGACCAGCGCGTAGATGATGACGAACAGCGCGATGATCGAGGCTGCGATTGCGAGGCGAATGACCATGTGTCCAGTTTAGTAGAGACGGGGCGACGCGCGGACCGCCGCCTCGGGTCGGAACGATAGACTGGGCGCGTGCAGTTCTTGAAATTCACCCTCCTCCGCCTGGCCCTGTTCGCCGCCGTCTTCTGGCTCCTCTACTGGGGGATGCGCTGGAATCTGTGGGTCGCCGCAGGGATCGGGCTTGTGGTCGCGTTCGCGGTCAGCTACCTGTTCTTCAACCGGCTGCGTCTGGCCGCGTCCGCCGACCTCGCAGCTCGGTTCTCCGGGGCAGGCGGCCGGAAGAACAAGGTCGCCGACGTCGACGCCGCGGCGGAGGATGCGGCCGCCGACGCGGCCGAGCGCGAGGATCCGGAGCGCGGGCGCAGCTAGACGGCATGTAGTAGGGCTGGTCCTTTTCGTAGGACTGGAACCTCGCGTTCAAAGGGTCCTCGTGGATTGCCGGTCCTGTTCCCATCCCGCCGTGGCGGGTGTGGGCTGGGTCAAAGGGCTTAGCCCGCCGGTGCGCGTCGTCTACGAGGCTGGCCCGACCGGGTACGGGCTCTGCCGGGCGTTGGAGGCGGCCGGCTTCACCCGCGCAGATCGCCGGCCACCTCGAGATGCAGGCATCGACCGTGCACGCGGTGTTGGTGCGCTGCCGGATCAACCGCCTCTCCCATATCGACCGGGTCACCGGCGAACCATGACGGCGCTACGAGCATCCTCACCCGGGATCGCTGATTCATGTCGACGTCACGAAGTTCGGCAACATCCCCGACAGTGGCGGGCGCAAGTTCCTGGGTCGCCAGCAGAGCAAGGCTAATGCCAGCGCCACCGCACGGCGGACGGGCGAGTGCGGAAAGCGTTCCCGGCCCGTGATCGGCACCGCGTTCGTGCACACTGTGATCGATGACCACTCCCGCGTCGCCTACGCCGAGATTTGAACCGATGAGCAATCCGCTACAGCGATCGGCGTCCTGCAGCCAGCCGTGTCCTGGTTCGCCGAGCGCGGCGTCACCGTCGAGCGAGTTCTGTCCGACAACGGCAGCTGCTGTCGGTCATTCGCCTAGCAAGACTCCTGCGCTGAGCTCGGCATCGCCCACAAGCGAACTCGGCCCTACCGGCCACAGACCAACGGGAAGATCGAACGCTTCCACCGCACGCTAGCCGACGGCTGGGCCTTCGCTCGTCTTTATGAATCAACCCAGGAGCGCAACATCGCGCTCCATAACCGGCTCCACTACTACCAACACCATCGAGCCCACTCCGCCATCGGAGGCCACCCACCAGTCACTCGACTGACCTACCTCCCTGGGCATCACATCGACAGCCATCTCGCAGTAGGCCGCCGCCGAGGCAGGGATTGACCGCTCGACTCCGACGAAGTGGTCACCCGATAGCGTGCCGATGGCATCGATGCTTTTCAGGACCGTTCCAGTGCTCCTGTTCGCCGGTCGTCGCGGTTACCGATTGAGGTCCTTGAGCTCATCGACGCCTGGCGAAGGGGCCGCAAGTGGTCCGCTCGCTGCATTGCCCTGGAGCCCGCCGGCCGCGGCCACCGCTACTGCGTCCGTACCATCGGCAGGTGGCTGGAGCACCTGGGCGCCCGGCACCACGGATCCTCCTCGACGAGCCGACACTCCAGCACCGCCCGGGCGGCAGTGAGGCGCTGGCCGACCACGGCCGAGCCGAGCTCCTCGAGTCGAGCGAAGGTCGTCAGCTCGGCGCCGCCGAAAGAAGCGTAGGGCATATCGAGGTCTTCCAGATGGTGAGTGTCAGAACTTCCATCGTCGGGAGACCGTGACGTCTATCCCGGCACCGACGCGCCCACCCCTCGCGCCGCCCACCCTCATTGACACGGAGCCCGATAGTGCTCACAGTTTCCTGAACGCGTGGTAATTTGTCGAAGGCGGCACTGGTGCTGCGAAAAACTCCTCCTTCAACCGCTTCTTCAAGCTGAAAATGAGCCACGATGTCAAAGACACTCAACCGCCTTGGAGCGATGCTGGTCAGTGCGTTCCTAGCGTCCGGCCTCGCGCTTGCGGCACCGGCAGCCGCGGCCCCCGCAGGCGACACGGAACCCCCTCCCGGCGTCCAGACCGAAACACAGTACGTACAGGCCGATTCGCAGGAAGAGGCCGAAAGGCTCCTGGATCAGCTCGAAGCCGAGCAGCAGGGCGTCAGTTCCGACGGAGGTTCAGAGGGCGTACCTCAGCCCGCCCTTCGAGCAGGCTCGAAAGTGAAGTACGGGCCGTGCACATTGCACTCCGATGGAGTGTACTTGCGCGCTTCGTCCGGTTACCAGAATGTCGGCTTCAAGTCGTACACGAAGTGCAGCACGAAGGTGACATCGATCAGCCACAAGAACACTCTCCGTCAGAAGAACTTGATCAACTGGAAGCTCGTCAGCCCCACCGAGGGCGGCTCTAACAAGAACTATGGAGCTACCGCTCTCTCGAGCAAGTCAATCAACTACTCCTGCCCGAAGAAGGGCAAGCACTGGTGGAGCGGGTCGACCCTCGGGACGATGATTTACAAGGGCGAGACGTACTACGCACGTAGCTACGCCCCGGTCAGTAAGGTCAAGCTCGCATGCAGCTCCTGAAAAGTAGAGGAACCCCCGCCACCGCGTACGTGGTGCACCGCCATGTCGAGGTCAACGACCCCGAGGTCGATGGGTCGTACACGCCGATCATCGGCGTCTTCCTCACTAAAGATGAGGCCGTGTCGGTCGAACAGCAGAATCCGCAGGCTGGCATCGAGTGGACTGAGCTCCCCGTTGGTTCTCTTCGGCACGGCGACTCTCCATCGATGCTCTACCTAGGAGTGGAGGTTGGGCCCTGGCCGGAGGGCGTGCTAGTCGACCCCACTCCTCGCGCGGCTTTCGCTGACCGCGAGGCGGCATTGAGATGGGCCGAGCACCCGGGTTCCAGGGTCTCTCGGGCGCACGCCCTTGCTGTACCGGTGGGACAGCTCGACTGGGATGGCCGCTCCTGGAACATCCTGTAGACCACTCGACCGCCTGTTCTAGGGAAACCAATCATTGCCACGTTCTCCGCGGCCCTCTCCTGCGCGTTGGGCTTGCCCGCAAGTCGTTGACGGTTGATCAAGCTGTTTGGTCTTAATTGGCGTGCTCTTCGGTTCCAGCGTGGTCGTTCTCGAACGCGACAGGGCTGGTGTAGTCGAGGCTGGGTGCCCGGCCGGACGGTCGACAGTTCAACGCCAAGGCACCATACGGGCCAGTCACCAGCAAGGGGCAGACCGTGCGGGCCGTGCGTTGCGTCCGGGCTTCTTGTCTGTGGCACTCATCTGTGACCTCCATGGCTAAGGAGGTGTGCTTTCCATTGCGTGCCTCGTCGAGGAACAAGACACCGCGCTGGGCGCGGCTCGCGGCGCCGGTGCGCGGGAATCCACTGCCACCGCCCACGAGCGCCGCCATTGTGGCGGTGTGGTGCGGGCTGACGAGTGGTGGCTGCCGGATCAGGCGGCTCACGGGCTCGCTTCCAAGAGGCAACGACACCCCCGCTCGCCACGTGCACCCAAGGAGCCTTGAGCGTATGAGGGAGTAGCGCGGCTAACTGTTGCGCAGCACCACCGTGATGGCCATGCCGACGGCGAAGAGGCCCGCGTAGCCCAGGTTGATCACGCCCGTCTGCTTCAGCACCGGGATCAGCGCGCCGCGCGAGGCGTTCTCCTCGTGGCCGGCGCGCATCATCGTCAGCGACGGCGCGACGCACAGCGGGGCGATGAGCGCGACCAGCATGAGCCACGGGTGCTCGGCGATCAGCAGCAGCGGCAGCAGCAGCGCGGCCGCGAGCATCAGCACGTAGGTCGCGCGCGCCCACTCGTCGCCGAGCCGCACCGCGAGGGTCCGTTTCCCGGCCACGCGGTCGGTGGGGATGTCCCGGACGTTGTTGGCCATGAGCAGCGCCGAGGCGATGAGGCCCGTCGAGATGGCCCCGACCCAGGCCGGCCCGGTCAGCTGCAGGACCTGCGTGAAGGTCGTGCCGAGGGTGGCGACGAGCCCGAAGAACAGGAACACGAAGACATCGCCCAGGCCCTGGTAGCCGTACGGGTTCTTCCCGCCCGTGTACCCCCACGCGGCGAAGACCGCCGCCGCGCCGACGAGCAGCAACGGCCAGGCCTGCGAGACGACGACGAGCGCCGCACCCACCAGCGCGGCCAGACCGAAGCACGCGAACGCCGCGTACTTCACGTGTTTCGGCTCCGCGAGCCCCGAGCCCGTCAGGCGCAGCGGGCCCACGCGGGCGTCGTCGGTGCCGCGGATGCCGTCGGAGTAGTCGTTGGAGTAGTTGACGCCGATCTGCAGCAGCAGCGCGACGGCGGCGGCCATGAGTGCGCGCACCCAGTGGAGGCTCTCGTCGACGTCGTAGGCTGCGGCCGTCCCGACGATGACGGGGGCCACCGCCATGGGCAGGGTGCGCAGCCGGGCGCCCTCGATCCACTGGCCTGGACTCGCCACGTCGTCTCCCTCGGGTCGAAATATCGTTGTGTCAGCGACTCATTTTCCCGCCTTGCGCGCCCAGCGCGAAATCCGGGAGGCGCAGCGGTAACTCAGAACAGAGCCACGGCAACTCAGAACAGTGCGACGACGGCCCGGCGGTCCGGTTTGCCGTTCGCGAGCAGCGGCAGGGCATCAACGCGGAGCCATCGCTTGGGCACGGCCGGGCCACCGAGCTCGGCGCGCACGAGCCGCCCGAGCGCCTTATCGTCGGCGTCACCGGTGTAAGCGCACGCGACGGCGGCACCCCACTCCGGATCGGGGATCCCGACGACGATCGCGTCGCCGGCGTCCGGCGCGGCCTCGATGACCCGCTGCACGGCGGCGGCCGAAATCTTCACGCCCCCGGTGATGACGACGTCGTCGACCCTGCCCTCGACGCTGACCCGGCCGCCGTTGGCCGCGTCGAAGGACCCGAGGTCGTCGGTGCGGAACCAGCGTTCGCCGGTCATGTCCGTGCTGAAGTGGGCGTTCGTGCGCTCGGGGTCGCCGATGTAGCCTGCGGCGACAACGGGTCCACCGAGCGAGAGCCGGCCGCCCTCGGCGCGCACCTGCACGCCGGGCAGCGGGACGCCGTCGTACACGCAGCCCCCGCACGTCTCGCTCATGCCGTAGGTGAGGCGGATCTTGAGCCCGTGCTTGGCGGCCTCGGCGCGGACGGCGTCGGGCGTGCGGCCGCCGCCGACGAGGATCGCGTCGAACCGCCTCAGCACGGCCAGCGTGGCCTCGCTCGGGTCCGCGAGCAGGCGCTGCAGCTGGGTCGGCACGAGCGAGGTGAGGCGGACGCGGTCGGTCATCGCGGCGGCGGCCGCGGTGAACGCGTCGGCCGTGAACGGCGTATCGACGTCCAGCCCCACGGGCGCGGTGCCGGCGAACAGGCTGCGCGTCAGCACGGAGACGCCGGCGACGTAGTGGGTGGGCAGCGCGAGCAGCCACTGGCCGTCGGCGCGCAGGTGCATCGCCGTGGCCTCGGCCGAGGCAGCGAGCGCCTCCACCGTGAGCGCCGTCCGCTTGGGCTCCCCGCTTGATCCGGACGTGCGGATCACGACGGCGGTGCCCTCGGGTGCGTCGTCGGGGTGCGTCACGAGCGGGTCGCCGGCGATCCCGGAGTCGACGGGCTCGACGGGCGGGCCCTCGTCGAGGGCGTCGGCCAGCTTGGCGTACAGGGACTGCAGGGGAGCGGAGAGCACAGGGCCTCTAGAAGTAGTAGGGGTAGTCCGACCAGTCGGGATCGCGCTTGGCGAGGAAGGCGTCCCGGCCCTCGACGGCCTCGTCGGTCATGTAGGCCATCCGGGTCGCCTCGCCGGCGAAGACCTGCTGGCCGGCCAGGCCGTCGTCGGCCAGGTTGAACGCGAACTTGAGCATGCGCAGCGCCTGCGGCGACTGGCGGGCGATGTCCGCGGCGTAGTCGAGGGCGACCTCCTCGAGCCGCTCGTGCTCTACGGCCTCGTTGACGGCGCCCATGGCGACCATCTCCTCGGCGGTGTAGGTCTTCGCGCGGAAGAAGATCTCGCGGGCGAACTTCTGCCCGACCTGGCGCGCCAGCAGGGCCGAGCCGTAGCCGGCGTCGAACGATCCGACCGTCGCGTCGGTCTGTTTGAACTTGCCGTGATCGCGCGAGGCGATCGTCAGGTCGGCGACGACGTGCAGCGAGTGTCCGCCGCCGGCGGCCCAACCGTTGACGACGGCGATGACGACCTTCGGCATCGTGCGCATGAGCCGCTGCACCTCGAGGATGTGCAGCCGGCCGGCGCGGGCCGGGTCGATGGTCTCGGCCGAATCGCCGTCGGCGTACCGGTAGCCGTCGCGGCCGCGGATGCGCTGGTCGCCGCCGGAGCAGAAGCTGTGGCCCGCGTCCTTGGGCGAGGGGCCGTTGCCCGTGAGCAGCACGGTGGCGACGTTCGGGGTCATGCGCGCGTGGTCGAGAGCGCGATAGAGCTCGTCCACGGTCTTCGGGCGGAACGCGTTGCGCACCTCCGGGCGGTCGAACGCGATGCGGACCGTGGGCAGGTCCCGCACGATCGCGCCCGCCTCGTCCCGCTCCACCTGGCGGTGATAGGTCATGTCCTCGAAGTCGAAGCCCTCCACCACGCGCCACTGCGTGGGATCGAAACCGTCGGAGACCTTCTCGGGCAGTGCATTCGCTTCAGCATTCACGCTCCCGAGTCTATCGCTCGCGTGCCCGCGCGCCACGGCCGTGCGCGTCGGGTTTGCGGCGCGGCCACGGCCCCGGTGCTTGTGAGTTGCATCTCAGGCAGGAGGGCCCGGGCGGCGCGATCCCGGGCATCCGCGGTGGTGTCCCGTGTCACGGGGTCCTGCGACGGTCCCTACACTGGACTGTCGCGATCCGCGACCCCACAGAATAATTTTGGCTCTACCATCCCAAGGAGTCCGTGTGTCCACGAGCACTCGAGAGTCCGCGCCGCACGGCGCGGGCCAGAACGACGGCGGCAACGGAGCCGCCTCGAACCTGACGAGCGAGGGTTACCAGAAGTCGCTCTCCCGCCGGCACGTCCAGATGATCGCCATGGGCGGGGCGATCGGCGTCGGCCTCTTCATGGGCGCCGGCGGGCGCCTGGCCTCGACCGGTCCGGCCCTGGTCTTCTCCTACGCGCTCGCCGGGTTGATCGCCTACTTCCTCATGCGTGCCCTCGGCGAGCTGATCATGTACCGGCAGACCTCCGGTTCGTTCGTCAGCTACGCCGGTGAACTCTTCGGCCCCAAGGGGGCGTTCGTCTCCGGCTGGATGTACGTCCTGAACTGGGTCATGACCGGCATCGCCGAGCTCATTGCGGTCGGCCTGTACTTCCGGTTCTTCTTCCCGAACGTGCCTGTTGAGGTCTCGGCCCTCTGCGCCCTCGTGTTGCTCGTGGCAGTGAACCTCTTCAGCGCCAAGGCCTTCGGCGAGGTCGAGTTCTGGGCCTCCTTCCTCAAGGTCGCCGCGATCCTCATCTTCCTGGCGGTCGGCACGGCGCTCGTGATCATGAACGCCCAGGTCGGCGAGTCCCGGGCCTCCGTTGACAACCTCTTCGCCGCCGACGGCGGCATGTTCCCGGCGGGCTTCCTCGTCTCGATCCTCGTGCTCAATGCGGTCATCTTCGCGTACAACGGGGTCGAGCTCGTCGGCATCACGGCGGGCGAGATGAAGAATGCAGAACGCGAGGTCCCGAGGGCGATCCGCGCCGTCGTCGTGCGCATCGTGGTCTTCTACATCGGCTCGGTGCTGCTGCTCGCGATGCTGCTGCCCTCGGAGAAGTACAAGGCGGGAGAGAGTCCGTTCGTGACCGTCTTCGCGCAGCTGGGTATCGGCTGGATCGGCGACGTCATGAACTTCGTGGTGATCGTCGCCGCGCTGAGCTCGTGCAACTCGGGTCTGTACTCGCTCGGGCGCATTTTCCGCACGATGGCGAACAACGGCCACGCACCCTCGTGGCTGACCCGGATGAGCGGTCGGCACGTGCCGTACGCGGCGATCCTCGCCGTCGGGGCGGTCTACCTGATCGGCATCCTCGTCAACATCTGGCTGGGCGGCACCTACGCCTTCGACCTCGCCCTGAACACTGCCTCGATCGGCGTCCTCTTCACGTGGGCGACGATCTTCGCGTGCCAGATCATGCTGCGCCGGCAGAAAGGGCGGGTCTCGAAGCTGCCGATGGCCGGTTCCCCGTGGACCAGCTGGGCCGGCCTGATCTCGCTGACCGTGATCGCGTTCCTGATCAGCTTCGACAAGATGGTGGACCCGGAGACGGGGGAGGTGTTCCGGCTCGGGCTCTACACGATCTGCTGCGTTCCGGCGATCGCCGCTGCGCTCTGGATCGGCTGGCGCAAGGTGCGCTGCAACGCGACCGCCGCGGCTCTGGAGAACGAGCGGATCGACGCTTGAGTCGGGCCGCACGGGAGGGGTCGCGCGCTCACGCGATGCAGAACTCGTTGCCCTCCGGGTCCGCGAGGGTGTGCCACGAGAACGGTCCCTGCGTCTCGGTGTAGAGGAACGTCGCCCCACGCTCGACGAGCCGATCGCGAATCTCGTCGCGGGCCTGCTGCGTCGGCGCGACGGGGCTGGTTCCGTCGCCGAAGTGCAGGTCGAGATGCATCCTGTTCTTGCCGGCCTTCGGCTCGGGCACGAGCTGGAACAGCATCCGGCCCGGACCGCCCGGCTCGCGGAGAACGCCCATCTCCCGCCAGACGAGGGCGCCCCGGAAGACTCGAGTGTCCGCCTCGGTTGCGTGGCCGTCGGCGATCATCTGGCGGATGAAGGCCTCGTCGGTGGGCTCGACCTCCCAGCCCATGGTCTCGGCCCACCACGCGGCGAGTTCGTGCGGATCGGCGCTGTCGAGGACAAATTGGATCGTGGGTCTCATATCGACAAGGTAGGCCCGGCGCGACGCCGTGGCAAGGGTTCGCGACGACCGTCGTGTGGCGGCGCAGGGGTCTTGATGGTTGACCGGCGCCGTGACGAGTGACACTATTAGTGAACGAACGGTCAGTAAGTCACGCGCGGCTCGGCTCGATGGCGAGTGTCGCGGTTGCCGAAGGAGCACTCATGGCAGAAGCATTCCTGGTGGGCGGCGCCCGCACCCCGGTCGGCCGGTACGGCGGGGCCCTGAGCTCCGTCCGCCCGGACGACCTGGCCGCGCTCACCGTGCGCGCCGCCGTCGAGCGCGCGGGAATCGACCCCGAGCTCGTGGACGAGGTGATCCTCGGCAACGCCAACGGGGCAGGCGAGGAGAACCGCAACGTCGCCCGCATGGCCTGGCTGCTCGCCGGGTACCCCGACGCGGTCCCCGGGATCACGGTCAACCGGCTGTGCGCCTCCGGCATGTCCGCTATCACGATGGCCCAGCACATGATCGCCGCGGGCGCCGCGGACATCGTGGTCGCCGGCGGCGTCGAGTCGATGTCGCGGGCACCGTGGGTCATGGAGAAGCCGGCCGCTGCGTTCGCCAAGCCGGGCGCCAGCTACGACACGTCGATCGGCTGGCGCTTCCCGAACCCGGCCTTCCTCTCCGGTGAGCTCTCCCGCGACGGCAAGGCCACCTACTCGATGCCCGAGACGGCCGAGGAAGTCGCCCGCGTCTTCGGCACGAGCCGCGAGGACTGCGACGCCTTCGCCGTCCGTTCCCACGAGCGCGCGCTCGCCGCAATCGCCGCCGGCCGCTTCGCCGACGAGATCGTCCCCGTCGAGGTGAAGGGGCGCAAGGGTGCCGTGACCGTCGTCGACACCGATGAGGGGCCGCGCGCCGGCACCACGGCCGACGTGCTCGCCGGGCTGCGCCCCGTCGTCAAGGGTGGTGAAGTGGTCACCGCGGGCAACGCGTCCACGCTCAACGACGGCGCCTCCGCCGTCGTCGTGGCCTCCGAGGCCGCGATCGAGAGGTACGGGATGACCCCCCGCGCCCGCATCGTCGGCGGCGCCTCCGCGGGCCTGGCCCAGGAGATCATGGGCGTCGGCCCGGTTCCGGCCACGCGCAAGCTGATGCAGCGCACGGGGCGCAGCCTCGGCGAGCTCGCGGCCGTCGAACTCAACGAGGCCTTCGCCTCGCAGTCCCTCGCGTGTGTGCGCGAACTCGGCTTGGACGAGGACATCGTGAACAACGACGGCGGCGCGATCGCCCTGGGGCACCCGCTCGGTTCCTCGGGCTCGCGCCTGGCGATCACGCTGCTCGGGCGCCTCGAACGCGAGGCCGGCCCCGGAGCCCTCGGGCTGGCGACGATGTGCGTCGGCGTCGGCCAGGGCTCGGCCCTGCTGTTGGAGAGGGTCTGAGCATGACGAAACGCCTCTCCGGCGGGGACTTCGCGGCCCTGCTCCTGAGTGAGACCGACGACCGGCTCGAGGTGCGGCTGCACCGGCCCGAGGTCCGCAACGCGATCGACCAGGCGATGGTCGACGAACTGCACGCCGTGTGCGCCCACCTCGAGGCCGCACCCAAGATCCTGATCCTCGCCGGCACGGCCTCGCAGCCGCCGAGCGAGGACAACCCGAGAGGCGTCAAGGGCATCTTCGCCTCCGGCGCGGACATCGCCCAACTGCGCGAACGCCGCCGCGACGACGCGCTCGCGGGTATCAACTCCACGCTCTTCGACCGCGTGGCCAAGCTGCCGATGCCCGTCATCGCCGCGCTCGACGGTTACGCGCTCGGCGGCGGGGCCGAGCTCGCCTACGCCGCGGACTTCCGGATCGGCACCGCCGAACTGCGCATGGGCCAGCCCGAAACCGGACTCGGCATCATGGCCGCCGCCGGCGCGACGTGGCGACTCAAGGAGCTCGTCGGCGAACCGCTGGCCAAGGAGATCCTGTTGGCCGGGAAGATCCTCACGGGTGAGGACTGCCTGCGCGCCGGCCTGATCACCGAACTCGTCCCCGGCGACGAGCTGATGGACGCGGCGCACGCGCTCGCCGGCCGCATTGTGGCCCAGGACCCGCTCGCCGTGCGCCTGACCAAGTCCGTGTTCCACGCCCCGCGCGAGGCGCACCCCGTCATCGACACGCTCGCCCAGGGCATGCTCTTCGAATCCGAGGAGAAGTTCCGGCGCATGCAGGACTTCCTGGACCGCAAGAAGAAGTAGGAGCATCATGACCGAACAGCAGCTTCCCGCCCGCGTCGGCGTCCTCGGCGGCGGCCGCATGGGCGCGGGCATCGCCCACGCGTTCCTGATCAAGGGTGCCGACGTCGTCGTCGTCGAGCAGAACGACGACGCCGCGGCCGCCGCGCGCGACCGCGTCGCCTCCGCCGTGGCCAAGTCGATCGAGCGGGGCCTGCCCGCAGGCGATCACCTGGACCGGCTCGCCGTCAGCACCGACGACGCCGCGTTCGCCGACCGCGAGCTCGTCATCGAGGCCGTGCCCGAGATCCGGGAGCTCAAGGTGGCCTCGCTGCGCGCCGTCGAACAGCAGCTGGGCGCCGGTGCCGTGCTCGCCTCGAACACGTCGTCGATGTCGGTGACCGCGCTGGCCGGCGAGCTCGAGCGCCCGGAGCGTTTCCTGGGCCTGCACTTCTTCAACCCGGTGCCGGCGTCGACCCTCATCGAGGTCGTCATCGGCGAACGGACCGACCCGGCGCTCGTCGAGGGGGCCCGCGGCTGGACCGAGGCACTGGGCAAGACGCCCGTCGTCGTCAACGACGCCCCGGGTTTTGCGTCCTCCCGGCTGGGGGTGGCGATCGCCCTGGAGGCCATGCGCATGGTCGAGGAGGGCGTTGCGAGTGCGGAGGACATCGACAACGCGATGGTGCTCGGCTACAAGCACCCCACCGGCCCGCTGCGGACCACGGACATCGTCGGCCTGGACGTTCGCCTCGGGATCGCCGAGTACCTCGAGTCCAAACTCGGGGCGCGGTTCGCTCCGCCGCAGATCCTGCGGGACAAGGTGGCCGCCGGCGAGCTGGGCCGCAAGTCGGGCAAGGGTTTCTTCGACTGGAGCTGAACCGTCGGCACTTGCGGCAGACTGAGCTCATGACGATTTGGCAGACTCCGACCCTCGCTGGTCGGCTCGTGACACTCGAACCCCTGGAAGCACGCCATCACGACGGCCTGGTGGAGGCTGCGAGGGACGGGGAGCTCTGGAACCTCTGGTACACGTCCGTGCCGAGACCGGAGGAGATGGCGGTCGAGATCGAATCCAGGATCGACCGTCGCGAGGCCGGGGAGATGATGCCCTTCGCGGCCGTGGCGGCCAGCGGGCAGGTCCTCGGCATGACGGCGTTCGCGAACATCGAGCGCGAGCTGCCGCGTGTGGAGATCGGCTACACGTGGAACCGCGCGTCAGCCCACGGCACAGGCACCAACGCGGAGTCGAAGCTGTTGATGCTGACGCACGCCTTCGAGGCCCTCGGCTGCCCGGCCGTGGAGTTTCGGACCCACTGGATGAACCACCAGTCGCGACAGGCCATCGAGCGCCTCGGCGCGAAGCTCGACGGCGTGCTGCGGGCGCACCGGCGGACCGCCGACGGCGCGCTCCGCGACACGTGTGTCTACTCGATCGTCGCCTCCGAGTGGCCGCAAGTCAGGGCCCACTTGCGGCACCGCCTGACGCGGTACGGCGCATGACGTCGCCCGTCACCCATTCGAGCCTGCCCTGGGACGGCGCCGTCAACGCCCACCATGTGGCCGGCCGGCTCTTCCGCATGGGGCGCCGCGAGTGGCTCACCGCCGCCGGGTGGCAGCAGATGCACGACGCCGGGGTCCGCGCCGTCGTCGACCTGCGCAACGAGAACGAGCGCGCCCGCCGCCCGAGTGACCCGGCCATTCCTGCGGCCGACCTGCCGCCGGTGCGGATCCTCGCCGCGCCGACCGAAGACCAGAACAACGCCGAGTTCATGGCCCGCGTCGGCCGGTACCTGAGCGACCCGGCCTACTACGCGGTGAACACCGAGATGTCCCCTGACAAGATCGCCTCGGCATTCAGGGCATTGGCGGAGGCCGGGGTGGACGGTGGCGGCGTCGTCGTCCACTGCTCGGCCGGGCGGGACCGGACGGGGCTCATCATCAGCCTGGCTCTGAAACTCGCGGGGCGGGAGGGACTCATCGAGTCGCAGTACGAGGCGGGTCTGCGCGGCATCAACGCGTGGCATGCCGTCAGCCCCGTCAAGCATCCTTACGAGGAACACCTGCCCGAGGAACGGCTCGGTCAGCTGCTATCCGAGAAGCTCGAGCGGCTGCACGCGTTCCTCGCTGCGACCGACGTGGAGGCCTTGCTGCGCGCGCCCGGCGGGGACCGCTCCGCCGGGCTGAGCGATGCGGAGCTCCGGACGGTAGTGGAGCTGCTGCGTTAGCTGCGCAACTCTCAGCGCAGGATGCCGCGCTTGCGCGCGGCCGCGACTGCTGCGGTCCGCGACGTGACGTTGAGCTTGGAATAGATGTGTGCCAGGTGTGATTTGACGGTTGTCTCGCTGACGAACAGCTCCGCCGCGATGCGGAGGTTCGAGCGTCCGTCGGCCACGAGATCGAGCACCTGGATCTCGCGGGCGCTCAGGCTCACCTGAGGCGCGCGCATGCGCTGCAGCAGGCGCGAGGCGATGACCGGAGCCAGGGCACTTTCGCCCGCGGCGGCGGCACGTACGGCGGCGATCAGCTCGTGGGGCGGCGAGTCCTTGATCAAGTAGCCACTTGCTCCGGCTTCCACCGCGCCCAAGATATCGGCGTCGGAATCGTAGTTCGTCAGCACCAGCACATAGGGCGGCGCATCCAATTCCCGAATGAGCCGGGTCGCATCGGCCCCGGTCTGAGCCTGCGCGGCTCCAAACTGGAGATCCATGAGCACGACGTCGGGGTTCTCCCGGCGCGCGGCGTCGACGGCCTCCGCGGGTGTCCCGGCCTCGGCGACGACTTCGAGGTCGTCTTCCAGATCGATCAGCGCTTTGAGCCCGGCGCGCACGATGGGGTGATCGTCGGCGATGACGAGTCGGATCACGTCGGTTCCTCCATGTCCATGTCCGTGTCCAGCTCGACCGTGAGGGTTGTGCCGCCGTGTGGCGAGGACTGGATCTTCACCGTGCCTCCCAGCTGCTCGACTCGCTCCTCGGTGGCTCGTAGGCCGAACGAGTCTGAACGGCCCTGCGGACGAGCACCCGGCCGGTCCGGGACGAAGCCCGTGCCGTCGTCGATGATGGAGAACCGGAGGCGACCGTCCTCCGCGACCAGTTCGATCGTCGCGGAGCTCGCCTCGGCGTGCTGGATGACGTTGGCCATGGCGCCCTGCGCGATGCGCAGTAGCGCGGTTTTCAGGTGCATGGGCAGCGGGAGGGTATCGGAGACCCGCACCGTGACCTCGAGCCCGGGGCGGGACCAACGAGCCTGCGCCATCCGCCGCAGCGCACTGCCCAGCCCCTGGTCCTGAAGTTCGGGCGGGCTGAGCTCGCGGATGAAGCGACGTGCGTCGGCGAGGTTGGCGGCGGCGGTCTCCCGGGCGAGCCTGATGTGATCCAGGCCGGCGCGTTCCGGGTCCGAGCGCTCGGCGGCGTGAAGCAGCATCTGGATGCTCGAGAGCCCCTGGGCCAGCGTGTCGTGGATTTCGCGCGCGAGGCGGGAGCGTTCGCCCAGCATGCCGGCCTCGCGTTCGGCGGCGGAGAGCTGGTCGCGGGTCTCCAGCAGCTCCCGCATGAGGGCCTCGCGTTCTTCCGCCTCGCGGGCCAACGCCTGGTAGCCGAATCCGATGAGCAGGGCGACGGCGGCGCCGACCAAAGGTCCGACGACGCCACCGACTGACCAGCCGCTGTGGGCAGCGAGGACGTAGATCGTCAGAGTCGCCGACGCCAGGATCGCAGTCGTACCCCACAGCCGCCCGAGGAGATGCAAGTACAGGAAGAACAGCGGGAAGACCAGATACGCCGCCTCCGGGGTCAGCGACATCAGGAGTGCCCACAAGCAGGTGAGGACGCCGGTCCAGGCCAGAGACCAGGCGGTCCGCGGGGAGCGGTGGGTGGCGATGACGGCGGCGCCGGCACCGTACACGCAGAGGAAGAGAACCGACAGAAGTACGACGGCGGCGCCGCCGCCGGGGACCAGTACCGAACGGGCGATCACCAGGATCGTGAGCCCGAGGACGACTCCGTGGAGACCCGTGCGCAGCCAGACGAAGACGGGACGTGACGGGCTGCGGACCATAGCCCGAATCCTACGGGAGGCGCCACCGTCGAGGCATCGTCCGAAAGTACGACCGTGTGCTCCACCTTCCCGGCGGACGAGGCCGTACCCGCGGCCGATGACGCGGGCCGCTCGGAACGGAAGAGTTGTTCTGGCCACCACAGCTGGTGGTCAGAAAGGACACCACCATGTTTGTCGCGCTGCGCGACCTTCGTTTCGCCAGAGGGCGATTCGTTCTTATCAGTACCGTCGTCGGGCTCATCACGCTGCTCGTCGGTTTCCTCAGCGGCCTCACCGGGGGTCTCGCCACACAGAACGTGTCGGGGCTACTCGCCGTGCAGGCGGACCGCATCGTCTTCTCTGCGCCCGCTGTCGCCGGTGCCGACGTCAGCTTCTCGGATTCGGAGGTGACCGAGGCCCAAGCCCAGGGCTGGGCCGATGTCGACGCGGTCACGGCGGTGCAACCGCTCGGCATCAGCCAGACCCGGGCCGAATCGGCGGCGGGGCAAGCCGCCATCGCGATTTTCGGTGTCGGACCGGGAGATGCCGTTGACGCGCCAGCGCAGAACGGCGAACTAGGACTCTCCGCACCGGCCGCGAATGACCTCGACGTCGGGCTCGGGGACGAGGTGTCGGTCGCTGGGCAGACCTTTTCCGTCAGCAGCATTGGCGGCGACGATTGGTACAGCCACACGCCCGTGGTGCGCATGACCCTCGAAGACTGGCAGGCGTTCGCCGCCGCTACGGGCAGCCCGGATGCGTTCGCGACCGTCTTGGCCGTCAGCGGCGACTCCGATTGGTCGGCGGGTGATGGCGCGCAGGGCACCGTCTCGGAAACCAAGCTCAGCTCGCTGACGGCACTGAGCGCCTTCCAATCGGAGATCGGGTCGCTTGTTCTCATGGTCAGCATGCTCTTCGGTATCTCCGGCCTTGTCATCGGCGCGTTCTTCACCGTCTGGACGATGCAACGCAAGGGTGATATCGCCGTGCTCAAGGCTCTCGGCGCGAGCACCAGAGCGCTGGTGTTAGATGCTCTCGGCCAAGCGCTTCTGGTCCTCGTCTTGGGAATTACCGCCGGTCTCGCACTCGTGGTCCTCCTCGGGATCCTGGCGGGCAACGCGCTGCCCTTCCTGCTCAGTCCGCTGACGACTCTCGTGCCCGGAGCGATCATGATCGTGCTCGGGCTCGCCGGCGCTGCGTTCGCCCTGCGGTCCATCACCTCTGCCGACCCCCTCACAGCCCTCGGGAGCAACCGTTGATTGAACTAGAGAACATCACCTTGACCTTTCCCGATGGCGAGTCCCGCGTGACCGCCGTCGATCATGTCTCGCTCACTGCCCATCCCGGAACCGTCACGGGTATCACTGGCCCCAGCGGTTCCGGAAAATCGAGTTTGTTGGCGGTCGCCGCCACGCTGATTCGTCCGGATTCGGGAAGCGTGCGCATCAACGGCGTCGACGTCGTCGGGTCCAGCCCGGTTGAAGCTGCGGAATTGCGTCTGCGCGAAATCGGGATCGTGTTCCAGCAGTCGAACCTCATTCCGTCGCTGACAGCACACGAGCAGCTCACGGTCATGAATGAGCTGGGCGGGAAGGCCGCCAGGAGAAAACGGAGTGCGGCCGAATCGAGGGCGGATGGGCTGCTGGATGCGGTCGGTCTCGGCGACTATCGCGGCAAACGGCCGCACCAGCTATCCGGAGGTCAGCGCCAACGCGTCAACATCGCCCGCGCGCTGATGAACGATCCGAGCGTGTTGCTCGTCGACGAACCGACTAGTGCGCTCGACCAAGAGCGCGGTGCCAGCATCATCGATCTCATCATGCGTCTAGCAGACGAATTGGACACCTCCACGCTGTTAGTCACTCACGATTTGGTCCATCTGCCGCGGATGCACGGTGCGGTCAGACTTGTCGACGGACGCCTCATCAGCGAAGCCCCGTCTGCCGCTGTGCTCTAGGAACGGTGCGCAACGAGAAGTGGCGGCCCGAATCCGTTTCGGGCCGCCACGCGTCGTTGCGGAGGGTCGCGCGAGTGCCCGGCTTAGGCTAGAGCTCACGATCGACAGTTCAGGGGGAAACGTGCCAACGAAGACCATCAATGCTGGGGGCGTGCAAGTCGTCACGGTGGACCAGCGGGGGCCGGTCAAGGCCTCCCTGGTGTTTGCCGTCGGAGCCCGCGACGAAACGTACATCACGTCCGGCATCACCCATGTCATCGAGCACCTTGCGCTCGACGGGCTGCCGGAGCCGGTCTACCCGACGAACGGCTCCGTCGAATCGCGGCTCACGCAATTCGACTTCTCGGGTCCGGCCGACGTGGTCGCTGGCAGCCTGACGCTGCTCGCGCAGTCGCTCCGCCGCATCGCCGAGGCGCGATTCTCCGACGCGGAGCTCTCGAAGGCCGTGAAAGTCATTCGCGCCGAAGGCCCGGCCTCGGCCGTCGCACCCGCCGTCGCCGAAGCCGCTGTCCACGCTGTAGGAATGCGGGGAGCCGGCGTCGTCGGTGCTTCTCAGGGTTGGCTGGAACGCCTGACAGTTGACGAAGTGGCGGCCTTCGCCAGCACCTACTTCGTCGGCGAGAATGCGACGCTGTTCTGCGTCGGACGTTTGCCCGAGACCATGGACCTGTCCGCGCTCCCGGCCGGCAGGCGCAACAAGGTCCCCGCGACGGCGCCGACCGTCGTCGACGGGCCACGGGAGTATGTTTCGGAGTTTCCGCAGGCGAGCCTGTCCTTCAGGAGCGCCGGATCGAGCACGGAACTGTACGATCTGCGAACGGGACTCCTGCAGTGTCTGACGCGGCGGCTTCTTCGCGAACTCCGGGCAACCGACGGCCTGATCTATGGCGTCGATGCCGATCAGATTCAGCTCTCCGCCGAGGAGGATCTGGTGACGCTCGCATTCGACGTGCGCCCCCAGAACGCGGTGCGCGTCTTGAAACACGCATTGAAGGCGCTGAGGCAGATGCGCGACAGCGGGCCGTCCGACGGCGACGTCGAGGCGGCCCTGGCCCAGATGGAGCACGAGCTCGAAGAACCGGAAGAATACGTCGACCTAGGGTTCGCCACGGCTTTCTGCGGTCTGTTCGGGGAATCCCCGAGCGGACCACGTGCCATCGCCTCGGCGCTAGAGAGCCGGACGCCTTCCGCTGTCCGGGAGTGTTTCGCGCAGCTGGAACGGACACTGATGGCCGGTCTGCCGGAGGAGGCTCTCGACGAGGAGACGGACCCGACCCGTGGTCACCTGGCGCCGCTTCGGCTGCCGCGCCCGGCAGAACGGATCGAAGGTGTCTCCTTCGGGCGCTCGCTCCTGGGCCGTATCAACCGGGAACCGCGCTCGACAGAGTTGATCATCGGAGACTCCGGGCTCTACGCGTGTCTCGGCGGTGATTCGACGCTGGTGCCATGGGAAGACATCGTCGGGGTCGAGCTCTTCGACGATGGCGACGTGCCGGAGAGCCTCACGATACGTACCGCGGAGGGCTTCGAACTTGGATTCATCACGGCGACCTTCCGACGAGGCAGCCAGGCCGTGCGGATGATTCTCGAACGCGTGCCGAAGCGACTCCAGGTGATCGACGAGGACGCCCCTTAGGAACTGGTGCGCTCACGCGCTGTTCGGCAATGAGAAGTGGCGGCCCGAATTCGTTTCGGACCACCACTCGTCGTTGCGCAGCCGCGCTGGGCCGCCCGGCTAAGCGATCGGGTTCTCCAGCGTGCCCGCGTAGATGAGCCCGGCGGCCTGGTCGCCCAGGTCCAGCATCTGCTGGTTGTTGCGCAGCTGCAGCCGGTTCAGGCACGAGAGCGCGAACTCGTCGGCGAAGAGACCGAGTTCGTCGAAGTCGGCCGCGAGCTCCGGGTTCCGCTCCCGGTAGGCGCGCAGCCGCTCACCGACGACGCCCCAGAACTCCTCCTCGGAGATCAGCGACTCGGCCGCGAGCAGGGGTGCGAGGAACCGGAAGAAGCAGTCGAAGACGTCCGTGAAGATCGAGAAGACCCGCTCCTCGGCCGGCACGTCCACGCGGATGCGCTCGATGCCCTCCGGCAGCGGGGTCCTCGGCCCGATGACCGCGACCTCCTCCGCCAGGTCCTTCATGAGCATCCGGTCCGGCAGGCCGTCGCGGGTGACCAGGATGATGTTCTCGCCGTGCGGCATGAAGACCAGGTCGTAGCGCGCCAGCAGGTGCACGAGCGGGACCAGATACGCGTCGAGGTAGCACTGCAGCCACGCCTCCGCGCCCACCCCCGACCGGCGGATCATCGCCGCTGCCAGCGAGTTGCCGTCGGCGTCGACGTGCAGCAGGGACGCCATGGTGGCCAGCTGCTCGTCCTCGCCGATACGCTCGGCCGGCGACTCCCGCCACAGCGCGGCCAGCATCTTCCGGTACGCGCTCGTAGTATCCGTTGCGGACTCGAAGAGCGGGCTCCGGTAGCCGACGGCGGCGACCTCCTTGAGCAGCTCGACGCGGCGCTCGTGCAGCTCGGCATCGGAGGCCACGACCTCCTCGAGCCACTCGTTGATCGCCGGCGTCGACTCCATGTACTTCGCGCTGAGCCCGCGCAGGAATCCCATGTTGACCACCGACAGGGCGGTCTTGACGTACCACTTCTCGGGGCTGGTCCGGTTGAAGAACGTCCGGATCGACTGCTGCGGCTGGTAGAGGTCCTCGCCGGCGCCGAGGTGCACCATCCGCCGCGTCGCCACGTCCGGGGCGAACGTCACGGCCAGGCGGTGCTCCCACTGCCACGGGTGCACCGGCAGGTACAGGTAGTCCGCCGGATCCAGGTCCGTGCCGGCGAGCGCTGCGGCCAGGCGTGCGTCGAACGCGCGGAGCGTGGTGACGCCGAGTTCGGCGGTCAGCAGGTCGCGGTGGCTCAGCCCCTGGACCGCGTCGTACCGGGCGCGGGAGGCGTGCAGCGCCACCCACTCGATCGGCACCGCGCTCCCGGTCTCCGGCGCATAGTTCAGGTAGTCCTGCGCCCCGAGCCCGAGCCGGCCGTTGTTGGCCACGAAGCACGGGTGCCCCTCGGTCATCGCCGCCTCGATGCGCTGGAAGTCGACCATCGGTTCGCCGGTGCCGGCGGCGAGCTCGGCGGCCGTGGCGGTGGAGTGCAGCTGCTTGTAGCAGTGGCTGGCCAGCGTCGAGCCGAGCTCCTCGACGTACGTCGGAAGCTGCGCGTCGGAGATGCCCAGCACCGTCTGGAACTGGACGGCGAACTCCTGCGCGTCGACGTTCTGCGCCACCCCGCCGGCCGTGTGGGTGAGCGAGTCCGCGTCCACGCGCCAGTGGTTGAGCAGGTGCCGCGTCGCGGCGAAGGAGAATTCGTGCACGACGCCGTCGCGTCCGGTCCCGCGCAGCACGTACGTTCCGCCGCCCGTCGCCTCGGGTTCGAAGATGCGCTCGTGGGCGAACTCGCCGATCGCCTTCGCGACGACGTGCCGGTTGGCGGCGGCCCAGCGCTGCGGGTCCAGGTGCGCGGCGATGGTGGAGGCGGCACCGGTGGCGCGGGCGAAGTCGTAGCGGTCGCAGAAGGACAGCAGTGCGCGCTTGGCCGGTTCGGAGCCGAACGGCGGCAGGTCGACGCGGCCGAACGGGCGGAAACCGACCCGGGAGTTCAGCGCGTGCACGGCCGTGTTCGCGGCGTCCGGTTCCACGACCACGCGCGTCACGGACGGGTCCGAGAAGACGTGGGTGAGCGCCGCGGTCATGGCCGCCTCGCTGAAGCCGGGCACCGGGGAGTCAGCGGCCGGCAGCAGCAGGTGCAGGCCGGCGTCGCCGTCGCGGTGCGCGTACTGCCCGGCCAGCTGCGAGTGCGCCGGGTCGTAGATCTCGGCCAGGAACTGCGGCACGCCGTCCCGCTCGGCGATCAGCGCGCGGTGATGCACGTCGGCGTCGAGACGCTCGTACTCGGCGCGCACCTCGGCCTCGGTGGCGGTGGGCATGCCCCAGAAGCGGGCGTGCTCGGTCGCGATCCAGCCGTGCAGCAGGGTCGCATCGGCCTGCGGCTGGACGGGGCGGAAGGTGAACGACGGCGTTGTCGCGCCGGTGCTGGCGGGCGCGGGGCTGGGGGTGGTCTCGCTCGTGATGGTCATCGGGTGGCCTCCTGGCGGGGTGCGGCGCCGGCCTCGGCGGGCGCGCTGGCGGGTGCTGCGTCGTCGTACTGGTCTGACATGCGGGCGGGGGAGCCGAACTCCTGGTACGCGATGCGCCGCTCCACCGGATAGACCTCGCGGGAGGCGATCCGGTTGATGATCACGGAGTTGCGGTAGGCGCCCATGCCGAGGTCCGGGGCGGTGAAGCCGTGCGTGTGCAGCTCGGCGTTCTGGACCAGGACGTCGGAGTGGACGCCGATCGAGTACTCGCGGTCCACGTCGAAGCGGCCGTCGGGCAGCCGGCGGATGCGGTCCTCGATCCCGGCGAGGAAGTCGGGTTCGCGGTAGCCGTACCCGGTGGCGAGCACGGTGGTGTCGACGTCGAGGGCGTGCGCGCCGCCGTCGTCGTCGTTGTGCACGTTCAGCCGCAGTCCGTCGACGCGGGAGGTCAGCGTGTCGAGCGACGTGGCCGCCATGAGGCGCACGCGCCCCGGGGCCGACTCGACGTCGCGCACGTACATGAGCTCGTGGATGTGGTCGATCAAATCGGCGTTGATGCCCTTGTAGAGGCCCTTCTGCGCCGCGCCCAGGGCGTCGCGGCGCGAGGTCGGCAGCGCGTGGAAATGGTCGATGTATTCGGGTGAGGTCATCTCGAGGGTGAGCTTGGTGTACTCGAGCGGGAAGAATCGCGGCGAGCGCGTCATCCAGACCAGCTCGCGCGGCTCACCCGTCTCCTCGTGGGGCGTGTCCACCCAGTTCTCGAGCAGGTCCGCGACGACCTCGGCCGCCGACTGGCCGCTGCCGACGACGGCGATCCGGTGCCGGTCGTTCAGCTGCGCTCGCCGGTGCGTGTACTCGCTGGTGTGGAAGGCGTCGCCCGTGGCCAGCGCCACCGGGTCCACCGTGTCGGGAACCCACGGCTGGGTGCCCGTGCCGAGCACGAGGTTCAGCGCGCGGACCGTGCGTGTGCCCGCAGGCGTCTGCACGGTGACCCGATAGGAGCCGTCGGCGTGGGTGACGTCCGTGACCGCGTGCGCGAAGCGCACCGAGTCCAGCCGGTGCGCCGCCCAGCGCAGGTAGTCGCTGTATTCGCGGCGCAGCGCATAGAAGTTCTCCCGGATGTAGAAGGGGTAGAGGCGGCCGGAGGCCTTGAGATGGTTCAGGAAGCTGTACTCGTTGCTCGGGTCCGCGAGCGTGACGAGGTCCGCCATGAAGGGGACCTGTAGGTGCGTGCCGGGCAGCATCATGCCGGGGTGCCACGTGAAGTCGGCGGCGGAGTCGAACACGGCCACGCGCAGGTCCGGGGCGCCCGTCGCGAGCGCGGCGAAGCTGAGGTTGAACGGACCGGCGCCGATGCCGACCGCGTCGAACACCTGGCCGTCCGTCAGGTCGGTGGTGGGGGTCGGGATCATCGTGCGGCCTCCTCGGTCAGGCGGGTACCCGCGACGACGACGGCGGTCAGGACCGCTTCGAGGTCGGCGAGCGTGGCGCGGGGGTTCAGGAGCGTGAGTTTGAGGTGGCGGGCGCCGTCGACGGTCGTCGCCGCGACCATGGCCTCGCCCGAGGAGTACAGGGAGGCGCGGATCTCGTCCTGCAGCGCGTTCAAGGCGGCGGCCGCACCGGTGGCGGCGCCGTCGTGCCCGGATGGCACGAAGCGGAAGACGACGGTGCTCAGCTGCGCCTCGGCGGCGAGTTCGAGCTCCGGGTGCGCGGCGACTAGCGAGGCGGCCGTGGCGGCCAGGTCGATCAGCTCGTCGAAGAGCGCGCCGATCGCCTCGGCGCCCATCGACCGCAGCGAGACCCAGAGTTTGAGGGCGTCGAAGCGGCGTGTGGTCTGCAGCGACTTGTCGACCTGGTTCGGCACGGTGCCGGCCTGATCGGCCGGGTTGAGGTACTCGGCGTAGTGGGTGATGTGGCCGAAGTTCGCGCCGTCGGCGATGAGCAGCGCGCTGGATCCGATGGGCTGGAAGAAGGACTTGTGGTAGTCCACGGTGACCGAATCGGCGGCCTCGATGCCGGCGAGGCGGCTGCGGTGGCGGGAGATGAGGAGGCCGCAGCCGTAGGCGGCGTCGACGTGGAACCAGGCGCCGTGCTCAGCGGCGAGCGTGGCGCACGCGGCGAGCGGATCGATCGCGCCGAAGTCCGTGGTGCCGGCGGTGGCGACGATCGCCATCGGCCTCAGGCCGGCGGCGGCGTCGGCCTCGACGGCGGCGCGCAGGGCGGCCGCGTCCATGCGGTGCGCGGAGTCGGTCGGGACGGAGACGACGGCGTCCTCACCCATGCCGAGCAGCGTGGAGGCTTTGGAGATGCTGAAGTGCGAGTCGGCCGAGGTGTAGATGCGCAGCCCTGCCAGGCGCTCGGGCAGCGAGCCCGTGCGGGAGGCCACCGCGTGGTTGCGGGCGATGAGCATCGCCTGGAGGTTGGACTGCGTGCCGCCCGAGGTGAAGATGCCGTCGGCGTCTGCGCCGAGGCCGATGAGGTCCGCGGTCCACCGGGTCAGCCGGCGCTCGATCAGGGTTGCGCCGGCGGACTGGTCCCACGTGTCCATCGAGGAGTTCACGCTGGTTACCAGCGCCTCGGCGGCGACGGCGGGGATCAGGACGGGGCAGTTCAGGTGCGCCTGATATCGGGGGTGATGGAAGTAGACGGCGTCCTTGAGGTAGAGGTCAGCGGCCTCGGAGAGGGCGGCGTTGGTGCCGCCGAGCGGGGCCGAGAGGTCGACCGCGTCGATGCGCGCTCCGAGGGACTCCGGGGTGGGGCCGGTCGAGGGGCCGCGGGCGCCGGCGACGGCCGAGGCCGCTAGCAGCGTCGCGGCACCGGATTCGGCGATGAACTGGTGCACGGTCTCACCGGCCAGCAGCTGATTGGCGGCCGTCAGCGGGTGCTGCGGCACCGCGGCGGAGGCGGCCCCGAGGGGGATGCCGGTGCGGTCGGTGATGCTCACGGGGGTCATGGACTCTCCTGATGATTCGATCCCTGACAAGTACGGAGGCCGAGGCGGTGGTGGGCTGGGGAGTCCGCCGAAACTTCGACCTTTAAGTAAGGCTTGCCTAATGCGATGACATTAAGCACATACAAGTGGTTCCTAATTCAAGTCCTCGCGGTCGCACGTGTCGGTCATCACTTTCCCGCTGCCGCTTATTCACTGGTTGACTTATCCCAATGGCATCGCGGATACTGGTGTCCTCCCGTTGCCGAACGAAGGAAGTCCCTTGAAGACCGTGCGCACCCTCCGCTGAACCGCGCCGCACGTGTGGCGCATCCAACTTCTTCCCGGGAGCGCCCATGTCTTCATCCACTTTTTCCGCACGTCAGCGCCCGATGTGTCACGAATCGTCACGCGCGGCCCTGGTCCTGAACCACCTCGGCTTCGCCTGGCCCGACGGCCGCCGGATCTTCGACGGGCTCACCGCTACGCTGACCGGAACGGTCGGCCTCGTCGGCCCGAACGGGACCGGCAAGTCGGTCCTGCTGGGGCTCGCCGCCTCATGCCTGACGCCGACCGAGGGCGGACTCTCCGCACCGGACGACGTCGCCTACCTCCCGCAGGAGACCACCCGGCGCACGGCCGACACTGTCGCGGATCTGCTGGGCATCGCGCCCCGGCTCCGCGCGCTAAGGGCAGTGCTGGATGGTGCGCTCGAGGGTGACGAACTCCTGAACGCCCTGGAGCTGGTCGGTGACGAATGGGACCTCGAGGAGCGCAGCATCGCGCTCCTGTCCGAGTACGGATTGCCCGTCGACGGTCCCGGATTCCTCACCCGTCGGGTCGGAACGCTCTCCGGAGGGGAGGCGATGATCGTCGCGCTCGCCGGCGTCGAGCACGCGTCGGCGCCGCTGACGCTGTGCGACGAGCCGACCAACAACCTCGACGCCGTCGCCCGCTCGCGGTTCTACGCCGCCGTCGAGCGCTGGGGTGCGGGCCGCGACGACCGCACTCTGGTGGTGGCCAGCCACGACGTCGAGCTGCTGCGCCGCGTCGGCACCATCGCCGAGCTGCGCCCCGTCGGCGTGCGTTCGATGCTCGCTGAGCGGGTGGAACTGCGAACGTACGGCGCCTCGGGGACGGCGGACGCGTGGGAGGTCTACCGTCAGGGCCTCGCGGCCGAGCGCGAGAGCGCCGAGCGACGCGTGCGCGAGGCGGCTTCGCACCTCGCGACCGAGCGCCGGCAGCGGATCGAGGCGGAGACGAAGCTCGCCCGCAGCGCCCGCTCGGGCCGGGCTGCCGCCGACAGTATGCCCAAGATCCTCGCCAACGCCCGCCGCAACCAGGCCGAGGCCACGGCGGGTCGGACCCGGAGCATGATGGCGGGCAAGGAGGGGGCGGCCCGCGCAGATCTCGACGCCGCCCGTCAGGAGCTGCCGGCGGACGTCGCGATCAGCATCGACTTGCCGGACACGCTCGTCCCGGCCGGGCGCACGGTCCTGGACCTACCGCTCGCGAGCATCGACCTGCCCCGCGGGGCGGTAGTCGATCAGTCGCCCATTGGCGGCGCGCTGCTGCAACTGCGTGGGCCCGAGCGCGTGCGTGTCACGGGGCGCAACGGGGCTGGCAAGTCGACGCTGCTCGCGCACCTGGCGCGCGCCGCCGTCGTTCCCGTGGGCTGGCTGCGCCAGCGCCTCGGCGGCGGCGACGGCTGGGAGGGCTTGAACGACGACGCCAGCGTGCTCGAGAACGTGCGCGCCGTGCTGCCGGGCTCGACGGAGGCAGAGGTCAAGGCCCGACTGGCACGCTTCCACTTCCGCGGGGCGCGTGTGCACGAACCTGTCGGACAGCTCTCCGGCGGGGAGCGGTTCCGGGTCGCGCTCGCGCGGATCCTGCTCGCGGACCCGGCACCACAGCTGCTCCTGCTGGATGAGCCGACCAACAACCTCGACCTCGACTCCGTGGACCAGCTGGTCGGCGCGCTCGAGGGGTTCGGCGGCGCGCTGGTGCTCGTGACGCACGACGACGAGTTCGCCCGCCGGATCGCCCCGGGCCGGGCGTGGCGCGTGGGTTAGCGCTCCGGAGCCGGCCCGAGGGAAGGGCCGGGGACCATCTCGCAGGGGACGAGGGTGTGGGGGAGCTCGGAGTCCGGGGCGGTGATCCGGTCGATGATGGCGTCCGCGCCGAGCCGGCCCAGCTCGACGGCCGGGGCGCGCATGAACGCGAGCTCCGGGTCGGACATCGACGCCACGGTCTCCGAGGAGACGATCGAGAGCACCGAGAGGTCCCGGGGGACCGAGACCCCGGAGCGACGCAGCCCGGTCATGAAGCCGGGGCTGGCCAGCTCGTTCATGATGAGCACCGCGGTCACGTCCGGGAAGTCGGCACGGAACGTCTCGCCCACAAGGCGGCCCGCGCGCGGGTTCTCCCGGCAGTCGACGGAGACCCCTATCAGGCCGGACTGGGCCAGGGTGTCGTGGAAGGTGCGGCTCGCCCGCGCGATCGCGCCGTACGCGTGCAGGGTCGTGGGTCCCGAGTGGTCGTAGACGAAGGCGATGCCGGTGTGGCCGAGGGCGACGATCTCCTCGACCGCCTGCACCACCGTCTGCTCGAAGTCGATGTCCACGAACGGCAGCGCCGAGGGGTCCTGGGTGCGGCCGATCAGGGCGAAGGGCGTGCTCCCGCCGCGCAGGGCCTCGACGCGCGGGTCGTCGAGCTGGACCTCCATGAGCAGGACCCCGTCGATCAGGCCGCTACGCGTGAGCTCCTCGATCTGCGCGGCCTCATTGGCGGCCGGCCAGAGGACGAGGCTGAACCCGCGTTCGCTCGCCCGCTCGGCCGCGCTCGTGAAGAAGCGGGTCGCGGTCGCGTGCAGTTGCCGCTGGAGCGCGGGGTAGAGGAGCGCGATGATGTCCGTCCGGCCCCGGGCCAGCGCGCTGCCGGCCGGGTTGCGGCGGTAGCCGAGCTCGGCCATCGCGGCTTCGACGCGCTCTCGGGTCGCCGCCGTGACGGGCTTCGTCTTGTTCAGGACGAACGAGACGGTCGCGATGGAGACCTGGGCGTGCCGGGCGACGTCCTGCATGGTGGCCATGGCGCCCTCCTTTTCCGATTCCATCTCATTATGCCCGCCGGAAAATGGCGAGGGGTGTTGACAATGTGAATCACATCACTTCATACTCGACTCCAGATTAGTTAAGCGCTTAACCGAGGGGACGTCAACGCGAGCATCGCGGGCACGCCGCCGGTGGAGGAGAGGACTGAAATGGTAGACGCGAAGGACGCGCCGACGCTGCGCATCGGACTCATCGGGTACTCGTTCATGGGCAGTATTCACGCTGCGGCATGGCAGAGCGCCCCGAAGTTCTTCGATCTCACGGCCCGCCCCGAGGTCGTCGCTGTCTGCGGCCGGGACGCGGAACGCGCCGCGGAATTCGCCCACCGCTTCGGGATCGAACGCGTCGAGACGGACTGGCGGCGGATCGTCGCCGCAGAGGACATCGACGTCGTCGACATCTGCGTCCCCGGTGACCTGCACGCCCCGATCGCGATCGCCGCGCTCGCGGCCGGCAAACACGTATTGTGCGAGAAGCCGCTGGCCAACACACCCGCCGAGGCGCGGGAGATGGTCACCGCCGCCCGCGCCGCCGCCGAACGCGGCGTGAAGTCCATGGTCGGCTACAGCTACCGCGGCACCCCGGCGATCGCCTACGCCCGCCGTCTGGTGCAGGACGGACGCCTCGGGCGGATCTGGCACGTGCGGGCCCGCTACCTGCAGGACTGGATCACGGACCCGGACTTCCCGCTCGTCTGGCGGCTGCAGCGCGGGCGGGCGGGCTCGGGTGCCCTCGGCGACATCGGCGCGCACCTGATCGACATGGCCGCCTTCGTCACCGGTCAGCGTCTCGCCGAGGTCAGCGCCCTGACCGAGACGTTTGTGAAGCGTCGCCCCCTGCCGGAGGCCTCCGGCGGTCTCGCCGCGACGGCCGGCGCGGGCACCGGTGAGGTCACGGTCGACGACGCCGCGCTCTTCACGGGGCGGACCGTGTCCGGAGCCCTCGCCTCCTTCGAGGCCACCCGGTTCGCCGCGGGACGCAAGAACGCGATCCAGCTCGAGGTCAACGGGTCCGCCGGATCCGTGTACTTCGACTTCGAGAACCTCAACGAGCTCTGGTTCCACGACCACACGCTGCCCGCCGCCGAGGCCGGCTTCCGCAGGATCCACGTGACAGAGCCCGACCACCCCTTCGTCGGTGCCTGGTGGCCGCCCGGGCACGGGCTCGGCTACGACCACGCGTTCGTGCACCAGGCCGTCGGCTTCGCCCGGGCCATCGCCGGCGACACCGCTGCCGCCCCCTCGTTCGACGACGGCGACTACGTCCAGCGCGTCCTGGCCGCCGTCGAGACCAGCGCCGCTGACGGCTCCCGGCTGACGCCGGTCCCGGCCGCGGGCGCCTGAACTACGGCCCGACGCCGCTGACTTTCCTTCCCGATGTACACACCCGACACAGGAGCACCCATGCAAAAGCACACCTCACCCACCATCCGCCGGCGACTGCTGTGCGCGGCGGCGACCGCCGCCGTCGTCCCGCTGGCCCTGACCGCGTGCGGCGGTGGATCCGGAACGCCCGATGCCGACCCGGACACGCTCACCCTGCTGGACTACTACAACAACGAGCCGGACAACTCGCTGATGCAGGCCGCCATCGACGATTGCGGCGCGGAGATCGGCGTGAGCATCAAGCGCGAGACCGTGCCGGGGCAGGACCTGATCCAGAAGGTGCTGCAGCGCTCGTCCTCACGCACGCTGCCGGACGTCCTGATGCTGGACAACCCGGATGTGCAGGAGATCGCCCAGTCCGGCGGGCTGACCCCGCTGAGCGACTACGGCGTCGACACGTCGGGATTCGCGCAGGGCATCCTCGACGCTGCCTCCTACGAGGGTGAGGTCTACGGGCTGGGGCCGGTCGTGAACACGCTCGGGCTGTTCTACAACGTGGACATGCTCGAGGAGGCCGGGATCGAACCGCCGCAGACGTGGGACGAGCTCAAGGAGGCCGCTGAGCAGCTCACGGAGGGGAACCGGTACGGGCTCTCCTTCTCCGCCGTGGCGACCTACGAAGGCGCATGGCAGTTCCTGCCCTTCATGTGGTCCAACGGCGGCGACGAGACTGACCTGAAAACTCCGGAGGTCGCCGAGGCGCTGGAGCTCTGGGTCGACCTCGTCGAGTCCGGCTCGGCCTCGGAATCCGTCATCAACTGGTCCCAGGGCGACGCCAAGGACCAGTTCGCAGCCGGCAACGCCGCCATGACGATCAACGGCCCGTGGCAGATCCCCTCCCTCGACGAGTCCGGCATCAACTACGACTCCGTGCAGGTCCCGGTCCCGCACGCCGGGGACACCCCGGTCGCGCCGCTCGGCGGCGAGGTGTGGACCGTGCCGGCCACGGGGGACGAGGCCAAGCAGGCCAAGGCCGCTGAGTTCGTCACCTGCATCTCCGGCGAGGAGAACCAGCTCGAGATCGCGCAGGCGACGTTCAAGGTGCCGACCCGGACGGACCTGATCGACGCGTACGTCGACGAGGTCCCGTCGATGGAGGCGTTCGCCGAGCAGGTCCGGAACGCCCGCTCGCGCACCGGTCAGCTCGGCACCGAGTGGCCGTCGACCGCGACCGAGATGTACACCGCCATCCAGCTCGCGCTGACCGGCAAGGCCTCAACCGAGGAGGCCTTCGAGCAGGCCGCGCAGGGCTGATCCCGTGAGCCAGACGCACACAGCGCCGAGAGCACGTCCGGACGCTCTGCCCGCGCAGAGAGCCGCGCCCGCCCCCGCCCGCCGCCGGCGGGTGCGGCGGGACGACGTCGTGAAGTTCATGTTCGTCGTCCCGGCCGCCGTCTACGTGGCGCTGTTCTTCGGCTACCCGGTCGTGAAGAACGCGGTCATGGGATTCCAGGACTACACGACCGCGACGTTCTTCACCGGGGAGGCCCCCTGGGTCGGGCTCGCCAACTACGTGACGGCGATGAGCAGCCAGCTCTTCGTCCCGGCCCTCTGGAACACCGCGGTCTTCACCGTCGGGTCGATCGCCGGGCAGTTCACGATCGGGCTGGCCCTGGCCGTGTTCTTCCACCGCAAGTTCCCGCTCGGCGGGTTCATGCGGGCGGTACTGCTGCTGCCGTGGCTGCTGCCGCTCATCGTCGCGAGCGCCACGTGGCGCTCGATCATGGAGCTCGACGGCGGCATCCTGAACCAGGCGCTGCGCGGCCTCGGCCTGGACGCCGTGCCGTGGCTGACGGATCCGGACCTGGCGTTGACCGCGGTGATCCTCGTGAACATCTGGGTCGGCATCCCGTTCAACGTCACGATCCTCTACGGCGGCCTGCAGGAGATCCCGGAGGAGCAGTACGAGGCCGCGGCGCTCGACGGCGCCACCGGCTGGAAGGCGTTCTGGCACATCACGCTCCCGAACCTGCGCGGCGTGATCTCGGTGGTGCTGATCCTCGGCGTGGTCTACACGCTCAAGGTCATCGACATCATCCTCGGCCTGACCAACGGCGGGCCGGCCAACGCCACCCAGACCATCGCCATCCGCTCCTACCAGTCGTCCTTCGTGGACTTCGAGTTCGGCGTCGGGGCCGCCTTCAGCAACGTCCTGATCCTGATCTCCCTCGTCTTCGCGCTCGTCTACCTCCGCAGCACGCGCCGGTCGGCCAACTAGAAAGGAGTACCGAAGTGACTACCCCCGTCGCACAACGCGCCGACTTCCGGCCGACGTCCCTGCGCTCCCGCAAGGATCTGCGCTACACGGTCCTGGGGGCCGTCTTCGTAGCGATCATGCTCTTCCCCGTCTACTGGATGGTGAACGCGTCCCTGCAACCCTCCGGCAACACGCTCAATGCGGACTTCTTCCCGCTCAACCCCAGTTTCGCCGGCTACGCGACCGCGATCGCCGATCAGGGGCCGAACCTGGTGACCTCCCTGGTCATCTCCCTCGGGTCCGTCGTCGTGTCCCTCGCGATCGCCACCCCGGCGGCGTACGCGCTGGCGCAGTTCCGCTACCGCTGGATCAACGCCGCGCTGCTGGTCATCCTCATCGCGCAGATGATCCCGGGGATCGTCATCGCCAACGCGCTCTACGCCGCCTATAACACCCTCGGCCTGCTGAACACGACGCTCGGGCTGATCCTCGCCGACGCCTCGCACTCGATCCCGTTCGCGATCCTGATCCTGCGGGCGTTCATGCAGGGGCTGCCGCCGTCGATCCTCGAGGCTGCGCGCGTCGACGGTGCCGGGCACGTGCGGGCCTTCGTCTCGATCGCGCTGCCCGTCTCGCGCAACGCCGTCGTGACCGCCGCCCTGTTCGCGTTCCTGTTCGCGTGGAGCGACTTCCTCTTCGCGCTGACGCTGACGACGACGGACGAGCTGCGGCCCGTGACCCTCGGCATCTACCAGTACTTGGGCACGCAGGTCTCCAACTGGGGCGCCGTCATGGCGACCGCCGTGCTCTCCTCGCTGCCGGCCATCGTGCTGCTACTGCTGGCGCAGAAGTTCATCGCCGCCGGGGCCACAGGCGGCGCCGTGAAGTAGTCCGGCCCAGAACCCATTTCTGACATCACGAACCAAGGAGGAATCCATGAACGGAACCATCACACCCGAGCCCCCGATCAACGTCGTCGTCTGGGGCGAGAACCGGCACGAGCAGCTCCAGCAGGAGGTGCGGGACCTGTACCCGGACGGCATGCACACCACCATCAAGGAGGGGATCGAGGAGCACCTCGGCGAGCGTGCCCGCGTGCGCACCGTGACCCTGGACGATCCGGAGCACGGCCTGAGCGAGGAACTGCTCGCCGCCACGGACGTCCTGCTCTGGTGGGGGCACGCCGCCCACGGCGAGGTCGCTGACGAGATCGTCGAGCGCGTCCACCGGCACGTCCTGGCCGGCATGGGCCTGATCGTCCTGCACTCCGGTCACTGGTCCAAGATCTTCACGAAACTCATGGGCACCACCTGCACGCTGCGGTGGCGTTCGAAAGACGACCGCGAGCTCGTCTGGACCGTCGACCCCACGCACCCGATCGCCCGCGGCATCCCGCACCCGTTCGTCATTCCGGCCCAGGAGATGTACGGCGAACAGTTCGACGTGCCGGCGCCCGACGAGCTCGTCTTCCTCTCGACGTTCACCGGCGGTGAGGTCTTCCGGTCGGGCATGACCTATCGCCGCGGGCACGGGCGGATCTTCTACTTCAGCCCGGGGGACCAGGACTACCCGGTCTACCACCAGGGTGAGGTCCGGCGCGTCATCGCGAACGGCGTCGAGTGGGCCAAGAGCCTGCGCCCCGAACGCGAGACGCCGACGCTCCTGCGCTACGATGCCGGGGACTTCTACAACGGGCACGGCTACGAGGGGGCGATGGCGGATTGAGCTTGTTCGCAACGATTCCCGGCGCGGCGCCGATCCGCGTCGTCCAGGTCGGCGCCGGCGGCATGGGGCGGAACTGGCTGGGAGTGATCGCGGCGAACCCCGACGTCGAGCTCGTCGGCCTCGTCGATCTCGATCTTGAGGCCGCCCGCGCGGCGCTCGACGGGCTCGCAGCCGCCGGCGTGCCCGGGGCGCACGACGTCGTCACGGGCCGCTCGGTCGCTGAAGTCGCCGCGCGCTCCGGCGCCCAGGCGGTCGTCAACGTGACCGTGCCCGCCGCCCACCGGCCGGTCAACGAGGAGGCGTTCGACGCTTGTCTGCCCGTGCTCTGCGAGAAGCCGGCGGCGCCGACGGTCGCCGAGGCGCTCACGCAGGCCGCGGCCGCCCGCGCGGCGGGCCAGCTGCTGATGATCAGTCAGTCCCGGCGTTACTTCGCGGCCCTCGACGCCCTTGCGACGCAGGTCGGCTCGCTGGGTGAGATCGGCACCGTGGATTGCTCCTTCTTCAAGGCGCCGCGCTTCGGCGGTTTCCGCGAGGAGATGGACCACGTCCTGCTCGTCGACATGGCCATCCACCACTTCGACGTCGCCCGCCGGCTCATCGGCGCCGACCCCGTGGCCGTGTACTGCGAGGAGCACAACCCCGGGTGGTCCTGGTACCGCGGGGCGGCCAACGCCTCAGCGGTCTTCGAATTCGCCTCGGGCGCCCGCTTCGTCTACGCCGGCAGCTGGTGCGCGCCGGGCGCGGAGACCAGCTGGAACGGGCAGTGGCGCGTGAGCGGCGAACGCGGCACGGCCAGCTGGGACGGCGACGGCGCCCCTGCGGTGCACCTGCCGCCGGCGCCGGTGGAGACGGCGGTCCTGGCGCCGCGGGCCGAGGAAACGGCCGGGGCGCTGGCCGAGTTCGTCGACTGCCTGCGTACGGGGCGCTCACCCGGCACGACGGCGGCCGCGAACGTGCGCAGCCTCGCGATGGTCGAGGCGGCGATCACCTCGTCCGAGTCGGGACGCCGGGTGCGGATCGACGACGTCGTGGCGGCGTCCCTGGCCGTGGCCCGCGAGGGCGAGGAGCGGCCGGCGGTCCGTGCGGAGCTCGACGCGTGGGGAGCGGGCGTGCCCGCGGGCTGACGCCCCGGGGTGCTCAGGCGAGGTTCGTCAGCGTCCCCGGGGGTGCGCCGAGCAGGCGTTCGGCGAGGGTGCTGAGGGCGCTCGTGCGCGTGGCGGGACGCCAGTGCACGAGCGCCTGTGCGTTGAGGCCGTCGATCATTCCCAGGAGGTGCCAGGCCGCCTCGTCGGGGCTCTCGACGTCGAACTCGCCGCTGGCGACGCCCGCCTGAATCACGTCGGCCAGGGCCGCGTGCCAGGCGTCCATGACGTCGCGGACGCTGGCCGCGAGGCGTTCGTTGGTCCGGCCCAAAGTCCACGCCTCGACCCAGACGAGCGTCACGTCGTCGCGCGCGGAGTCGAACACGGTGGCCAGGAGCTGGGCGAGGCGCCGACTCGGCGTCGGCGCGGACTCGAGGATCTCCCGTACCTCCTCGAGCTCGGCGCGCGTGATGCGCTCGAAGCACGTGGCGACCAGCTCGTCCATGCTCGAAACATAGTGTGCGACGAGGCCCGGCGCGACGGACGCGGCGGCCGCCACCGAGCGCAGTTTCACGGCGGATAGCCCCTCGTCACAGGCGATGTTGATGGCGGCGTCGACGATCTCGGCCGAGCGTTGGGCGGGCGGTTTGCGGCCGGTCGGCCGGGTGGTGGCTCTTGACATGGTGAGTCCAGTGTAGTTAAGGTCACATGCAGTTGTTGATCACATGATCAATAAGCGACCGACAGTCACGAGGACGAGACGCATGAGCAACGAACTACTGACGCAACCGCCCGAGGGGGTGCCCGCGGCCCCCGCCGCAACCCGGTCCCCGGCGGCGACCGCGGGCGGCGTCGGGCACGTCGAGACGCATGGGCTGGACTACATCGCCCCGTCCGAGCGCGGCGGCGCACCCGTCTCCCTGTTCTGGATCTGGATGAGCGCGAACGTTCTCTACCTCTACTTCGTGATCGGCGGCGGACTCGTCCTGCTCGGTCTGTCGGTGATCGAGGCGCTCGCCGTCACGGTCGTCGGCAACCTGTGGTGGGCGATCGTCGGCTGGCTGGCCGTCAGCGGCCCGGCCGCGGGCGCGCCCAGCGTCACCATCATGCGCGCCATGTACGGCATCCGCGGCAACCGCATCTTCGGCGGCGGGCTCGGCGTCCTGATCGGCCTTTTCTACGAGGTCATCAACATCGCGGTCGGCACTTTCGCGGCTCTGGCCCTGCTGCCGATGCTCGGCGTGCAGCTGACCGGGCCGGGTGAATGGGCCGTCCTGATCGCGGTCGCCTTCCTGAGCTTTATCTTCAGCGTCTACGGCCACGGCACGATCATGGCGCTGGCCCCGTATTTCTCGGCCGCGCTCGCCGTCGCCTTCGTCGTCCTGGGCTTCTTCGTCCTCGGCGCCGCGGACTTCTCCTACACCGCGCCCGAGATGCCGGCCGGTGAGCGCTGGGCCCTCATCGCCCTGGGCTACGCGATTGTCGCTTCCGGCCCGCTGTCCTGGGGCACCGGCGCCGACTACTCGCGCTACCTGCCCAAGAACACGCCGCGGCGCGGGGTCATCTGGTGGACCGCGCTCGGCGGTTTCATCCCGGCCGTCGTGATCGGTTCCCTCGGCGTCGTCGCGGCCACCGCGATCGACATGACGGACCCGCAGCGGACCATCTCCGAGATTGTGCCCGGCTGGTTCACCCCGATCTTCCTCTTCGTCGTCCTGCTCGGCACCATCACGAACAACGTGCTTGTCGCCTACTCGACCGGCCTCTACGCCCAGGGCCTGGGCCTGCGGCTCTCGCGCGCCACCACCGTCGTCGTGACGGGGCTGGCCGCGACGGCGATGGGCGGGTGGCTCGTCTTCGCGGCCCCTAGCTTCCTCGACACCCTCAACGCGGCGCTAGAGCTGAGCGTGACCGTGCTCGGCCCGCTCGTGGCGATCTACGCCGTCGACATCCTCCTGCGCCGCAACCGGTACGACGGCGTCGCGCTCAACGATGAGTCTCGCGCCAGCGACTTCTGGTACAGCCGCGGGTACTTCGCCCCGGGCGTGATCGCGATGGTCGTTGGCACCTCCGTTTCGGTGCTGCTGGTGAACTCGACGCTGTTCGTGGGCCCGATCGCCGCGGCCCTCGGCGGCGCCGACCTCTCCGCGCTGTGCGCGCCCGTTATCGGCGGCGTCGTCTACGCGATCCTCTGGCGCACCACCGCGCCCTACAAGAACCCCACCCTGCGTCCCGGCGCCACTGCACCGGAGACCGACCGAATGGAGAACGCCGCATGAGCTGGCGCATGCCCGCAGAGACTGCCGATCACGAACGCACCTGGATGGCGTTCCCGCGGCCCGGAACGACGCTGGGCGAGGACGCCGCGTCCGCCGACGAGGCCTACGCGGCGTGGACCGCCGTGGCCCACGCTGTCGCCGAGTTCGAGCCCGTGACCATGGTCGCGGACCCGTGCGAGATGGACCGGGCGCGGAACCTGCTCGGCAGCGACGTCGAGCTGCTCGAGGCGCCCCTGGACGAGTTCTGGATGCGCGACGTCGGCCCCACGTTCGTCGTCGACGACGAGCGGCCCGGCGTGCTGGGCGCCGTCGACTGGATCTTCAACGGCTGGGGCGCTCCCGAGTGGGCCGAATGGGACAAGTCGGCCAAGATCGGCGCGTTCGTCGCCGCGGCCTCCGGCGCCGAGCGGGTGCCGTCCCTGCTTGTCAACGAGGGCGGCGCGATCCACGTCGACGGCGCCGGCACGGTGCTGATCACCGAGACCGTCCAGCTGGACCCGGGCCGCAACCCGTATGCGACGCGCGAGCTTGTCGAGGCGGAGCTGGCGCGCACGCTCGGGGCCACCAAGGTGATCTGGCTGCCCCGCGGGTTGACGCGCGACTACGAGGACTTCGGCACGCGCGGCCACGTCGACATGGTCGCCACGCTGCCCGAGCCCGGCCGTCTGCTGCTGCACCAGCAGACCAACCCGGAGCACCCCGACTTCGAGGTCTCCCGCGCCCTGCGCGAGTTCCTCTCCGCGCAGACCGACGCCGCCGGGAACGCGTTCGACATCGTGGATGTGCCGGCCCCGTCGGCACTGCGCGATGATGAGGGATTTGTCGACTGGTCCTACGTGAACCACCTCGTCGTCAACGGCGGCGTGATCGCCTGCGGATACGACGACGAGCGCGCCGATGCCCGCGCCGCCGAGATCCTCGCGGACGCCTATCCCGGCCGCCGCGTGGTGACCGTGCCCATCCGCCCCGTGATCGACCGCGGCGGCGCCATCCACTGCATCACCCAGCAGCAGCCCCGCCTGACCGGCGCCGCGGCTTCCTAGAGGAGGGGACCATGAGCCACTACCCAGTCGTCGAAGCCACGATCGCCCGGCTGCGTGCGGATCTGGAGTCCGGAGTCGTCACGTCCGTCGGGCTCGTCGAGGCGTACATGGCCCGCATCGACGCTTTCGACGTGTCCGGGCCGGAGCTGAACGCCGTCGTCGTGCGCAACGACGAGGCGCTGGCCGAGGCCGCCGCCTCCGACGCCCGCCGCGCCCGCGGCGAGACGCTCGGGGCGCTGGACGGGATCCCTTACACCGCCAAGGACTCGTACATGGCGCGGGGTCTCACCGTCGCCTCCGGGTCGCCGGCCTTCGAGAACCTCGTCGCGCAGCGCGACGCGTTCACGATCGAGCGGCTGCGCGCGGGCGGGGCGATCCTGCTGGGCCTGACCAACATGCCGCCCATGGCCAACGGCGGGATGCAGCGCGGCGTGTACGGCCGGGCCGAGAGCCCCTACAGCGCCGACTGGCTGACGAGCGCGTTCGGCTCCGGCTCCTCCAACGGATCCGGCACGGCCACGGCGGCGAGCTTCGCGGCCTTCGGGCTGGGAGAGGAGACGTGGTCCTCGGGCCGCGCCCCGGCGTCGAACAACGCGCTGTGCGCCTACACGCCCTCCCGCGGCGTCATCTCCGTGCGCGGGAACTGGCCGCTCGTGCCGACCATGGACGTCGTGGTGCCCCACACCCGCACGATGGCGGACCTGCTGGAGGTGCTTGACGTCATCGTCGCTGACGACGCCGAGACCCGCGGCGACTTCTGGCGCGTGCAGCCGTGGGTTGAGATCCCGGCGGCCTCGGCCGTGCGGCCGGCTTCCTATCCGGCCCTCGCGGACGGCCCCGCGCCGCTGGCCGGCAAGACGATCGGCGTGCCCGCCATGTACATCAATCAGGACGACGACGCCGGCACCGGCCCGCTCTTCCGCGGCCTCGACGGCGTGCGCGGCATCGGGGGCTCCACGGGGCAGCGGATCGAGACCCGGCCGAGTGTGATCGACCTCTGGGCCGCCGCGCGGGCGGACCTGGAGGCGGCGGGTGCGACCGTCGTCGTCGTCGATTTCCCTGTGGTGACGAACTACGAAGGTGACCGGGCGGGGGCGCCGAACATCGCCACGCGCGGGCTCGTGAGCGGCGAATACCTGCAGCGGGAGATCGTGGATCTCTCCGTGTTCGGCTGGGACGACTTCCTGCGCGCGAACGGCGACCCGAACCTGAACCGCCTGGCCGACGTCGTCGGGGAGCGCATTTTCCCGCACCCAGACGGTGCGCTGGGCGACCGCTACTACGGGTTCGACGACGACATCGCCACCTACCCGGCGCACGCGGCCGAGCACCCGGTGACGGACGTGACCGAGATTCCGGAGCTCGCCGGCGGCGTGCGTGGTCTCGAGGAGACGCGGCGCATCGATCTCGAGGACTGGATGGACTCCCGCGGGCTCGACGCGGTGGTGTTCCCCGCGGTGGCCGACGTGGGCGCGGCAGACATGGACGTGAACCCTGCGTCCGCGGAGGCCGGCTGGCGCAACGGCGTGTGGGTCGCCAACGGCAACCTCGTCCCGCGGCACCTGGGTATCCCGACCGTGACCGTGCCCATGGGTGACATGGCGGACATCGGCATGCCGGTGGGGCTGACGTTCGCCGGGCGGGCCTACGACGACAACGCGCTGCTGGCCCTCGCCGCCGCGTTCGAAGCGACGGGACAGCGGCGCTCGGTGCCGCCGCGCACCCCCGAGCTCGGCTGAGTCCGGCACCGCCCGCAGGCTGCGCCGATGATTGTCGATTTCAGGGGGTATTCGGCCGTTAAGTGCCCTGTTTTTGACAATCATCGGCGCAGGGACCGCCGAGTGTCAGCCTCAGCTGGCCTGCGGCGGTGATATGAAGGACACCATGTTCATTCATCGCGGCGACGTCGACCTCTACGTCGAGGACTTCGGCGGCCACGGTCCGCCGGTTGTCCTGCTGCACGGGCTGGCGGGGAGTTCGCGCGAGATGCGTCCGACGGCCGGCGCACTCCGCGGACGTCGGGTCGTGCTCCTCGACCAGCGCGGGCATGGACGCAGCACGCGCCGCCCCGGGGATGTGTCCCGTCGAGCCTTCGTGCACGACGTCGTGGAGGTCGTCGAGAGGCTCTTCCCGGAACAAGCCGTCGACCTGGTCGGTCAGTCGGTGGGCGCCCACACCGCGTTCATGACGGCGTGCGCGCGTCCGGACCTCGTCCGTCGGCTCGTCATGCTTGAGGGGCACGTCCGCGGTTCGGACGACCCGGGCGAGGCGCGCCGGCTCGGGCGGTACTTCTCCTCGTGGCCGGTCCCGTTCGCGGACGAAGAGGAGGCCCGCGGGTTCCTCGGCCGGGGTGCCCTGGCCGACGCATGGATCGCCGATCTCGAACCAGCGCGGGACGGATTGCGACCACGCTTCGATGCCGATGTCATGGAAGCGACGCTGGCCGAGGTGCACGTTCCCAGATGGGTGGAATGGACGCGCCTACGCGTTCCGACGACGGCGGTCTTCGCCGAGGCGGGCCTCTTCGACGCGGCGCAGCGGAGCGAGCTCATCGAGTGTCGTCCGCAGACCCGGCGCGTGGACCTGGTCGGAGTCGGGCACGACGCCCACCTCGAGGCGCCCGAGGCGTGGGCGGAGGTCCTCCGCGCGGAACTCGCCTGAGCCGCCAGGCACTGGGCGGCGCGCTCAGGCGCTGACGGTTGTCGAGAACACTTCGCGGCCGGCGACGAACGTCGAGACGATCCGCGAGGTCAACAGCGACTGCGGCCCCGCGCTGAACGGGTCCGCGTCGAGAATGGCGAAGTCCGCATGGAAGCCGGCGGCGATCATTCCGCGGTCCGCGCCGTCGCCGACCGAGATCGCGGCGTCGCGGGTGGCGTGGCCGATCGCGCTCGCGAGCGGCAGCGCCAGCTCGGGTTCGACGGGCTCGAACGACGCGTCGAGCGCCGAGTGGCGGGTCGTGGCGACGTACATGTTCCCCAGCGCGTCGTGCGGGGCGGTCGGGGCATCGGTCGAGAAGGCGAGCAGCGCGCCCGCGGCCTCGTACTCGCCCCACGCGAAGCCGCGGGCCGCGCGCTCAGCGCCGAGCATCGCGTCCCAGTTCGGGCGGACCGCGGCGTCGGTATGCACGGGCTGCATCGACGCGGTGATACCCAAGGCCGCCAGGCGTTCGGCCGTTCCCTCGGCGGCGTACTCGAGGTGTTCGATGCGGTGGCGGCGCTCGCGGTCCCCGTTGGCGGCGACGGCGTGCTCGAGGGCGTCGATGGCGTTGGTGCTCGCTGCGTCGCCGATCGCATGCACCGCGATCTGCAGGCCGAGCCGGTCGGCCTCGACGACGGCCGGCCGCAGCGCCTCGAGCGGCCAGATGGGGTCGGCGTTCGACCCGTCCGTGTACGGCGCGCCCAGCGCGGCGGTGCACGCGTCGATGACGCCGTCGGAGATGAACTTGACCCCGACCACACGGAACGAGCCGCCGAAGTCGCGCGCGGCCAGCTCGGCCGCCCGCCGGAGCTGGGCGTTGTTGCGCTCGGGGTCGCCGTGGTTGTCGACGAGCCAGTGCGCGGCCAGGCGCACGGGCAGGTCCCCGCCGTGCCGGGTGATCGCGCGCTCGACGGCGGCCAGATCGGCCTCGCCGAAGGCCATGTCCACGGCGCCGGTCACGCCCGCGGCGAGGTAGGCGTCGAACGCCCGATCGAGGGCCTCGTCGCGGTCGGCGTCGGTCGTGTTGGCCTCAAGATGGGGCCAGGCGAATTGCGTCGCGGCCGTTTCGAGCAGCAGACCGGTGGCGCGCCCGTCGTCGTCGCGGACGATCCGGCCGCCGATCGGGTCCGGGGTCTCGTCGGTGATCCCGATCTCGGCGAGCGCAGCCGAGTTGACCCAACACGAGTGGAAGTCGTTGGCGTCGAGGTAGACGGGCACGTCGGGTGCGACGGCGTCGAGCATCGCGGCGGTCGGCGCGCCGCCCGGGACGGAGTCGAACAGCCAGCCGCGGCCGAGGATTCGGACGGCCCCGGGATCTTCGGTGCGGGCGTCGGCGATGCGCTCCTGGATCTGCTCGAGGTTTCGCGCCGAGGTCAGCTCCACCTTGCCGAGAGCCTGGCCGGTCATGAGCAGGTGGGTGTGGGCGTCGATGAATCCCGGGACGACGACGCGGCCGCCGACGTCGACCGTCTCCGCCGCGGGTCCCGCGAGCCGTGCGGCGGTCTCCTCGTCGCCGACGTAGACGAACCGCCCGTCCTCGACGAGCGCGGCCTGCGCGCTGGGGCGCTCGAGGCCGGGTTCGGCGGTGAAGATCCGTGCGTTGCGGTAGAGGGTCTGGTCCATGGCGTCCTCGCATTGGGTCGGCGACGGGAACGCGCCGCGGCGACGAACCCGAAAACTAACAGTATTAGTTGCAAGTATGTCGCACCTCACGCCAAAACGAAACCCCTGCGGCGGCACGGTCGCTGGACGATCGCTGGGAATCCCCGTTCGCTTGCCGGAAGCCATTGCGACACTGACGGCGCAGGCATACTTTGGTTCCCAGAAACGCCGAGCGAGGCGGTGCCATTCATGCGATCCAACGGGGGCCGGCAGCGGAGGGGGCTGTGGAGGCGATGACAAGCAGGGTGGGCGCGGTGCGCAGAGTCGCCCCGGCCCTTGGCGCGCTCGTGTCCTTGCTGTTGGCCACCGGTTGCGGGATGAGTATTCCCTCGGATCCGGAGGGGACCTTAGACTCGGTCCGCGGCGGCACCCTCAGCGTCGGCGTCGTCACACACGGGGATTTCGTCGAGGTCGACGGCACCGCGGGGGACCAGGGGGCCGTGGGGGAGGACCAGATCTCCGGATCGGAGGTTGACCTGGTGCGCGGCTTCGCCGACCTGCTCGGCGCCGAGATCGAGTTCTACACCACGGGCGAGGAGGAGCTCGTGCGGCGTCTCGACGAGGGGAGCGTCGATCTCGTCGTCGGCGGCTTCACGAGCCAGACCGTCCGGGCGTCCGAAGCAGGCCTGACGCGGCCCTACACGGAGAAGGTCCTCAGCGGCGAGAAACGGAAAATCGTCATACTGGCGCCTCGTGGGGAGAACGCCTTCATCTCCGAGCTGGAGCAGTATCTCGACGCGAGCGGGTCGGAGGCCTCCCGATGAGGGCGGTCACCGGCCAGCAGCACCAGCTGCCCGAGGACGTCCGCGGGAAACTGAGGCGCGCGGTCCGCCTCGAGTGGTTGACGCTGGGCTATCTGGTGATCACCCTGACGCTCGTGACCTTGGTGATGGGCAATTCGCAGGCCATGAAGACCGCCTGGGTGGAGGACATGCTCTCCGCGATCCCGCAGATCGCGTTCCTGTGCGCCCTCGTGTACACCCGGCACCGCCGCAATCGGAAGCATCCGTACGGTTACCATCGAGCCACCGGGGTCGGGCACCTCGTCAGCGGGGTGACGCTCGCCGTCGTCGGGGCGATCCTGGCCTACGAATCCGTCTCGGGGCTCGTCAAGGCCGAGCACCCGACCATCGGGACCGTCCAGCTGTTGGGGCATACGATCTGGCTCGGCTGGCTCATGGTGGCCGTCATGGCCGCGATCGCCGCCCCGGCGGTCATCCTCGGCCGGCTCAAGGCGAAAGCGGCCGGCCCGCTGCACAACAAGCTGCTCTACGCCGACGCGGACATGGCCAAGGCCGACTGGACCACCAACGTCGCCTCCATCGTCGGGGTCCTGGGGGTGGGCATCGGCCTGTGGTGGCTGGACTACGCGGCGGCGCTGGTCATCTCGGTGGGCATCCTCAAGGACGGCATCGTCAACACCCGCAACGCGGTCTTGGGTCTGCTCGACGCCCGCGCCACGACCTACGACAACAGCAAGCCGGATCCGATGATCGGGCAGATCGAGTCCGCGGTGGAGGAACTGCCGTGGGTGCGGGAGGCGGCGGCCCGCGTCCGCGACATGGGCATGGTCTTCCACATCGAGGTCTTCGTCGTGCCGCGCGGCGACGTCGGCCTCGATCAGTCGGAGGAGGCCGTCCGGCGCGTCGAAGAGGTGGGGTGGAAGGCGCACGACGTCGTCGTGGTTCCGGTTCGCGCGCTGCCGGACTACCTTCTTGGCAAGGATGAGTGACGCGGAGGGGCCTCTCGCCGGTGGGTCACGCGGCGGCGAACCAGTCGAGCAGTTCGTCGGTGGCGAGGATCGGCTGCCGTAGTTCCCGGCTCAGGATCTCGAGCGATGCGTCGCAGCGCTCGGGATCCTCGGAACCGATCGCGTCGGACGCGTAGGCGACGCGCAGGTTCTCTGCGAACGCGTCCGCCCCCGTGCGGCTGATGCAGCTCTGCCCCGAGACCCCGGCGATCGCGATCCGGCGCGTCCCGCCGATCCGGAGCCGCTGGGCCAGGTCCGTGCCGAAGAAGGCGCTGTCGCGGATCTTCACGAGCTGGTGCGCGTCACCCAGATCGAGCCCGTCCAGCGGTTCCGCCTGCGTGCTGCCGGTGAAGTTGAAGCCCTGATCGTCGTCCAGCATGCTCAGCGTCCACGTGGACTTGTCGCGGGCGTGCTCGGTCACCACGTGGAAGAGCGCGGCGCCCTGGGCCCGGGCCGCGGCGGCCAGACGGTTCACCTCCCGCACTAGCGGCTCCTGGATCCGCGCGAGCTCGGGGTTCTCGAAGAACCCGTTTTGAAGATCGATGAATACGACGGCGGAGCCCATGTGTCCTCCTCATCTCACCTGCGGCCGCGCCCGAGTGGTGCGGGCCTGACGACACGGATTATTCCGTACGCCGGCCCGGGCCGGTAGCAGCCCGGCCGGCAGGGGAGGAATGAAAGGAGCGCACGGTGGACGGGGAGCCGGCGCGCCTCAGGCGGTCGGCTGGGTGGTGAGCCGTGCGTCGTCGTGCGGGGATTCGTCGCTGAGGGGGCGGGCGCCCGCAGCGACGTCTTCCGTGGCCGCGGCTTTCACGCTGCGGCTGACGCGGCTGGAGAGCGCGGCGACGGCCGCCGTCGGGACGGCGAGGACGACGCTCACGATGCCCAGCGTGATGGTGAATCCCTCCGGGCCGAGGGCCCCCAGCATCGCCGCGCCGATCACGGGTGTGAGGCTCGAACCCACGAGGTAGGTGGCCAGGAGCGGTCCGGACCAGCGGCCGTCGGCCGAGAGGGCGGCTGCCACGGCGACGAAGTACATGAAGGTCAGCGCGTAGACGGTGTTCCAGGCGATGAAGGCGACGATGAAGGCGGTGGGCGTGTCGACGAAGCCGGTGACGGCCTTGAGTGCGCCGCCGACGAGCAGGAGCGCCACGAGGGGGACGGCGCGGCCGAGGCGGTCGCCGATGATCATCAGGGCGATCGAGCCGAGGAGGCCGCCCGCCGTTGCGCCGCTGAGCGCGATGCCCAACCCGGCCGGGGTGAGGCCGGTCTGGATCTCGCCGACGGCACCGGCCATCGCCCACAGGGAGTCCTCGCCGACCGCCCAGAGGGTGAACGTCACGAGCAGCACCAGGCCGGCTGCCAGGAGCCGGCGATCGGCGCTCTGCGCGGAGACGGCCGGCACGGGGCCCTGGCGCATGGGCACCGCCTCGGCGACGCCGGCGGCGGGCGAGGACCCGACGGTCGGCGCCTTCGGCAGCCAGCGCGAGAGCACGAGGCCGATGAGGCAGAAGAGCGCGAGCGAGCCGAACACGTTGATCGCGGCGATGCCGAGCACGGGGATCACGGCGAGCACGATCGTGATGATGCCGCGGTTGGCGAGCCCGTTGAAGCCGGCGATGCGGTCCGGGTCGCGGAAGGCTGCGAAGGCGGCACCCGAGGCGGCGACCGCACAGCCCACCCCGGCGCCGCCGACGAGCAGTCCCGTGATGATCGCGGCCGGTGCGGGGACGAGCGCGGCGGCGCCGAAGGCCACTAACCCGAGGGCGAGCCCACTGCGGGCGACGGCGTGGCGACGGGGGCCGGCGCAGAGCGGCGCGACCGCGAGCCCGACGACGGCGGTCAGCAGCAGCACGCCCGTCACGGTCCAGCCGGCCGCCAGAAACTCGAGCCCGGCCGCGTCCTCCAGGGCCGAGATCATGTAGGGCGAGAGGTTCACGCCCAGGTAGCCGGCGATACCGATCAGGAACGTCGCGGACGTGGTGCCGAGGCGCATCGGGAGGCGTGGATCGGTGGTGGTCGTGCTCATGAGATCTCCGTAACTAATACTGTTAGTTTGTACGAGTATGACGCACGTCACCGGAAATGAAAACCCCCCGACGCCGTGGCGTTGTCCGCCACACCGCACTGGCCGGCGGGTAGCGTAGGAGGGCACGGCGCGGAACCGCGGTCGTGACGCGGTGGCAGGAGGAGCAGATGGCCAGGCCGGCAAAGACACGGCTCTCACCCGAGGCGATCGCCGATGCCGCCCTTGCGCTCATCGACTCCGGCCATCCGTTCGGGCTCAACGCGGTCGCCCGAGCGCTCGGCGTCAAGCCGCCGTCGCTCTACAACCACGTCGACGGGATCGGCGGGATCATCGAACTCGTTCGCGGCCGGCTCGCGGCCCAGTACTTGGTCGACGTCGACGTGGCCGACGCGGCGGTGGCGTGGGACGTGGTGGTCGAGGCGATGGTCCGGGCCGAGCGCCGCATGTATACCGAGCACCCGCACGTGGTCCCGCTCATCGCCACGAGTACCGTCCGCGACGAGGGTGTGATTCACGCCTACGACCTCAAAGCGACCGAGCTCGTGCGCGCCGGCTTCCCCGAGCCCGAGGTGCTCGTCATCGTGCAGCTGCTCGACGCCTTCGCCCTCGGATCAGGGCTCGACTACGCGGCGCCGGACGCCGTGTGGGAACCATCGGGGCCCACGGTGACCCTCGGCCGCCTGCTCGACGCCGGCCCCCGCGGCCGGGAGCGCAACGAGCAGGCCTTCGAGATCGGGCTCGGCATGCTCCTGACGGGGCTGCGCGAGCGGCTCGCCGCACATCGGGCGCACGCCTAGCCCCTCGTCGCGCTTACCAGGCGTGGCCCAGGAGGTCGGCGAGGAGTTCGTCGGGGTCGGCCAGGGGTGCTGTCGCGGGCAGGCCCTGGGCCGTGAACCACGCATGCACGTTCTGGCAGTCGCGCGCCAGCAGCTCGACACCCTGCTGGTTTCCGGCCAGGTCCACCAGCTGCGGCAGGTCGATGACCACCAGGCGCTCGCCGGCTACCAGAACGTTGTAGGGGGAGAGGTCGCCGTGCGCGAAGCCCATCCCGGCGAGTCGGCGCATCGCGTCGACGAGCTGCTCCCAGAGGTAGACGGCCAGCTCGGGCCCCGGGCGGATCTGGTGCAGCCGAGGGGCGGCCGCCTCGGGTGAGCGCGGGTCGGCGATGAACTCCATTAGGATCTCCAGCCCGTTCCACTGGACGGGGTAGGGGACCGGGGCCCCGGCCTCGAACGCCATGCGCAGGTACCTCCACTCCGAGGCGGCCCATCGGCCCGCCTCCACACTGCGGCCGTAGGTCGAGCCGGCCTTGAGGGCGCGGGCGTCTCGCGAGCGCTTCACGGCGCGGCCCTCGTTGTAGATCGCGGCCCGGCGGAAGTTGCGGTGCTTCGGGTCGCGGAAGCGCTTTGCCGCGAGGAGTGTCGATTGGTTCCCCGTGGCGCGTTCGAGCAGGAAGACGTCGGCCTCTTTGCCCGTTTTCAGGACGCCGAGTTCGGTGTCGATCGCGGCGGCGTCCTCGATGACGAACTCGGGGTACGGCTCGGGGCCGCGCTGGAGCTTCTCGACGTCGGGCCACGTCGAGAAGCGTTGGTCGGGCCCGAGACCGTCATCGAGCATGTTCCAGCCGGCGGGCCGGTCGGGGAGGGTGCGTGAATGATTCATCCAGCTCAGTGCACCACGAGTGATTGACTTAAGTCAATGACTTGTGCGCGGGTCGCGCGGGGCTGGTGGCACCCGTGTGCGACAGGAAGGGCGCCATGCGGCAACGATGCAAACGTTTTCTGATTGAGACCTACTTTGCTGTAGCCGCGGCGCGCGAAAGTTCCTCGCAGCCCTTTTAAATTAAGGGATCTAGCTCGACCAACGGGCCAACGAGGCATGGACTTAAAGACTGCAAACGCTTACAGTCGTGTCTCAGGTCACACATCGTCGATGGTGTTGCGGTGGTGGCGTCGCCCTCCGGGACTGCCGGGCGGGCGGAGATCCAAGCAAGGGAGCTGAATCTATGAGGGAAGTTCAACTGTCCAAACGCTGGGAGCGGCGCCGGTCGCGTGGCCGCCTGTCCAGGACGCTGGCCGCCGCCGGAGCCATCGGCGCGGTGGCGGCCGGACTGCTCGGCGGGGGCGCGCCGTCGGCGGCCGCGACGCCGGACAACAATGGCCGCGGCGTCGTCTTGAATCTGTTCCAGTGGACGTGGGACTCGGTGGCCGCCGAATGTGCGTCGACGATCGGCGACGCGGGCTTCGGCTACGTCCAAGTCTCACCGCCGGCCGAACATATCAAGGGTGAGGCCTGGTGGACGTCGTACCAGCCCGTGAGCTACCAGATCGAGTCCAAGCTCGGCACGCGCGCCGAGTTCGCGAACATGGTGCAGACCTGCAATGGAGTCGGCGTCGAGGTTATCGCGGACGCGGTCGTCAATCACACGACGGGGGCCGGGCAGTCGGGCTACGGCACGGGCGGATCCTGGTACGCCGACGACGACTTCCCGGACTATTCGGCCCAGGACTTCAATGATTGCCGCCAGAACATCAGCGACTACACGAACCGCTGGGAGGTGCAGAACTGCCGGCTCGTCGGCTTGCAGGACCTGCGGACGTCGAGCGCCTACGTCCAGCAGAGGATCGCCGACTACCTCGACGATCTGGTCTCGCTCGGCGTCGCCGGATTCCGCATCGACGCCTCCAAGCACGTGCCCGCCGCGGACCTCGAGGCCATCAAATCCCGCATGGCCAACCCGGGTGTCTACTGGGTGCACGAGGTCATCGGGGCTGCCGGCGAACCGATCACCGAGGACGAGTACCTCGGCAGCGGCGACTCCCACGAATTCGACTACGCCCGCCAGCTCGAGCACGACTTCGACGCCCAGATCGCCAACCTGCGCTACATCGGCGACAACAAGTTGCCCTCGGACCGGGCCGGCGTCTTCGTCTCCAATCATGACACCGAGCGCAACGGCGAATCCATGAGCTACAAGTGGGGCGCCAAGTACACGCTCGCGAACACGTTCATGCTCTCCTGGCCCTACGGCTCCCCGACGGTCTACTCCGGTTACGAATTCTCCGGCTTCGATGCGGGGCCGCCCGGGGCCACTGCCGACTCCGTGGCCGACGCCGAGTGCGACTCCGGTGCGTGGACGTGCGAGCAGCGCTGGCACGAGATCCAGGGTATGGTCGGCTTCAACAACGCCGTCGGCGACGCCGAGGTCACCCGCTGGTGGGACGACGGTGGCAACCACATCGCCTACGGCCGCGGCGACGCCGGGTACGTGGCCATCAACAACAACGGCCATGGCGTCAGCCGGACGTACGCGAGTGATCTCCCGGCCGGCGAATACTGCGACGTGGTTGCCTCCGGCGACTGTTCGACGACCGTGACGGTCGCCGCCGACGGCACCTTCACTGCGGCCCTGCCCGCCTACGGGGCGCTCGCCCTGCACGTCGGCGCGCTGAGCGGTAACACTCCGCCGGACGGCAATGACGAGGAAGCCTCCGCCGTGGGCTTTTCTGTGCGTGCCGAAACCGCGTGGGGCCAGGACGTGCGCGTCGTCGGCAACCACGGCGCGCTCGGCAGCTGGGACCCGGCGGCCGGCGTCGTCCTCTCCTCCGCGGACTACCCGCGCTGGACCGGAACGGTCGACCTGCCCGCAGGGGCCGCGTTCGAGTACAAGTACGTCAAGTACGACGGCGGCACCGCGGTCTGGGAGTCCGGTGGCAACCGCGTCGCGACGGTCGGTGCCGATGGGTCGCTCACGCTGAGCGACACCTGGCGCGACTAGCGCCCGTCGCGCGCGCGGCCGCGCGGGTCCCGGGGTCGGGGTCCGCGCGGCCGCGTTGTGTCCGGCGCCGGTGCGCGGACTCTGGGCCGATCGTGTGATCCCTGCTACTCTGGTGAGCATTACTGACCGATCGTTCAGGAAGGAATTGTCGCCGATGACAACCCAGACGGCCCACGAGGCGGCCCCCACCGCCCGGCAAGCCCCGATCGTCCCCAGCTACGTCGAGGACGAGTGGTGGACTCCGTCGGACGACAGCCGCACCACCGACGTGCTCGACGCCAACACCGGTGAGCCCGTGGCCCGCTTCGGCTCGGAGGGGCTCGACCTGGCGGCCATGGTGGCGCACGCCCGCGGAACGGGCCAGGACGAGCTCGGGAAGCTGACGCTGCACGAGCGTGCGCTCAAGCTCAAAGAGCTCGCGATGTTCCTCAACGAGCGCCGCCCGGAGCTCTACGAGGTCTCCTTCGCGACGGGCGCGACCAAGATCGACTCCATGGTCGACATCGACGGCGGCATCGGCGTGCTCTTCACCTTCAGCTCCAAGGGCCGCCGCGAGCTCCCGAACTCGAACGTCGTCCTCGACGGCCCCGCCGAGCCGCTGTCCAAGGACGGCTCCTTCCTCGGAACCCACGTCTACACGCGCATCCCCGGCGTCGCCGCCCAGATCAACGCATTCAACTTCCCCGTCTGGGGCATGCTCGAGAAGTTCGCCCCAGCCTTCGTCGCCGGCGTCCCGACGATCGTCAAGCCCGCGACCCCGACCGGCCACCTGACCGAGGCCTGCGTGCGCCTCATGATCGACTCCGGCATCCTGCCGGCCGGCTCCCTCCAGCTGATCTCCGGCTCGGCCCGCGAGCTGCTCGACGTGCTGGACTACCGCGACATGCTCTCCTTCACCGGCTCGGCCAGCACGGCCCAGCGGCTGAAGTCGCACCCGAACGTGATCGACGGTGGCGTGCGCTTCACCGCCGAGACCGACTCGCTCAACGCCGCGATCCTGGGCCCTGACGCCGAGCCGGGCACGCCCGAGTTCGACGCGTTCGTCAAGTCCGTCGTCACCGAGATGACCGTCAAGGCAGGCCAGAAGTGCACGGCCATCCGCCGCACCATCGTCCCGAAGGGCCGCGAGCAGGCTGTTGTCGACGCGGTCTCCGCGCGCATCGCCGCGCGCGTCGTCGTCGGCGACCCGCGCGGCGAGGGCACCACGATGGGCGCCCTCGCCTCGCTGGCGCAGCTGCGGGACGTGCGCGGCGCGGTCGAGGCCATGCTCGCCGCCGGCGGCGAGCTTGCCTACGGGAGTCTCGACGCCCCCGTTGTCCGCACCGCGGGCGGGGACGACGCCGTCGTGCCCGCCGGCGCCTTCATGTCGCCGCTGGTTCTGACGTGGGACGACGTCGATGCCGAGGCCGTGCACTCGCAGGAGGCGTTCGGCCCCGTGACGAGCGTGCTCGGGTACGAGGACGTGAACGACGCCGTCCGTCTCGCCGCCCGTGGCGCCGGTTCGCTCGTCGCGACCGTCTGCACCAACGACCCGGAGACGGCCCGGGCGCTGACGGTGGGCATCGCCGGCCACCACGGCCGCGTGCACATCCTCAACCGCGAGACCGCCCGGTCTTCGACGGGGCACGGCTCGCCCGTCCCGCACCTCGTGCACGGCGGCCCCGGCCGCGCCGGCGGCGGCGAGGAGCTCGGCGGCATTCGCTCCGTCAAACACCACATGCAGCGCACGGCCCTACAGGGCTCACCAAACCTGCTCACCACCGTGACGGGCGTCTGGCACGCCGGCGCCGACCGCGTGATCGCCGGCAGCGAAGCCTTCGGCGCCGACCCGGCCAATACGCACCCGTTCCGCAAGTCGCTCGCCGAGCTGCGCGTCGGCGACGCGTTCGCCTCCGACTTGCGCCGCGTGGACCTGGAGGACATCCTCGCCTTCGCCGAGACGACCGGTGACACCTTCTACGCGCACACCGACGCGAAGGCGGCCGAAGCCAACCCGTTCTTCCCGGGTCAGGTCGCCCACGGCTACCTGCTCGTGTCCTGGGCCGCCGGGCTGTTCGTCGAGCCGGCGCCGGGCCCCGTGCTCGCGAACTATGGGCTCGAGAACCTGCGGTTCATCACCCCGGTGGCCGCCGGCGACTCGGTGCGCGTGACGCTGACCGCCAAGAAGATCACCCCGCGCGTCACCGACGAGTACGGCGAGGTCGCCTGGGATGCGGTCCTGCACAACCAGGAGGGGGAGATCGTCGCGAACTACGACGTCCTGACCCTCGTCGAGAAGGAAGACACGACCTACAAGAACTGGGGCTGACCGACGAGTCGAGCGGCGCCGGGTCCCTGCGGAACCGGCGCCGCTTGCGCAGTTTCAGGTGGAGATGAGACCCGGATCTCGCTAGGTTGGCTAGGGACCAGAGTTCTGACGACCGATATCTGAGGTGCCCAGCATGACTGCGCTGTCAAGATTGGCCAAGCGGTGGGGGCTGCAGACGAGCTCCTTCCTCTTCTTCGTTTCAGCCGGAATCGTCGTGGTCTTCGCGGCGCTCACCATCGCGTTCGTGGAGCCGATGGGTAATGCCTTCGGTGCCGCTTCCACCTGGCTGCTGACCAACCTCGGCTGGTTCTACATCTTCGGTGTCTCGGTCTTCCTCCTCTTCTTGATCTATCTGGCGATCAGCCGCTGGGGGCGGGTCAGACTCAGCGAGGAGGACGAGGGGCCGGAGCACTCGGACAAGGCGTGGTTCGCCATGCTGTTCGCGGCCGGCATCGGAACGATCCTGATGTTCTGGGCGGTCGCGGAACCGGTCAATCACTTTGCGAACCCGCCGCGGACCGGCGTCGAGCCGTCGAGCATCGAGGCCGCGCGGGAGGCGATGGGTTTCACGCTCTACCACTTCGGTCTGCACACGTGGACGATCTTCACCCTCCCCGGCCTGGCCTTCGCTTACTTCATCCACAAGCGGCGCCTGCCGCCTCGGGTCAGCTCGATGTTCCAGCCGTTCCTCGGTGAGAAGATCCACGGGCCCATCGGGCGGGCCATCGACGTCATCGCGATCGTCGGCACGGTACTGGGCGTGGCGGTCTCGATCGGTCTCGGCACGCTGCAGATCAACGCCGGCCTCTCCGATCTGCTGGGCATCAGCGAGTCGGCCGGCGCCCAACTCATCATCATCGGCGTCGTCACGGGCGTGGCTATCCTGTCGGTGGCGGCGGGCCTGAACCGGGGCATCAAGGTCCTGTCCAACACCAACATCCTGGTCGCGATCGGCCTGCTGCTGTTCGTCCTCATCACGGGCCCGACCCTGGTCATGATCAAGGGCACCGTCGAGAGCGCGGGCACGTACCTCTTCATGCTGCCGGAACTCATGTTCTGGAACGACACCTTCCACGACACGGGCTGGCAGGGCAGCTGGACGGTCTTCTACTGGGCCTGGACCATCACGTGGAGCCCGTTCGTCGGCATCTTCATCGCCAAGATCTCCAAGGGCCGCACCATCCGGCAGTTCGTCGCCGGTGTGCTCGGCCTGCCCACGCTCTTCACGATCGTGTGGTTCGGCATCTTCGGCATGGGCGTGTTCGACATCGAGATGAACGGCGACGGCGGGCTCGTGGAGCGCGTCGTCGACCAGGGGGACATCCCCGGCGCGATGTTCGAGTTCCTGACGAACTTCCCGCTCGCCACGCTCACCTCGTTCGTGGGCATCGTCCTGGTGGCGGTCTTCTTCATTACCTCCATGGACTCCGCAGGGCTGGTTCTCGACACCATGACCAACGGTCACGAGGATCCGGCACCCACCAAGCAGCGCGTCTTCTGGACGTTCTCGGTGGGTCTGGTGGCCGCGGCCCTGCTGATCGCCTCCGGCGACGAGGGACTGTCGGTCCTGCAGGATTTCATCACCGTGGTCGGCCTGCCGTTCTTCGTGCTCGGCTTCCTGATGATGGCCAACATGCTCCGGGCGTTGAAGGAGGACGCCGGCGAGCTGCCTCCGCTGCAGACCCGCCGGTGGCTGCGCGTCCTTCCGCCGGAGGAGTGGCTGCGCCGCCGTCGTGCCGGAACCGTGGAGGATGCGGTGATGGTCCCCGAGCCCGTTCCGGGCACCGAGCCCGAGTACACGGACGACCCCGTCGACGTGTCCGCTGATCAGCCCGAAGCGGGTACAGCGGACGAGGCCCGGGCCGGCACGGGCGGGCACGGCTCAGCGGACGAGAAGTGAGACGAGCCGGCCCCGGCTGGTGTGCGTGGCGGCGGCCTATTCTCCTGTGACGTTAGTTCGTTTCATAAGTCGTCCAAGCGACCCGAGGATCTCCTCGGCTGGTTTCGTCCAGATAAACGGCTTGGGATTGCCATTCCATCCCTTTAGTTGCACAGGTCTCTCTCCAACGCCTACACGCTACGGTGATCGCTGCGCTGCCGCAGCTCTCGAGTGACTTCAGCGAAGTGACGTTCAACCTGATTCATCCACGAGGAGTAGGTCGGTGTGAAATGCATTGTGGACCGTGGAACCTTCTGAAGCCAGGCCTTGTTCGTCGGGACTTACTTTGATCGCAGGTCACCACCTTTTGACCGAGAGCGATACCTGCTTGTCAGCTGTACAGTTCTTCGATGGCCTCCTTCATCGCTTCGCGAACATCGTTCGGTTCGGGCGGGAGCCGGAACTCAGCTAACGTATCGTTGACTACACCCCACACGTGGTTCCCGTTGATTGGGAGCCTGAAATACCAGGTCCAGTCGAGGAAGGCGGGTGCGTATGTCGCTCCGGCTTCTTCGACGTACGAAGCGATTTCCACGTCAATTTCGATCCGGTACTCCTGTTCCTCACCTTCTCGGGAGGTGCGAGCGATAAGGTCGGTGTGACCGGCTTGCTGAAGTTCTAGCAAGGTGAGGTATCCCCACCCGTTCTCTGATGCTGGGATCCAGCCTTCAGGGGCCCCCTGCATGACCTGCGTTTCCGCGACTTTGAGAATACTCATTTACGGAAAGTAGCAGATGTCGCTGCTAGTTCTATAGCAGTTGAACGTTCCGGTGTCGAGGTTTGAGGCCGTGTAGGTGGAGTACCCCTTGGGCGTGAACTTGGTGGAGAAGATGCCCTTGTAGTTGTTGCTATTTTTCAGGTAGTTCCCCTTGATCTTCTTCACGTTTCGGTATGTTCCGCTGCTAAGGGTTACGCCGGTGAGCGAATGCGCTCCGCAGCTCCGGGGCGACAACGCGGCGCGCTGTTCCCAGCATCGCTGGTAGGAGGACGTGAACTTGAGCGAAGGTCCAGAGTCCCAGATGCGGGTGACCGTCCAAGTGGCCTGTCGACCGTTGAGGTTCGTACGAACGATTACATCGTATGAGCCGATGGCACCCTTTTCGTTTCCGTAGGCCCCGTTGCCTTTGACGTCGTAGATGTACGAGCTGATCTTGCGTTTGCAGATCGTTCCGGTTTCGCACCAGGTGTCGTAGTGGTCACCGCCCTTGGCAGGTTGTGCGATTTTACTTAGGTCTTCCACTGCCGCCTTGACTGGGATCTCGGTGAAGTCATTGACGGCATTGCCTGAAGGGTCCTTGCTGATGGTGAGACCCGAGGGGTCGCATACCTACTGCTTGGCTTCGGCCGTCAGCGCTGCGTCAATACACGGCTGTAAGTCTTTGGGATATGAGACCTCCGCATTGGGCGCGACGTTTGGGGCAGCTAGAGCGGGGCCCGGCACCGCTACGACTAGCGAGTGCGTTAGTAGAAGGCTGGACGCCATCTTGGCCCAAGCCCAGTCCGACGCGTTCCCGGATCTGATGCGAGAACTGCTTCAGCCCATGATCGACGCCCTGTTCTGAAGTCGACGCGGAGGCGGTGGGCGGCGCGGAATGGGGAAGAAGGCGCCGTAACCTGATCGCTCTACGCAACGGACACCGGCGCTGGGAACCGTGCACTCGGATCGGCGCCGCGGACGTCTCGGTCCTGAGTCTCCGCTTGCACACTTACTTTCCTGATTGGCTGCTCGAGCGCCGCAACCCTGCCGAGTCGGACTACTCTCCCGGCACGGGCGGGCACGGCTCAGCGGACGAGAAGTGAGACGAGCCGGCCCCGGCACGACGGATCGTGCCGGGGCCGGCTGGTGTGCGTGGCGGCGGCCTAGTAGGCCTTGACGCGCTGCTCCACGATGATGTGAATCAGGGCGAAGGAGCCGTTCCGGCTGGCCTCGAGGGCGGCCTCAACGGCCGCCGGCACGTCGGCGTCGCGCTCGACCCGCACGCCGAAGCCGCCGAAGGCCTCGGCCATCTTGGCGAAGTCCGGATTCAGCAGCTGGGTGCCCGAGACGCGCTCGGGATAGTCGCGCTCCTGGTGGGTGCGGATCGTGCCGTACTCCTGGTTGTCCATCACGACGACGAGCGGGGTCGCGCCGTACTGGGCGGCGGTGGCCAGCTCCTGGCCGTTCATCAGGAACTCGCCGTCGCCGGCGATCGAAACGATCGTCCGGCCCGGGTAGTTCAGCGATGCGGCCACGGCGGACGGGATCGAGTAGCCCATGGAGCCGTTGCGGGCCGAGAGCATCGATGCGTAGCCGTTGGTGGGGAAGTAGCGGTGCGCCCAGTTGGTGTGCTCGCCGGCGCCGAAGGTGACCATGGCATCGTGCGGCAGCTTCGGGACGAGGTTGGCCATCAGGGTGGCCATGCGCGCCTGGCCCTCGCCCGGGGCCGCGTCCGGCAGGGCGGCGAACTTTTCCTGCTCGGCGCGCATGCGGCCCGTCCACTCCTTCCACGAGTCCTTGACGTCCAGGTCCATGCGGATGAGGTCGCGCACGAACACGTCCGGCTTCGCGACGATCTGGTGGGAGACGGGGCCGGAACGCCCGCGCAGCGACGGGTCGATCGTGACGAGGAAGTTCTTCTGATCCCAGTTCTGCCGGATGTTGAATCCGTCCGTGATGACGTCGCCGGGGACGGTGCCGACGAAGATCAGCAGGTCGGTCTCCTCGAGGAGGTCGTAGGTCGGCCGCGGACGGCCGTAGCCGATCGGCCCGACGTAGGAGGGTGAGTCGAACGGGACGGTGCCCTCGCACCGCCACTCGGCGGCGGCGGGGAGGTGGTGCGCCTCGAGCCACGTGGTGAACTCGCTCGCGCCCGCGTCTGTCCAGTCGTTGCCGCCGAAGATGAACAGCGGCTTCTCCGACTCCTTCAGGGCCTCGTTGAGGGACTTCCAGTCGGCCACGGTCATGCCGCCGTAGGCGACGGGGATCGGCGGGTGCAGCCGGGCCGGGACCTGCTTCTTGATGATGTCCTCCGGCAGCCCGACGACGACGGGCCCGGGCCGGCCGGAGACGGCCGCGAACATCGCTTCGGCGACGATCTCCGAGGCGCGCTCGGCGTGGTCGAGCACCATGACGCGCTTGGCGCCGGTACCGAACCAGGCCTTCGGATCGAACTCCTGGAAGGCCTCCTTCTCGCGGTGCTCGTAGGGGATGAGGCCGACGAAGAGGACCAGCGGTGTGGAATCCTGCCACGCGGTGTGCAGGCCGACGTGCGCGTTGGCCGCGCCCGGGCCGCGGGTGACCATGGCCACGCCGGGCACCTGGTGCATCTTGCCGTCGGCCTCGGCCATGTAGGTGGCGCCGCCCTCGTGGCGGCAGACGACTGTGTCGATCTCCGACGTGTGCAGACCGTCGAGGACGTCGAGGTAGCTCTCGCCCGGGACGACATAGGTGCGTTTGACGCCGTGGGCCTCGAGCGTGTCGACGATGATGTGGCCGGCGGTCTTGGTCGGGGTGTCGACGGATCCGACCAGATCGGCCGGAAGCGTTTCAGTCATGGAGGTAGTGCCTTTCGCCATTGAAAGTCAGGGACATCTCCAAATTACCGCAAGGGGATTGTCCCGGACGAAGCCGGGTGGTACCTGTGACGAAAAGTAGGCCCCGCGCACATCGCACGATGCTCGCGGGGCCCTGAAATCGTCGCCGGGTGGCGGCCGGCGGGTGTCAGTCGCGGTACGGGCTGGGCGGATAGGCGGCGGTCGATCCGCCGTCGTCGTGCTGTGCGGCCCCGCCGGCCGCGCCCGGCTCGGCGCCGGAGCGGCGCAGCGCACCCCACACGAAGAACCCGTAGCCGGCGACGAGCAGCTGCAGCACGAGCGTCAGCAGCGTGCCGAACGGGGGCGTGCCCGCGAAGAGAGTAGCGATGGAACCCGCCGAGCCGACGACGACGGCGAGCCACGCGGCGCGCACGCCGTTCGCGATGCCCACGAGCGCCGCCGTGACGACGGCGGTGGCCGCGTATGCGAGCCAGATGCGGCCAGTGGCCGCTCCGAAAGCGTAGCCGTTGAACAGGAACGGGCCCCATTGGGCGGCCGTGAGCAGGACTGCGAGAACGAGCCCCGTGACGATCCGGCCGGCCGTGAGCGGTGCGGGCACGACGGCACGCGTGAAGCGGCCGCGGAGATCGAACGAGCTGAAACGCCACAGGCCGTAGGCGGCGACCGCCAGGGCCGGGACCGCGAAGTACAGACCCTCGTAGCCGAAGGTCAGCGCGAGCACGAGCGGGCCGGCGAAGACCGCGAGGATCTGCGCCCACCAGCCGAGGTCGTTGCGGTGGGCCAGGAGCATGAGGGCGACGGCGGTCAGCAAGCTGCTGATCGCCGCGAGCGCGACCTGGGTCCCGGAGTCGGTGCCGAACGGCTGATTGAAAAGGGTACTGAAGAGCTCATCCACGACGAGTCATCCTACCGTCGAAGGCTGTGCGCTGCCGACGCGTCTACTTGCCGCGGGTGTGCAGGCCGTCGAGCATCATGCCGATAGCATGCTCCTCGAGCGCCACGGCACTGACCGGGCCGTCCGGGCGGTACCACTCGACCAGCGAGTTGATGGTGCCGAAGAGCAGGCGCGTGGTCGTGCGCGGGTCGATGTCCGCGCGCAGCGATCCCTCCTGCTGCGCGGCGACGACCAGGTCGGAGAGCCGGCGGTCCATCGCACGGCGGCGCTCGAGCGCCGAACGCTCGACCTCCGTGTTGCCGCGCAGGCGCAGCAGCAGCGTGACGTACTGCTGGCGCTCGACGAGGACGCGGATCGTGCCGCGGAGGAAGAACTCGAGCCTCTCGCCCGCGCTGCCCTCGCGTGCACGCTTGTCCTCGCCGACGGCCTCGAGCGGGGCCAGCGCGTGGTCGAGGGCGAGCCGGAGCAGGTCGCCCTTGGATGGCACGTGGTGGTAGATCGCCGACTTGCTGATGCCGAGGTTCTCGGCCAGCGTCCCCATGGAGGTGGCGTCGTAGCCGTGCTTGTTGAAGACCTGCACCGCGATGTTCAGCACGGTCTCCTGATCGTAGCCGGGCCGGCCGCGGCGCGCGCCGTCGTTGTGGCCGGATTCAGTGTCGGTCGTCGTGGGCATGGTCGTCATTCTTTCACGCGGGTCGCGGTCTACTTCTCGCGCAGGTCGTGGATGCGCTTGAGCTTGCCCACCGAGCGCGGCAGGGATTCCGGGTCGACGACGTCGATCCGGCACGTGGAGCCGACGTGGATCTTGATGAGCTTCTGCAGTTCGGCTGCGGCGGCCGCGGATCGATCGGACGTGCAGTCTTCGCGGCGCTCGACTTTCACGGCCAACTGGTCCATGCGCCCTGGCCGGGTGATCTCCAGCTGGAAGTGCGGGGAGAGTCCGTCGACCTTGAGGACGAGTTCCTCGATCTGAGTGGGGAAGAGGTTCACGCCGCGCAGGATGATCATGTCGTCGCTGCGCCCCGTGATGCGCCCCATGCGGCGGTGCCCGGGGCGTGCCGTGCCGGGCAGCAGGCGGGTCAGATCGTGGGTGCGGTAGCGGATGATCGGCAGGGCCTGCTTCGTCAGGGACGTGAAGACCAGCTCGCCGTGCTCGCCGTCGCCGAGGACGCGGGTCTCGTCGAAGGCGTCGACGATCTCGGGCCGGAAGTGGTCCTCCCAGATGTGGGAGCCGTCCTTGAGTGCGTCGGATTCGCCGGCGACGCCGGGGCCCATGACCTCGGAGAGGCCGTAGATGTCGCACGCGTCGAGGTCGAACATCTCCTCGAGCTCGTGGCGCATCTCGGCGGTCCAGGGTTCCGCGCCGAGCACGGCCTTCTTCAGTGATGTTGCCTGGGGGTCGAGGCCGGCGCGCTGCATCGCGTCGCCGATCGTCAGCAGGTAGGTGGGTGTGCAGAGGATCGCGTCCGGGGCGAAGTCTTGGATGAGCGTGATCTGCTTTTCGGTCTGCCCGCCGGACATGGGGATGACGGTGGCCCCGAGCTGTTCGGCGGCGGCGTGCGCGCCGAGCCCGCCGGTGAAGAGTCCGTAGCCGTAGGCGTTGTGTACGCGCCAGCCGGGCTTGACGCCCGAGAGGCGCAGGCAGCGCGCGCCGAGGCGCGCCCAGTTCTCCAAGTCGCTCTTGGTGTATCCGACGACGGTGGCACGACCCGTGGTGCCGGAGGAGGCATGGATGCGGGCGACCTCTTCCCGCGGGACGGCGAACATGCCGAAGGGATAGGTCCGGCGCAGGTCTTCCTTCTCCGTAAAGGGGAACTTCGCCAGGTCGGAGAGCTCCTTGAGGTCCGACGGGTGCACGCCGGCGTCGTCGTACTTCTCCTTGTACAACGGGACGCGGTTGTACGCGTAGGCGAGGGTCTCCTGGAGCCGGGTCAGCTGGATCGACTCGATCTGATCGCGGCTCATCGTCTCTTCTGGATCCAACGGGTTGGGCAGGTCCCGGAGGGCCTCGGCGGGTGCTTGCGTCATTGTTGCGTGCCTCGTCTCTTGCGTGCGTGGTGGGCTGGGCGGGTTCAGCGCCGGGGGATGGTGCGGGAGCGGCCGCGGAATTCGGCGATGACCTCGTCGTCTTCGCCGGGGACCGACTGCAGGATCTGCACGTCGTAGAGGCCGCTGCGCCCGGTCAGGGCGCGGCGGTCGGCAACCGCGGTGAGTGTGCGGCCGGGGATGCCCGCGCGGAGGAAGTTCACGTCGACGCCGGAGGCGACGGTGATGGTGTCGGCGCTGCCGAGGTGCGGGTTGCACGCCAGGGCGAACGTGGTGTCGGCGAAAGCGAAGATCATGCCGCCGTGCGCGATGCCGAAGCCGTTGAGCATCTCCTCGCGCAGCGTCATGGTGGTCGTCGCGTGGCCGTCGTCGAGCCGGAGGACTTTCAAACCCAGCCAGGCGGCGGTGCGGTCGTCGGCGAGGATCGGATGCTCGAGCGCGGGTGTGCCGTCTACGTCCTCGGTCGTGGCCTCTGTCATCGGCGGACCTCCTCAATTATTTACCGAACGATCATTAGGTAACACCGAAAGTGTGATCCACGTCAAGTGTCAGGGTCGACTCGAGGCGGCCCGTTCGGCGGAGGCGATCAGGCCCGGGGCCGCCGGAGTCTAGATTTGGAATACCAAATTAGGCTAGGATGTGCCCAGAACATTCCGTCTCCGAGAGCGCTGGTCCCATGACTTTGATTCTGAATGCCTCGTCGCTGCAGGCCGCGATCGAGATGCCGTCCACCGTCGTGGCCATCGAGCGCATCTTCGGTGCTGCCGCGCGCGGATCCGCCGCTCAGCCGACCCCCGTGGCTATGCACGTCCCGCCCGTCGATTCCAGCTTCATCGTGATGCCCGGCGTGGCCGCGGGCGAGGCGATGGCCTCGGTCAAGCTGTTGGCCGACATCCCTTCGAACGTGGGACGTGGCTTGCCGACGCAGCGCTCGACGATCATGCTCACCCATCACGTCACCGGTGAGACTCTGGCGATCCTCGACGGGCGGGTGCCGACGAGGATCCGCACGGCCGCGGCCAGCGCGGTGGCGAGCAAGCACTTGGCCCGCCCCGAGTCCCGGGTGCTGGGACTGGTCGGGGCGGGCGCGCTCGCGGTGGCCCACGTCGAGGCGATGCTCTGCGTCCTGCCGATCGAACGGATCGTCGTGTGGTCGCGCACAAGCGAGCGTGTTTGTCGGTTCCGCGACGCCGTCGCGCATCACGGGCTGGACGTCGAGGGGGTCGGCAGCGTCGAGGAGGTCTTCGCCGGGAGTGACGTTGTGTGCACCCTGACGCCGTCGGTCGAGCCGATCGTCCGCGGTGAATGGTTTCGGCCCGGGCAGCACATCAACGCCGTCGGGGCGCGCCCGCGGCCCGGAGAGCGGGAAATCGACTCCGTGGGCATGGCCCGCGCCCGCGTGATCGTCGATCATCGGGGAACCGCTGCCGCGAAGTCGGGGGAGTATCTGCTGGCGCTGGCCGAAGGGGCGATCGATGCGTCGGACATCGCCGGAGAGCTCGGGCAGGTCATCAACGGCGACGCCGTCGGGCGCGAGACCAGCGAGGACATCACACTGTTCAACTCCGTCGGTATTGGCTTACAGGACCTCGCGGTCGGGCGCCTGGCCTTCGACCGCGCGCGCGAACTGGGCCTGGGGTACGACGTCGACATGTCGAACTAGCGCGGCGGCGCCGATACCCTAAGATCTCGAGAGGCGGCTCAACGCTGTATCGACGGGTGAGGGAGGGGAACATGGCGGCTCAAGCCGGATTCACATCGGAAGCGGCTCGCGTCACCGAGCGAATTCGCAACGAGATCGTTGACGGCGTGCGCGCGCCGGGCAGCAAGCTCGTCGAGAGGGATCTCGCCCTAGAACTCGGCGTCAGCCGGCTGCCCGTTCGCGAGGCCCTGCAGGCCTTGGTTGCTGAGGGAATCGTGACCCCGCGCCCGCGGAGCTGGGCCATTGTGCGCGAATTTACGGCCTCCGACATCGCTGACCTCATCGAGGTGCGCGCCTCGCTCGAGGTCCTGACCTTCAAGCTGGCGGCGCAGCGGCATACGCGCAGCGCGCTGGCTGAGCTGCGACAGGCCCTCGACGATGAACTGCGTGCCGCCGAGGCGGGGGAAGCCTTGGAAGCCCGCCGCGCCGGTGTGCAGTTCCACGAGATTGTGACCCGCATGGCCGGCAACGACTTGCTGCTGGAGGTGCAGGCATCGCTCTCCGCGCGGATGCGCTGGCTGCTCTCGCAGCATGACGATCTCGCCGGAATCGCGCGGGAGCACGCGGAGCTCTACGAGGCGATCGCCAGCCGCAATGTGGGCGTCGTCGAGCCCCTGGTGCTGGCTCATCTCGAAACCAGCAGGGCCAATGCGGCCGCGGCCACGGGGCATCGTTTGGCCTGACGGTTCAGCGGCGCGGGGCTCCCGGTCGGGCGTGTTTGGTATACAGTTTTAATGTTACCTAGATCATCCGTCGGAAAGGAAGCTCCGTGCTCATCAGTAATGTCCGCCCCTGGGCGGGTGAGGCTAGCGACGTGCATCTCGACGGTGATCGCATTACGGCGGTCCTCGCCCACGACCCGCGGCGCGTGCTGGAGGCGTCCGACGTCGAAGGTCGCGGCCGCATCATCATTCCCGCCTTCTCCGACGTGCACGTCCACCTGGACTCCACGCGCATCGGCCTGCCTTTCCGCGAGCACACCGGGGGACCCGGCGTCTGGGCCATGATGAGCAACGACCGCGAGAACTGGCGCGACGCCGAGATCGGACTGAATGAGCGCGTGGCCGGCACGCTGGAGCGCATGATCGCCCGCGGCACCACGCGCGTCCGCTCCTTCGCGCAGGTCGACGTCGACTGCAAGCTAGAGAAGTACGAGGCCGTGGTCGCCGCGAAGGAGAAATTCGCGGACGCGGCCGACGTGCAGATCATGGTCTTCCCACAGGCCGGCATCCTGCGGGAACCGGGAACGGAGAAATACCTGGAAGCCGCGCTGCAGGCCGGCGCCGACGTCATGGGAGGCATCGACCCGTGCCAGTTGGACCGGGACCCGGCGCGTCATCTCGACACGGTCTTCGCGTTGGCGGAGAAGTACCAGGTGGAGGTGGACGTTCACCTCCATGAGATGGGCACGATGGGCGTGTTCTCCACCGAACTCATCGCCGAGCGCACCCGCGCGCTCGGGATGCAGGGCAAGGTGAACATCTCCCACGCCTTCGGGCTCGGCGGCGTCGACGAGGCGACGACGCGCCGGCTGGTCGACCTCTTCGCGGAGCTCGACATCTCGTGGACCACGGTGGCGCCGAGCATCACGAGCCACCTCCCGGTGGCGCAGCTGACCGAAGCCGGCGTCAGGATCGGCCTGGGCGAGGACGGCCAGCGCGACTACTGGAGCCCCTACGGCAACTGCGACCTGCTCGACCGCACGTGGCAGATGGCCTTCGTCAACGGTTTCCGCAAGGACGAACTGATCGGGCACGCTCTGGCCGTGGCGACCGTGGGAGGTGCCTCGATCATGAGCCACGACGTGCCCCGGCTGTCGTCCGTGACCGATCGGCCCGGCGTGTCCGTCGGCGACCGTGCCGACCTGGTGCTGGTCGACGGCGAGACGATCGCCTCGACCGTCATGGACCGCGGCGCTGATCGCACCGTGATCCACGACGGCCGCGTGATCGCCGACGCGCTGAAGGTCCTCTCCGTCGCCGAGGGTTACTGACCGCCGATTTCCTGCAGCCGCTCCGCCGCCGGGTAGGTTCCGGGGAACAACTCCTTAGCGCCGCGTCCGCGGTAGTCCCGCTCGGGATAGGCGGCGACCATCTGGTCGAAGAGGGTTTGCCCCTCTGCGCGCAGGGCGTCCAGGTCGATGCCCGGCAGGCCGCCGTCGATCACCACGGGGCGACCGGCCACGTAGGTGTCGGTGACGTTGCGGGCCGATCCGTTGAGGACGAGCGTGCGCAAGGGGTCCTCGAGCGCCCCGTCACGGAAGTCGGCCAAGGAGGCGATCATCAGGTCGGCCTGAGCCCCCGGGGCCAGCCGTCCGAGGTCGGGGCGTCCCAGCGCGGAGGCGCCGCCGAGTGTGGCGGCGTCGAAGAAATCGGAGACCTTGCCGGCGTCGAGACGCCCCTCGACCACGCGGGCCAGGTGGGTCCCGACGTCGATGCCCTTGATGAGGTCCGGCGGGAAGGAGTCCGTGCCGAGGCACATGTTGATCCCGGCCGCCTTGAAAGCGTCGAATGAATTGAGCGCTTTGCCGTAGTGGAAGCTGGTCAGCGGACAGTGGATGACGCTCACGTTGTTCCGGGCCAGGACGTCCAAGGGTCCGCCCGCGGCGGTGGCTCCCGGAGCGTCCGCCTCGATGACGACACCGTGCGGGATCAAGAGCCGCGTGCTGAGGAGCCCGGTGTCGTCAAGCTGTTCCAGTGTGGTCCGGCCCGTGAGTGCTGCCAGGAACGTGTCCTCCGCGGGGGACTGCAGGCAATGCAGGCGCACCAGCGCGTCGCGTTCGACGGCGGCGCGAGCCGTGGAGCGCATCAGCTCGTCGGAGAGCGTCTCGATGCGGCAGGGCAGCAGCACCCCGGTGACCAGAGGATGCTCGAGTTCGGCGGCGTAGTCGAGGTAGCGCAGAGCGTCGTCGAGGCCCTTGCGTCCTTCTTCTTCGTCGAAGAGGACGACGCGCTGACCGTCGTCGTCCGTGACGTTGATGCCCGAGCGGTAGGCCGGTCCAAGGAATCCGCGCAACCCGATGGTCAGGCTGGTCTCGGTCATGCCTTTGAGCTCGTCGAAGGTCTCGGCCCACGAGCTGTGGATCTCCGAGGCGATGGGCATGTACGTCGTGACGCCGTGCAGCGCCAGCTGGGCGAGCGCGAACTTCCGCACGATCTGCCGCTGCTCGGGTGTGAAGACGTCGCGCCGGCGGTTCGCGAAATAGTCCCGCGACCACTGCAGGCCCGGCGCCGTTTCCGGTGAGGGCCAGGAATCGAAGATCATGTGGTCGATGTCGGTCAACGCGTCGAGATCGATCAGCCCGGGAGTGATCAGGCTCTGCCCGAAGTCACGGTGCGCGTCGACGGGGCCGTCGTAGTCGGTGCCGACATAGAGGATCTCGTCGTCTTGTACGACGACGTGCCCGTCGGTGATCAGCACGTGCTGCGTTCCATCGAATCCGAGGATGTATCGGGCGGTGAGTTGCGTGATCAAGTTTCCTCCAAAGCCGAAATTTAGTATGCCAAAGCCGGCGATCGATGACTCGGAAGCGTGGCGCTCCCCTCCGACTGCCAGCAGGAACGTTGACTTATCTTATGCTGACCCTTGTTCGACGCCGTGACCCAGCTTACACTTAGGTATACCAAAATTGGAGTGCCGGTCTGCGGGGCGGCATGAGCGAGAGGTGAGGCATGGAAAAGGATTCCGCCGCAGAGGTGGGCACGGCAGCTGCCGTCGACGAACCGACGCGGACTCGAACACAGCTGTTCACCCCCACCGCTCGTCAGTGGGCGATGATGATCGGCTTGTCCACGGCGATCTGCGTGGTGGCGATTCTGCTCGGCACACACAAGATCGAGGTCGGGCATGCGGCGATTGTCCTCATGCCGATCCTGTGGGCCGTCCTCCTCGGCGCCGTCATCGGCGTGCAGCGCCTGAGGCCCCTCTCGGGGCAGAACCGCGCGGTCTCGTCCGTGCTGCTCGATATCAGCATCGTCCTGTTCCTCGCCGCGCTGGGCGTCAACGTCGGGCCGGCGCTTGTGGAGCTGACGGACATCGGGCCGGCCATCCTGTTGCAGGAGGTCGGCCACATCTTCGGCACGGTGCTCCTCGCGTTGCCGGTGGCTGTCGGCCTGGGGCTCGGGCGCACCGCCATCGGCGCCACCTGGGCGATCGATCGCGAGTCGTACCTCGCCTACGCCCTGCAGAAGTTCGGAGTGAAGTCGCCCATCTACCGCGGAGTGTTCTCCGTCTGGCTGCTCGGCAGCGTTTTCGGCGCAGTCTTCGTGTCGCTCTTGGCCGGACTGCTCGGCGGCATGGGATTCTTCGACCCCCGTTCACTGGCGCTCGGGTTGGGGCTCGGCTCCGGATCGATGATGATGGGTGGCGTTGCGGCGCTGTCGATCATCTACCCGGAGAGCGCGGGGGAGATCCTGGCCCTTGCGGCACTGTCGAACCTGGTCACCAACCTGGTCGGTTTCTACGCGGGCGTCTTCCTGTCGCTGCCGCTGGCGCAACGGCTCTACAGGTTCTGGGCGAAGGTCTTCCGCCGGGACGACGAGGGGCGCCGCTTGGGGAGCAAGAAGGCCGAGGCCGCCGCACGCCGGGAGCGGGAGGTGGACGTCTCCGCCGTCGTCGTGGATCCGGAAGTGAGGATGAAACCCAGGACCTGGGTCTTCGCGTTCGGCGTCACGCTGGCCGTCGGGCTCCTGCTCAATGCCGTCGGCACCAAGAGCGTGCGACCTGCCGACGTCGTCGGCATCCTCGTCCTCGGCGGACTGACCGCCGTGGCGTTCCTGTTGGCGCGGAAGCTCCGCTCCGTGCCGCCGAGCGTCTGGGTGCTGGCCTTGGCGACGCTGGTCACGGCACCGTTCATGCCGACGGCGCCGGCGGTCGTGGCGGTCACCGAGCATCTCGACGCGCTGTTCGTCGGTCTCGCCTCGATTGCCCTCCTGGGCCTGAACCTCGGGCGAGACGTCAAGGCGCTCAAGACCCTCAACTGGAAGATCGTGATCGTCGCGATGATGACGTTCTCCTCGACCTTCATCGCGGCCGTCCTCCTGGCGGAGACGGTCATCCATCTCTAAGCGAGCACAAGGAACAGCGGCCCGGCGGCACCTGGTGGTGCCGCCGGGCCGTTGGCTTGTTCGGTGGCTGGCCGCATTGGCCAGCTGCTTTGCACCATACTTGTCGAACGGTGTGTCGAATCACCGCCGTTGTCGATGAGGAGTGACCATGAGTGGATCTTTGCCGGTTTCAGTCCGCCGCCCGGCCCGCCGCTGGATGATCGGAGTAGGCGCCGGGGTGGCCGTGCTGGCTGCGCTGTGCGCCGCGGTCGGCGTCGCCGCGTACCTCGGCGTGTTCCACACGACGACGGCAGCCGACCTGGTGGCGTCCGATTCCCGGATCCATCCGGTCGAGTCGACCGCGGCGCTGTGCGATGAGTCGATCTCTTGTGTCGAGGCGTGGCGAACCGACGTCGGCGACTACCTCCGCTTCGACAGTGTGGGCGAGGCTGAGTACTGGGAGGTCCTACTCGGCGACGACGGGCGACGGTGGAAAAACATCGTGCTGGACATGCGTGGGGCGGAGCTCGGTTTCGAGGAGCAGCGCTATGCGATCGACACCTTGTTCAACTACCGCGACTGGAACTAGGCGCTCGCGCCCAGCGTGAGGATGTGATCGGCGGCCGCCGCAATGGCGATCTCCAATCCCCGGAGGCCGCGCCCGGGGTCGTCTCCGTGGCGGGCGGCGCGAGCCAGCGCCGGGACCTCGGCCCCGGCCGGCACCCACAGCGGGTGCGGTGCCATGGAGTCCAGCGCCGACCCGAGCACCAGGATGTCCAACAGGGTCAGGACGTCGACCTGCTGCTCCTCGCGGATGCCGGCCTCGGCCAGCAGCTCGACGGCCGCGTTGTAGAGCTTGAGCGTCGTCTCGTCGTCCACCGGTTTGCGCACCAGCAGGGGCAGCGCCCCGGGGAAGATTGCCATGGAGGCGCGGTAGGCGCGCACCCAATCGCCGAATCGATCGCGCCAGGGCCGGTCGGTGGCGGCAAACGGGGCCAGGTCGATGCGTTCGTAGAGCTCCGCGCGCATCAGATCGACGATCTCGTTCTTACCGCCCTTGACGTGGTGGTAGAGCGAGGAGGCGTTCACGCGCAGCTTCTTGGCGATCCCGGGGATCGTGAAGTCGCCCTCGACCTCCACGATCTCCAGGGCGGCCGCCGCGATGATCCGGGGCGAGAGGATGTTCTGGGCGGGGCGCGGCATATCGTCAGTATTTCAGACCGCACCCCGCCGCTTGGCGCACGATGGTCAGAACACGACGACGGTGCGGCCTCTGGCCCCGGCGCGCATCGCGTCGAAGGCCCCATTGACGCCGTCCAAGCCGACGCGGCTGGTGATCAGCCGGTCGACGGGCAGCTTCCCGGACAGATAGAGGGAGGCCAAGAGCGGGAAATCTCGGCGCGGGACCGTCGACCCGTAGTTGGAGCCGACGATGCGCTTGCCCTCTTCGGCCAACGCCAGCGCGTCAATGGGCACGGGGCGGTCTTCCGGCGGAAGCCCGACGACGACGCCGGTCCCGCCGCGGGCCAGCAGGCCCGGCATGCCGGTGATGGACTCGGGCCGGCCGATGGCCTCGAACGCGTAGTCGGCGCCCCCGTCGGTCGCCGCGCGGATCTGCGCCTCGGCCTCGGCGCCGGCCCGGACGAGGTGCGTCGCGCCGAACGTGGCAGCCAACTCGAGGGCCTCCTCGGACACGTCCACGGCGACGATCGGATGGGCGCCGGAGAGGCTCAGGGCCATGATGATGCTCAGCCCGACCCCACCTGCGCCGATCACGACCGCCGAGCGGCCAGCTTCCACGCCGGCGTCGTTCACGACCGCGCCGAACCCGGTGGAGACGGAGCAGCCCAGCAGGGCCGCGACATCGAACGGGACGCCGGCGGGGATGACAACCGCCGCCTGTTCCGGCACCACGGTGTACTCGCTCATCGATCCGACCGCGAGGTAGGGGTAGACGGTCTGTCCGTCGCGGGACATGGGTGAACTTCCGTCCGGGAGCAGGCACGTCTCCGAATGCGAACCCGTGCAGACCCACGTGCGCCCGGCTGCGCAGGCCCGGCACTTCATGCAGGGTGCGAACCACGCGAGGATCACGTGCTCGCCCGCCCGCGCGGTCATGACTCCGTCCCCGACGGCGACGACGGTTCCCGCGCCTTCGTGGCCCATGATGGTTGGCGACGGCATGGCCCAGTCCCCGTCGAGCACGTGGCGGTCCGACCCGCAGACACCCGACGCGCCCATGCGGACGAGGATCTCACCGGGGCCGGGATCCTTGACGACGACGTCCGCGAGGTCGAGGGTGGGGGAGCCGACGTGCAGCGCGGCACGCGAGATCGTGGTCATGGTCTCTCCTTGACGGTGGAGGGGCGCGTGGGGCGCCCCCGGTAGATGAGGCGGAAGGCGCCCAGGTAGAACACCGCGGCGACGATGGCCGCCGGCAGCGTCGCCGTGATGACGGAGAAAGCGGGAAGCGTCTCCAGGGTGATCGGGTTGTAGAGCCAGAGGTAGAAGACGGCACCGGCGACCACGGCGGAGATGCCGGCCCAGTTGACCCCGCCGCTGAAGGCGTAGAGGCGTCCGCGGCCGGCCAGGTGGAGCTCGCGCAGATCGAGGCTCTGCCGGCGGAGGACGAAGTAGTCGGCCAGGGCCACCCCGCAGATCGAGGTCAGGAACGCTCCGGAGAAGAGCACGAACGTCATGAACTGCTCGTACATGAACTGCGGGAAGAACGCCATGATCGCCGGCAGCACGAAGAAAGAGGCTGTCAGGTATTTCCACGGGATCCGCGCGAACAACCGGCCGGACGACTGTCTCAGCGCGAGGACCGTCGAGTAGACGATCGAGGACATCGACGTGATGTTCGCAAAACCGATGAAGACGAGGATCGCGGCGCCGAGGACCGGCCCGCCGAGCGGCACCATCCACACGGTCGGGTCCGAATCTCCGATCGTCAGCGCGGCCGCGAGGCCGACCGCCTGGGCGATCAGCGTCGCGATGAGTAGACCGCCGTAGGCCGGCCACAGTGCGGCTTTGCGATGCCGCGTCATGCGCGCGAGGGAACCCATGACCGGGTACCAGGACACGCCGACCCCGACGTTGAACTCGACGGCGACCATGAAGTTCAGGGTGTCGTCGTCGAATGGCGCCAGCGGCCCGGCGGTGGCGAGCGAGTCCCAGCTGGTCGCGGAAACCAGCACGATCATCATCACGACGGTGACGACGGCGAGGCCCGGTGCGACGTACTTGTTGAGGCGGCCGATGGTCACCGGCCCGCGGGAGAGGACGAACCACGCGAGGGCGATCGCGGCCAGCGCGCCGACGGTGACGAGCGGGCCGTACTGGTCCAGCTCGGTGCCCGAGGCGGCACCGGCGACCTGGCTCGTGGCCCGGCCCGCCATCACGGCGAGCAGCGAGGACCAGCCCATCTCGGTGATCAGGATGATCGTGAAGACGATCGCGCCCACGCCCACGATTCCGAAGGCGCCGCGGAGCAGCGTGTACTGCTCCGAACCGTAGCGCTGCGAGGCCGGAACGGAGGCCAGCACCATGAAGCAGAGCCCGATGGCGTTGCCGATGAGCATGGCCGCAATGCCGTCGGCGAATCCGACGAGCAGGGCCGTGGATCCGCCCACGAGGAAGGCCCACGTGGCGATGGCCAGTGCGGTGTTGACCCACGTGAAGTCCCATCCGGACCACGTCCGCTCGGCCGCGAGCAGCGGGAAGGTTCCGATGGTCTTCTCGCGTTCGAGGTCGACGGATGGTTCGAGGGGGTGTTCCACAGCGGAGTTCGGCCGGCTCACAGCGCCATCACCGCCATCCCGATCAGGCACGCGGCGACGGTGACGCCGACGTACAGGCTCAGCTCGCGCGCTGTCAGAATGCCGCGGGCGTCGTGGGAGTTCTCAGCGGATTCGATGATCTCGATGCGTCGTTCGAGCTCGACCGCGACGGGCCGCGGCGTGCCACCGGAGGCCATCCGGTCCACGAAATCCGATCCTGGCTGACGTGTTGGCGACATGTCTGCGCTCCTTGGGTGTCATGCGTGCTGGGCCCGATGCCCACAAACCAAATCGCATTTGGTTTAATAGTGTTGCCTGTGATCGAGGTCTCGTCAAGAGGCCCCGGGAGGCGTCACACGAGAGGAACCGGACGCATGAAACGAGAACAGGTAGCCGTAGAGGACTCCGGTGCGGGGGCGTCGGTGGCCGTCGCCGTCGCCCAGGCGGAAGCCGTCGTCGGCGACATCGAGGCGAATCTGTCGACCCTCGCCGCCCTGATCGGGCGCGCGGCCGACGAGGGCGCCGACGTCGTTGTCACCCCGGAGCTCTTCGCGACCGGATACGATCCGGCGGGCGCGTGGCGCCACGACGGCGCGGCCCTTCGCGCCGCACTCGCCGAGCTCGCCCGCGCCCACGGGATCGCGGTGGTCGGATCCACCATCGAGACGCGGAACGACGACGGCGCCCCGCGCCACTACATTGCGGCCTCCTTCTTCGCCGCGTCCGGCCGCGAGCTCGCCCGCAGCCTCAAGGCGCACCTGTTCGGGCCGACGGAACGCGCGCACCTGGGAGCGGTGGGCTACGGTTCCGTTTTCGAATTCAACGGCATGCGCTGCGCCATGGGAACGTGCTACGACGTGGAGTTCCCGGAGTTCGTGCGGCACGGGGCGCGCGCCGGAGCCCAGCTGTTCCTCGTGCCGACTGCGGTTCCGGCGATCCACCAGCAGGAACCGGGACGGAGCGCGGCCTGGAGCTACGACGCGACGCAGACCTCACTGCTGCAGGTCCCGGCGCGCGCCCTGGAGAACGGGGTGGCCATCGCGTACGCAAACCATGCGGCGGCAGGGTTCACGGCGCACAGCTGCATCGCGACGCCGTACGGGCGGAACGCGGCCCTCATCGAGGCAGGGGAGGGCGTCGCCGTGGTGCGCGTCGACGCCGCGAGCATCGACGCGGCGCGGCGCCTGAACACCTACCTCGCGGATCTGGACCGGCCGCGCGGGGCGGCGCGGCCCGAGTGATGCGCGCGCGTCAGATCTTCTCGCTTGCTCCCAGCGCGTCGAGGACGTAGGCGTAGTCCCACGCGCGGTCCTTCCAGCCTTCGTAGCGGCCGGACGCGCCGCCGTGGCCGCCGTCCATTTCGATCTTCATGACGATCGGCTCCGTGCCCGTCGTGACGTCGCGCAGCTTCTGCACCCACTTGGCCGGCTCGACGTAGAGCACACGCGTGTCGTTGAGGCTCGTGACGGCCGCGATCTTCGGGTACGGGACCGCCGCGATGTTCTGGTACGGCGTGTAGGACTTCATGTACTCGTACACGGCTGCGTCCTCGATCGGGTTGCCCCACTCCTCCCATTCGAGGGCGGACAGCGGCAGGTCCGGGTCGAGGATCGACGTCAGCGCGTCCACGAACGGCACCTGCGCGACGATCGCCCGGTACAGCTGCGGGGCGAGATTTGCGACCGCGCCCATGAGGAGCCCGCCGGCCGAACCGCCCATGGCGGCGACCTTGTCCGGCGCCGCCCAGCCGGTCTTGACGATGTGCTCGGTCACGGCGATGAAATCGGTGAACGAGTTCTTCTTGGCCAGCTTCTTGCCGTCGTCGTACCAGGACCGCCCCAGCTCGCCACCGCCGCGCACGTGGGCGATCACGAAGACCACGCCGCGGTCCAGCACGGACAGGCGCGGGATGCCGAAGGCCGGATCCATGCTCATTTCGTAGCTGCCGTAACCGTAGACGAGCGCCGGATTGGTGCCGTCCGCCGCCACCGAGGCGCGGCGCATGATGGTGACGGGGACGCGCGTGCCGTCGGCCGCCGTCGCCCAGTCGCGCTCGGCGACGTAGTCGGCGGCGTCGTAGCCGTTGACCGGTGTCTCCTTGCGCAGGGTCAGCTCGCCCGTCGCGAGCTCGTAGTCGTAGATGCGCGGGGGCGTGAGGAACGAGGTGTACTCGATCCGCACGAGCGGCGACTCGAAGTCGGCACCGGCGAGCGAGGCCGTGTACAGCTCCTCGTCGAAGCCGGGCTCCACCGGCGCGGCCTGCGCGTCGGTGCCCAGGCCCGCGAGCGGGAGGATCTGCACGCGCTCGGTGGTGTCTCGGCGCAGACCGACCAGCAGGTGGGTGGCCGTCACGGCCGTGCCCTCGACCTTGACGTCGTCGCGGTGCGCGAAGACCGTGGCCCACTCCTGCTCCGCGAAGGGGCGGGCGAACTCGGCGTCCGCGACGAGCGAGACCATGTTGTTCGGGGCCTTCTCGACGTGCGGGGCGCGGTTGTGCGTGACGACGTAGTGCCGGCGCCCGGCGATCGTGATCGGATCCATCGAGTGCAGCACCCGCTCCTCGCGGGAGATCAGCAGTCGCGGGCGGGCACTCGGGTCGGCGATATCCAGGGTGTGGGACTCCGAGTATTCGGAGTTGCCTACGGAGATCAGCAGTTCCGTGCGGTCGGGGGAGAGGTCGAACCCGGTCCACATGCCGGCATCCCCCTCCTCGAAGAGGACGACGTCGTCGCTCGCCTCGGTGCCGAGGACGTGCACCTTGATCTGGTGCGGGCGCCACGTCTCGTCGACGACCGTGTAGTAGACGCGCTTGCCGTCCGGGGAGAACGCGAGTCCGTAGAAGACGCCCTCCACGGTGTCGGCGAGCAGCTCACCCGTGCGCAGGTCCTTCACGCGCAAGGTGAAGCGCTCGTCGCCGGCATTGTCGACGGCGTACGCCAGCAGGTTCCCGTCCTCGGAGACGGCCATGCCGCCGAGCGCGAAGAAGGGCTGACCCTCGGCCTCGGCGTTGCCGTCGAGCAGGATCTGCTCGCCCTCGATGGGCGTCCCGCTCTCGATCACGGGCGGGGTCCAGTCGGCGTGCGCGTCGCCGGTGTCGGTGGCGGCGACGCGGCACTGGACGGCGTACTGCTTGCCCTCCTCGGTGCGCGTGAAGTACCACCAGCCACGCTTGCGGGCCGGGACGGAGAGGTCTGTCTCTTGGGTGCGCTGCTTGATCTCGGCGAAGATGGCGTCCCTCAGCGGCTGCTGGTGCTCGGTCGCTGCCGCCGCGTACGCGTTCTCGGCCTCGAGGTGCTGGATGACCTCAGCGTTGTCCTTCTCGCGCAGCCACTCGTAGTCGTCGACGAAGGTGTCGCCGTGGTGGGTGCGCTCGGTCGGCACCTTCTTGGCGAGCGGGGGAGTGGCGCCGGCGCGCGGCGCCGTCGTGGTGGAGACGGCCAGCTCTGCGTTGGACGGTCCGCGCTCGGCGGGGGAGCTGGCGGACTGCGTGGGTTCACTCATGGACCCATTCAACTGCAGGCGCTCGGATTCCGCGCAGGCCTGCGGGCCGTGTTCGCCGATAGCGGCATGCGTAACCCCGGCGGGCGGAGCGGCCCCCGGGGTGTTGGTGGCGTGGGGTGCTGGATGAACGCAAGGAATACGCAAGAAAAAATCAATCGGGATGTGATCATCGCCATGCGCCAGCGGTGGCTTGGTGCCGAATTTACTGACGAGTACGGGGATTCGGAGCAAGGCCTCCCAAATGGAATACCGGACCGCCTCCTTGAGGTGGCGGGGCACTCCCTAGATTTGATCCCTAGTCCAGTTATTTCATTTTTTTCAAGGAGGCCGGCATGGCAACGGAACGTCGAGCGGTAATTAAGGGTGCGGCGTGGAGTCTGCCGGTCATCGCGGCGGCGGTCGCGGCACCGGCGGCGGTTGCGTCCGACGGCGGCACGGCCGAGTGCGTGCCGGTGCGGATGCACCTCGACTGGGCCGGCGACTATCGCCGGACCAGCGCCACGGCCGGTTCTGCGGCGGTGGGCGACGCCGAGTCGACGATCGCGCTGACCGTCACGCAGGCCAGCATCGGGGCCAATACCCGCACGGGCAATCAGGCGCGGACGGAGAACCTCAACCTGGCCGTCTCCTCCTTCGCCGTCGGCGGGACGGCGAGCCGTGGCCTGGCCATCCACCAGTCGCCGATCAGCAATTCGCGCAAGGCCGCGTCGACGTCGTCGGCCGCGCGCATCGCGGAGAACTCGCAGACGATCCGCTTCGACTTCAGCGAACCCGTCGACCAGCTCTCCTTCCTGATCACCGACATCGATGCGGCCGCCTACGACTACTTCGACCGCGTCGTCATCGAATCGGCCGCCCCCTTCACCGCGTCCAGCGGCAGCGGCAGCATGGTCGCGGGATCCGGTACGACGACGGATCCGCTGCGCGCCGGCCGGATCGAGCCCGTTCCCGAGACCAGCGGGCGGGCCAACGCCACGGTCACGTTCCTCGAGCCGGTGACCTCCTTCAGCCTCACCTACCAGAACGTCGAGTCGCGCTCGAACTCGCGCATCGACGGCGACCAGGCGATCTTCCTCTCGGCGCTGAGCTTTACCACCACCTGCTGACGCGGCGCCGGCCGGAGCTGCTCGGGCTCCGGCCGAGTGTGGTGTTGACCACTCGGGCGGGAGCGCATATCCTGAACGAACGGTCAGTAAATAAATCCCGAGTGAGGTAACGATGGCTGAGCACCACACCAGGCAGGCGGCGGAGGGCAAAGGCGCCCACTTGTCGGCCGTGCCGTCCGAGGACGAGCGGGCCGGTCAGGCGCGCTTCGACGCGATCATCGCCAAGGATTCGCGCATCGAGCCCCGGGACTGGATGCCCGAGGGCTACCGCAAGACCCTGACGCGGCAGATCTCCCAGCACGCGCACTCCGAGATCATCGGCATGCAGCCGGAGGCCAACTGGATCACCCGTGCCCCGAGCCTGAAGCGCAAGGCCATTCTCATGGCCAAGGTCCAGGACGAGGCGGGCCACGGCCTGTACCTCTACTCCGCCGCCGAGACGCTCGGTACGCCGCGCGACGAGCTCAACGCGCAGCTCCTCTCCGGTCGCGCCAAGTATTCCTCGATCTTCAACTACCCGGCCCGGACCTGGGCCGACATGGGCGCCATCGGCTGGCTCGTCGACGGTGCGGCGATCGCCAACCAGGTACCGCTGTGCCGCGCCTCCTACGGGCCCTACGGCCGCGCGATGGTGCGCGTCTGCAAAGAGGAGTCCTTCCACCAGCGCCAGGGCTTCGAGATCCTGCTCGAGCTGGCGCGCGGCACGGACGAGCAGAAGCAGATGGCCCAGGACGCCGTGAACCGCTTCTACGAGCCCTCCCTGATGATGTTCGGACCGCCCGACGGCGACTCGCCGAACTCGCAGCAGTCGATGGCATGGAACATCAAGCGGTTCACCAACGACGACCTGCGGCAGCGCTTCGTCGGCATGATTGTCGAACAGGTCAAGGTCCTCGGCCTGACTCTGCCCGATCCGGAGCTGCGCTTCGACGAGGCCTCCGGGGTATGGATCCACAAGGAACTGAACTGGGACGAGTTCAAGGCCGTGATCTCCGGGAACGGCCCGTGCAACGCGCAGCGCCTCGCGCGCCGTCGCGAGGCCCACGAGAACGGCGCCTGGGTGCGCGAGGCGGCCGCCGCCTACGCGGCCCGGCAGAGCGAGAAGGTGGCGTGAGGATGAACGAGAACACCAGCTGGCCCCTCTTTGAGGTCTTCGTCCGCTCGTCCCGCGGCCTCTCCCACGTGCACGCCGGTTCGCTGCACGCCCCCGACGCCGAGATGGCTGTGCGGAACGCGCGCGACCTCTACACGCGCCGCAACGAAGGCGTGTCCCTGTGGGTCGTGAAATCGGAGGACATCATCACCTCGGATCCCGACTCCAAAGACCAGTTCTTCGAGTCGCCCAAGGGCAAGGACTACCGTCACGCGACCTACTACACCAAGAGCGAGGGGGTGAAGCACCTGTGAACGCCTCCAACACCCACATCACCGAGGGCATCGAGGACGATTTCGCCTCCTTCGGCGACATCACCGCCTCCGCCACTCGCGTCACGCCCGGCAACGCGCTGCGCCCGGAGGACATCGCCGTCGCCGGGGAGGGCCCGGTGTCGGACGCCGTCGCCGAGTACGCGCTGACCCTCGGCGACGACGCGCTGATCCTCGCCCAGCGGCTCTCCTGGTGGATCTCGCGGGCCCCGGAGATCGAGGAGGACGTGGCCCTCGGCAACATCGCCCTCGACCAGCTCGGCCACGCGCGCTCGTTCCTCATCTACGCGGGCAAGCGCTTCGGCAAGAGCGAAGACGAGCTCGCCTACTGGCGGGAGGAGGACGAGTTCCGCTCGTGCCACCTCGTCGAACAGCCCAACGGGGACTTCGCTGTCACGATCGTCCGCCAGTTGTTCGTCGCCGTCTACCAGCACCTGCTCTATACGCAGCTCGTGCGTTCGGACGATGAGACCATCGCGGCGATCTGCGCGAAAGCCGTCAAGGAGGTCGACTACCACCGCGACCACGCCATCCAGTGGACCCTGCGCCTCGGCCGCGGCACCGACGAGTCGGCGCGTCGCATGCGCGTCGCGCTTGCGGACCTGTGGCCGTACGTGGGTGAGCTGTTCGTCGACGAGCAATTGCACGACGACGTCGGCGCCGCCGGGGTGCGCCCCTCCACCCTGCGCGCGGCGTGGGACGAGGAGATCGCCGCCGTCCTCGCCGACTCCGGACTCGAGGTCCCGCAGGTGCCCGACGCGATGGCCCGCGGCCGCCACGGCGAGCATTCCGAACACCTGGGCTACCTGCTCGCCGAGATGCAGGTCCTCGCCCGCAAGCATCCCGGCGCGAGCTGGTAGTCGGCGGAGCGGAGCAACCATGGCGCAACAAGCCGTTGACACCCGGTTGTGGGAGATCGCCGCGCAGGTGACCGACCCCGAGATCCCGGTGCTCTCGATCGCGGATCTGGGGATCCTGCGCGACGTGCGCCGCGAAGGCGGCGACGCCGTCGTCGTGATCATCACCCCCACCTACTCGGGCTGCCCGGCGATGGGCACCATCCAGGTGGACCTCGAGCGCGCGTTCGCGGCGCACGGGTACGCCGCGCGCGTCGAACTCGTGCTTACGCCGGCCTGGAGCACCGACTGGATGACCGAGGAGGGCAAGGCGAAGCTCGAGGCCTATGGCATCGCCCCGCCCACCGGGAAAGGCCATGCCGGCCGCGTCACGCTGGGGCTCGCCGTGAAGTGCCCGCGCTGCCATTCGCTCGACACCAAGGAACTCTCCCGCTTCGGCTCGACCTCCTGCAAGGCGCTGTACCAGTGCCGGGAGTGCCTGGAGCCCTTCGACTACTTCAAGGTTCTGTCATGACTGAGACTGCAACAGGCCGCCGCCGCGCGGCGTTCCACACCCTCGACGTGGCCGAGGTCCGCCGGCTGACGGCGGACGCCATCGAGGTCACGTTCGCCGTGCCCGAGACGCTCGAGGGTGACTTCGACTACCTGCCGGGCCAGTACGTCGCGTTGCGCAAACGCCTGCCCGACGCCGAAGGAAACGTGCAGGAGATCCGCCGCAGCTACTCGATCTGCGCCGAACCGACGCCGGGCGAGATTCGCGTGGCGATCAAGCGCGATCTCGGTGGCGTCTTCTCCACGTGGGCCAACGAGTCGCTGGCCGCCGGCGAGAAGATCGACGTCATGAGCCCGACCGGCGCGTTCATCTCCAAACACAAGTTGACCGGGCTCAACGATCCGGAGTCGATTGACACGGACACCGAGAACACGTTCGTCGCCGTCGCCGCCGGATCCGGCATCACCCCGGTGCTCGCGATCGCCCGCACCGTCCTCGCCGCGAACGAGAACACGCGCTTCGACCTGATCTACGCCAACCGGGCCGCGATGGACGTGATGTTCCTCGAAGAGCTCGCGGATCTGAAGGACCGCTACCCGTCGCGGTTCGCGCTGCATCACGTGCTCTCGCGGGAGCAGCGCATCTCGCCGCTGCTCTCGGGCCGCATCGACTCCGAGAAGCTCACCGCGCTGCTTGAGAACGTCATCCGCACCGACCAGGTCGACGAGTGGTTCCTGTGCGGCCCGTTCGAGCTCGTCCAGCTCGTGCGCGACACGCTCTCCGGCAAGGGGGTGCCCGCCGACCGGGTGCGCTTCGAGCTGTTCACGACCGGCAAGCCATCCCGGCCGGAGGGCCACATCGGCCGCGCCGTCCAGGAGGACGACGGTGAGAACTTCGAGATCGAGTTCCGGCTCGACGGCCTCACCGGCGAAGTGAAATCGCCGGTTGCGGCCGGCGAGACCATCCTCAACGCGGCCCTGCGCGTGCGCCCCGACGTGCCGTTCGCATGCGCCGGCGGCGTCTGCGGCACGTGCCGTGCCAAGGTCACCGAAGGCGACGTGCGGATGGCCGAGAACTACGCGCTCGAGGAGGACGAGGTCGACGCCGGCTACGTCCTCACGTGCCAGACCCGCCCGACGAGCGAACGCGTCTGCGTCGACTTCGACGCCTGAGCCGCACACCACCGACCCTACGGAGCATCGTGATCGATCTGAACATCGCGGACGGCATCGCGACCGTCACGCTGAACGCACCCGAGAAGATGAACGCGCTCGACGTCGCCGCGCTCGATGAGCTGTCGCAGGCGTACGACGACGCCGCGGCCGCCGCCGGGCGCGGGGAGGTTCGGGCGCTGCTGCTGAAGGGGGAGGGGCGCGGCTTCTGCGCGGGCCGGGACATCTCCGGCGTCGTACCGGCCGATGACGACGTCATCGGCTACCTCGGCGGGACCGTGCAGCCGGTGCTGGAGAAGATGGCCGCGTTCCCGGCGCCGACGTTCGCGGCCGTCCAGGGCGCGTGCCTCGGCGTCGGGCTCGGCCTGGCGATCGCGACCGACGTCGTCTACGTCGCCGACACCGCGAAGATCGGCTCGCCGTTCGCGAACCTCGGTGCGACGCTCGACTCGGGTGGGCACTGGCTGTTCACCGAACGCCTCGGCGCCCACCGGACGCTGGATCTGATCTACACGGCGGAGCTGATGAGCGGCGCCCAGGCGGTGGCGCAGGGGCTGTTCAGTCGGTCCTTCGCCGCGGACGAGCTGCTGGAGCGCACCGAGGAGATCGTCACCCGCGTCGCCTCCGGCGCGACCGGCGCGTTCCGGGCCTCGAAGGAGCTCGTGGCGCAGATCCGCGACCAGCGGCTGGGGCTCTGGGTGTCGATGGCAGGCGAGAATCAGGCGCAAGCCGACCTCTGCGCCACGGCCGACTACGCTGAGGGTTTCGCGGCCTTTCAGGCCAAGCGCAGGCCGGTTTTCAACGGCCAGTAGAAGTCGATTCCAGCCAGGGAAAGCCCGCAGGATCGTCGGCACAGGCGCGCTGTAGGGCTGCGGAGGAGTGGAGGCGACAGCGGATCGGAAGATCCTGCGGAAGCACTCGGACCGACGAGAACACAGGAACTGAGCGGTTCGAGGCCCACTGCGCCTCGAGGACTCGCCCCACACCAGGCCAGTCGTAGGGCGCCATGCGTTCGAACGCTCTTTTGTCGACCAAGTGCACCCAGCCGGGTCGGAGTAAGTCCGTTGTCTGGTCGCTGCCGGCGAGGGACAGGAAGTAGTGGGGCGCGGTCCAGCCGCCGTCCGATGCGATGTAGACACAGGAGTTGAGCATTCCGTGCGTGGCGGGGCCGCGCAGGGCGTAGCACATGGCCCAAATCGCGTCGGAGGAACCGTAGACTGCCCGGCGTTTGCTGAATTCGTCTGGGCTTCTGTCCAGGGGTGCCCGGGGCTGTAACTCATCCAGGCCCCCGCGCTGCGTGCCGTGGAGGAGAAGGCCGTGGTTGTCTGCCGCCCACTGCAGGACTTCCCAGATCGGTTCATCGGGTCGGAGGTGGGCGCGGTCGCCGGTGCTCACGAAGCGCTGCCAGATTTCCGGGCGCGGCTGGGCCCGCCGTGGTGGTGCGGCCTCGAGCCAGGACGGAATGCTGGGCTGGGCGCTCCGAACGATCACCATGGCCTCTTCTCCGATGCCGGGTCAGCAGCTGAAATGTGAGTCCTGCGCTGTAGAACGGAGAATACCGGACGGCACCGGGACCGTTCCGCCCGAACCGGGACCGTTCCGCCCGAACCGGGACCGTTCGGCCCCGCCCGTTGGAGGCGCCGGTCCGCCCAAACACCCTCCAGCCGGCCCCGGAAAATTCACCGCACAAATCTTCCAACAACTATTCACATCCTCGAGCACACCTTCTAAAATAGGAGTATGACCCAACCGCAGCAGTTCACCCTCCGCCTCGGGGACAGCGTCCTCGCAGCGGAACCTGCTGCCCCCACCCAGATGCAGGCCCCGACTGGCACGGACGCCCTCACCGCAGCCCTCGACGCACTCGGCCCCGACCGGCTGCTCGACTTCGCCGAACAACTCCGCCGCTTCGCCGAAGCCGCCGGATACACCGCAACAGCAGCCCTCGAAAACGCCACACGAGACCGCGTGGCCGCAGACCTGGCAGACCTGCAGCACTCCACACCCGGGATGCGCACCTCCGTGACCACCGGACGCCTAGTCGATCACGCCCCCGAAGAAGTCGTGGCCCTCGAGATTGCGGCCGTGCGCGGCATCGCCCGGATGACGGCCGCCCGCGAGGTCGGGCGTGCGCGGACCCTCGCGGACGATCTACCCGATGTGTTGGCCGTCCTGGCGGCCGGCGAGGTGGGGCCCGCCCACGCCAGGTCCATGGTCGACCTGGCGGAGAAGATCGAACCGGAGCACATCGACGAGCCCGACTCGGACGATCCGGTCGTACGCGAAGAGCATGAGCGCCGCGTAGAGGCAGGCCGGCGCGAGTGCCGTCGGCGCCGGCAGGCGTTCTGCGCCGACCTGCTGGAGCGCGCGCCGGGGAAGACACCCGGGCAGCTCGAGCGGTACGGCAAGCGTCGGCTCGAGCAGGAGCTCGGCGAATCCTTCACCGAGCGCCACCGCCGCGCGAGCGAACGCCGGTTCGTCGCCATCGACGGCGAGGAGGACGGCATGTCCTTCCTGAGCGCGTACATTCCCACCGTCGCTGCGGAGTCCATCGACCGCCGCCTCGCCGAATTCGCCGCCGCCCAGAAGCATCGCGACGCCGCCGACGGCGACGAGGACGCGCGAACCCTCGCGCAGGTGCGCGCCGACGCCTTCGTCGACATCCTCCTCTCCGGTCCTGACGCGGTCGGGCTGGCGAACGTGAAGCCCCATGTCACCGTGACCGTCCCAGCGACCGTCTTCCCGGCTCTGGCCGGCGAGGTTCTGGCGCCCGGTGCTGACCTTCCGGAGTCCGAGCGGCTCGGAGCCTTCGACCTGGAGGAGCTCGGGGCGATCCTGCCGCAGGCGGCCACCTGGACGCGTGTTGTCACCGACCCCTGGACGGGCGCTGTCCGCGCCTTCGACACTGAGGCTTACCGGCCGACCGAAGCCATGCGACGCGCCATCGCGCTGCGGGACCGGACGTGCCGCGTGCCGGGCTGCGGCCGCCGCGCCACGGCGTGCGAACCGGACCACGTGATCGAGCATCAGGACGGCGGCCGGACCGCGATCGAGAACCTCGTCAGCATCTGCAAGCGATGTCATCGCCTCAAATCCTGGGGACTGCTCTCCTATGACCTCGACCGGGACGGAACGCTTGTCGTCGAAACCTACTGGGGGACTCGGCGGAGGACCCTGCCCGACGCCCCCTGGGCGACCTGGCCGCTGGCTGCGCCCCCGCCGCGCTCGAGGGTGGCCGAAACGGCCGACCCGACGGTGCAGCTTTTCCTGCACGAACCGCTCGTCGATCTGAGTCACCTCTGCGGCCAGGTAGGCGATGAAGATCAGCGGGCCGTCGATGAAGAGTTCGAGGAACTCGTCGAGCGTCTGACCCGGAGCATGGTCGCTTATCTCGAACCGTGTCCGTTTTAGCGTTCCGGCCCCCGCATGGCCGCTCCACCGCCCGTGGCGAGTAGGGTGCACAGGGACACGTGCCGAGGACCGCGCGGAGAGGAGCCGGACGTGAATGAAGCCCAGGCCGCGGCAGGAGAGAGTCGCAAAGGCGAGGCGAAGGTGGGGAAGTATGCCGCAGTTGAGCCTAACGCGGGGGAGTCCACCGCAGTTGAGCCTAACGCGGGGGAGCACGCTGCTGATGCGTCGAACGCGGGGGAACTGGCCGCAGACGAGCTGACCGTCGGCCAGTTGGCCGAACGCAGCGGGCTGGCCGTCTCCGCGTTGCACTTCTACGAGCGCAAGGGCCTGATCCACAGCCGTCGGACCTCGGGTAACCAGCGCCGCTTCCCGCGCTCTGTGCTGCGCCGCGTCGCGGTCGTCCGTGCGGCCCAGCGCGCCGGCATCCCGCTCAGCACCGTCGCGGAGGCGCTCTCCCACCTTCCGCGCGGCGGGGTGCCCAGCCGGGCCGACTGGCAGCGCATGTCGCAGGCCTGGCGCGACGAGATCGAGGACCGGATTGTCCGCCTCGAGCACCTGCGCGATCGACTCGACGGCTGCATCGGCTGCGGCTGCCTGTCGCTGACGAGCTGCGCCATGGTCAACCCGCACGACCGGCTCGGGGAGCAGGGCCCCGGGGCCCCGGCCCTCGACGTCTGATCGCCGACCGCGAACGTGTGACGCGTCACATTCGCCGAGTACGCCTTGACCTCAACCGAGGTTAGGGTTTTAGCGTCGAAGATGTCCGGGCAACACCCCGGGCGCCGACCAACGAAAGAAACCGCATGACCGCACCCACTGCATCCGCAGCAGGCTCGACGCTCCCGGGCGCCGAGCCGCAACACCCGCTGCACGTGACCAACGAGCTCTTCCGGATCGCCTTCCGTCATCATCCCGCCGGCGTCGCCATTGTGACGGCCGCCAATCCAGATCCGGTCGGCATCACGGCCTCGTCGGTCGCCTCGGTTTCCGCGGACCCGCCCGCGCTCTCCTTCTCCGTCTCTGGCGGCCGGTCGGCCGGCCGGGTGGCGGAGGCGGACACCGTCGTTGTACACCTGATGGACGCGGCGCACGTCGACACGGTTACCGCTTACGCCACGACCGGCACCGAGCGTTTCGCCGAGGGCACGTGGGAGCCCGCCGTGACGGGGGAGCCCGTGCTCAAGGCCGCCCCTTGGGCGCTGCGATGCAGGGTGATCGAGCGGGTGCCGGTAGGCAGCTCGATCCTCGTGGCTGCGGAAGTCCTCGAGATCCTCCGCGGCGAGCACAGCGAGCCGTTGGTCTATCACAACCGGGCCTTCCACCGCCTGACGGAGACGTCATTGATTCAAACTCGTGACGCGGGCTGACTAGGCTGATATCGAAGGTCTGAATGGTGATTCAGAACGACGGTGCCGGCGCCCCGGCGCTGTCACTCAAGTTGTGGGCGGCCCGCCCGGGTACACCGGGGGCCGCCACGCCGCGGGCGCAGAAGCGGACGCGGATCAACGAAAGGAACGGGCATGACCGAGAAGTACACTCTCCCCGAGTTGAACTACGATTACGCGGCGCTGGAGCCGAGCATCTCCGCTCGGATCATGGAGCTGCACCACTCGAAGCACCATGCGGCGTATGTTGCCGGTGCCAATACGGCGTTGGAGCAGATGGCCGAGGCGCGCGAGAAGGGCGAGTTCGGTGCGATTCCGAAGTTGTCCAAGGATCTCGCGTTCCACTTGGGTGGGCACACGAACCACTCGATCTTCTGGCAGAACCTCTCGCCCGAGGGTGGGGACAAGCCGGTCGGTGAGCTGGCGGCGGCGATTGATGACGCGTTCGGTTCGTTTGACGCGTTCCGTGGCCACTTCACGGCGGCGGCGATGAGCCTGCAGGGTTCGGGTTGGGCGTTGCTGTCCTTCGAGGGGCTGGGTGGGAACCTGGTCATCGAGCAGCTCTATGATCAGCAGGGCAATGTGCCGGTGGCGTCGACGCCGTTGTTGATGCTGGATATGTGGGAGCACGCGTTCTACCTGGACTACGTGAACGTGAAGGCGGACTACGTCAAGGCGTTCTGGAACATCGTGAACTGGGCGGATGTCTCGGCGCGGTTCGAGGCGGCTCGTGCTGGTGCCAAGGGTCTGATCACTCCGGGCGCTTAGGCGTCTTCTCTCCTGCGTGTTCCGAGAGGTTTCCGGGGCATGGTGGGGGAGTGGGTGGGCGGTCGTGGATCGGGGTTGATGCTCCGGGCCGCGACCGCCTTTCTCGTCTCCGAGGCGCGCACGACGACGGCAGGGTGGCCGGCCGGGCAGGCCCATCACCAAGGAATTGTTGCGGCTTTCCTACGCGTTGTGATGCAGTTCCGGCTCCGGGACGATAGGCTTATAGCTCGTGAGCCGTCAATAGCGACGCCTCCCGGAAGGATCCGCAGTATCTTCGATTCTTCTGTGGCCTGCATCACATCGTGCAGTAGGATGTGAACCAGGCAACTTGGTCACAGCACTTCTCAGTGGGTGACTGGACCGCCTAGCCAGCTCGAACTGGCGGCACAACGGAGTGTCCAATCTGACCGCTGGTCGCTCCGGCACTCTCATGCTGATTTCGAAGCGACCGCACATTCCGGCAAGGAGAAATCACGTGACAACTCGTGTAGGTATCAATGGCTTTGGACGCATCGGTCGCAACTTCCTGCGTGCTGCTAACGCAGCGGGCGCGGACTTCGAAATCGTCGCCGTTAACGACCTCGGCTCGATCGACGGCCTCGCCAACCTGCTGAAGTTCGACTCCGTCCTCGGTCGCTTCCCGGGCGAGGTCACGGTCGACGGCAACCAGATCGTCATCGCCGGCAAGCCGGTCAAGGTGCTCTCCGAGCGCGACCCGGCGAACCTCGGCTGGGGTGACCTCGACGTCGACATCGTCATCGAGTCCACGGGCTTCTTCACCAAGGCCGAGGCCGCCAAGAAGCACCTCGAGGCCGGCGCCAAGAAGGTCATCATCTCCGCCCCGGCCTCCGATGAGGACATCACGATCGTGATGGGCGTCAACGACGACAAGTACGACCCGGCCGCACACGACATCATCTCTAACGCGTCGTGCACCACGAACTGCCTCGGCCCGATCGCCAAGGTCCTGAACGACGAGTTCGGCATCGAGCAGGGTCTCATGACCACGGTGCACGCCTACACGGCCGACCAGAACCTCCAGGACGGTCCGCACAGCGACCCCCGCCGTGCCCGCGCCGCCGCGCTCAACATGGTTCCGACCTCCACCGGTGCCGCCAAGGCCATCGGCCTGGTCCTGCCGGAGCTGAAGGGCAAGCTCGACGGCTTCGCTGTCCGCGTTCCGACCCCGACCGGCTCCCTGACCGACCTCACGGTCACCGTCGGCCGCGAGACCTCGGTCGAAGAGGTCAACGCGGCCTTCGCCAAGGCCGCAGAAGAGGGCCCGCTCAAGGGTCTGCTGAAGTACTCGGAGGATCCCCTGGTCTCCACCGACATCACCACCGACCCGCACTCGGCGATTTTCGATGCACCGCTGACGAAGGTCATCGGCAACACCGTCAAGGTCCTCGGCTGGTACGACAACGAGTGGGGCTACTCCAACCGCCTGGTCGACCTGACCGAATTCGTTGCGGCGAAGCTCGGTCGATAAGGGCTGATCGGTTAGCCTCTTCATATGACTTCTCACACTCTCAACGATCTTCTCGCTGATGGTGTCCGTGGGCGGCACGTTCTGGTCCGTAGTGACCTGAACGTGCCGCTCGACGGTTCTACCGTGACTGACGATGGTCGAATCCGCGCGTCCCTGCCTGTTCTCACGAAGCTGACCGAAGCCGGCGCCCGAGTCATCGTGATGGCGCACCTCGGCCGCCCGAAGGGTGAGGCCGACCCCCGATACTCCATCGCGCCGGCCGCCGAGCGGCTGCGCGAGCTGGCGACCTTCCCGGTCGAGATCGCAGCCGACACCACCGGAGAGGACGCGCTCGCCCGCGCTTCCGCGCTGGCCGATGGCTCGGTCCTGCTGATCGAGAACGTGCGTTTCGACGCACGGGAGACCAGCAAGGATGAGGCGGAGCGCACCGCGTTCGCCCGCGAGCTCGTCGCCCTCACCGGGGACAACGGTGCTTACGTGAACGACGCCTTCGGCGCCGTGCACCGCAAGCACGCGTCCGTGTTCGATGTGGCCTCGCTGCTGCCCGCGTACCAGGGCGACCTGGTGCACACGGAGGTGGAGGTGCTGAAGACCCTCACCGAGGCCCCCAAGCGGCCGTACGTCGTCGTGCTGGGTGGTTCCAAGGTCTCCGACAAGCTGGCCGTGATCGAGAACCTGATGGGCCGGGCTGATCACCTCCTCATCGGTGGTGGCATGGTCTTCACGTTCCTCAAGGCCCTCGGTCACGAGGTGGGCTCCAGCCTCCTCGAAGAGGACCAGATCGAGAACGTCAAGGGTTACATCCAGCGAGCCAAGGAGCTCGGCTGCGAGATCGTCCTGCCCACAGACATCGTGATGGCCAGCAAGTTCGGTGCGGACGCTGAGCACGAGGTCGTGGCGGCCGAGGAGATGGAGAGCAGCGCGTTCGGCGCTGCCGGCCTCGGACTCGACATCGGACCCGACTCCGGCGAGGCATTCGCCAGCTTCATTCGCAGCGCCAACACCGTGTTCTGGAACGGACCCATGGGGGTCTTCGAGATCGAGGCCTTCGCCGGCGGCACCCGTGCCGTCGCTCAGGCCCTCGCCGACTCCGAGGCGTTCAGCGTCGTCGGCGGCGGCGACTCGGCTGCGGCCGTGCGCGGTCTCGGCTTCGCAGAAGATGACTTCGGCCACATCTCCACCGGTGGCGGCGCCAGCCTCGAGTACCTCGAGGGCAAGGAACTGCCGGGCCTGACGGCCCTGGAAGGCAAGTGACATGACACAGAGCAAGAACGGCGAATTCGTTCGCCGCCCGCTGATCGCGGGCAACTGGAAGATGAACATGGACCACGTCCAGGGCATCACGCTGCTTCAGAAGCTGGCGTGGACTCTCGACGATGCCAATCACGACCACAAGCGCGTTGAGGTGGCCGTCTTCCCGCCGTTCACCGACCTGCGTGGCGTGCAGACTCTCGTCGCCGGCGACGACCTCGAGGTCGTCTACGGTGGCCAGGACCTCTCGCAGCACGATTCCGGTGCCTACACCGGCGATATCTCGGGCCAGTTCCTGAACAAGCTCGGCTGTCGCTATGTGCTCGTGGGACACTCGGAGCGTCGCAGCGTGCACCAGGAGTCGGACGAAACCTTGCGCGCCAAGGTCCAGGCGGCCTACCGTCACGACCTCGTGCCGGTGCTCTGCGTCGGCGAAGGACTTGAGATTCGTCAGGCCGGAACGCATGTCGAGCACACGCTCGAGCAGCTGCGCGCCGACGTCGACGGACTCGATGCTGAGAAGGTGGCAACGCTCGTCGTTGCCTACGAGCCCGTCTGGGCCATCGGCACGGGTGAGGTTGCAGGTCCGGAAGACGCGCAGGAGATGTGCGCCGCCGTTCGCGCCGAGCTGACCAAGCTCTACGACGCCGACACCGCAGAGAAGGTCCGCCTGTTGTACGGTGGATCTGTGAAGGGCCAGAACGCGGCCGCGATCCTGCGCGAGCGCGACGTGGACGGCGTACTGGTCGGCGGTGCGAGCCTCGACGCTGGCGAGTTTGCTAGCATTGTTAGGTTCGAGAACCACCTGGTGACCGACTAGTCGCGAACAAGCGACGCATACTGAAAGGCCGACGTGGACGTACTGAAGATCACCCTGCAGGTCCTGCTAGGCATTACCAGCCTGCTGCTCATCATGCTTGTGCTCCTGCACAAGGGGCGTGGCGGCGGCATGTCCGACATGTTCGGCGGCGGCATGACCAGCAACCTCAGCGCCTCCGGCGTTGCCGAGCGCAACCTGAACCGCATCACGGTGGCCATGGGCGTCTCCTGGGGCGCCATCATCATCGCGCTCGGTCTGATCATGCGCTTCAGCGTCGAGTCCTAAGTCCGCTCGACCTCCGGTCACAGAGCAAAAGGGTCGGCCCCCACCTATTCGGTGGGGGCCGACCCTTTTGCTGTGTGGCTACCGTTCGGAAGACGTGACGCTGCGCAGGTCCGTCCGGCGCAGCCCCTCGGACACGACCTCACCGAAGATCTCGTCCGGGTCGAGGCGCCGCAGCTCCTCGGACAGGCAGTCCGACAGCGGCCGCCGAGCCATCGAGATCCGCTGGACCGGCTGGTCCTGCTGGTAGAGCTCGGCCACGTGTCCGTGCGGACGCGTCAGGACGACGTCGCCATCGGCCCGTGAGAGCCGGACGCTGCGGACGCCGGTGCCAGGGGTCGTGGAAGCGATGGTGACGGGGACCTTGAGTGCCAACGTGAGCCACGCCGCCAACAGATCCGTGCTCGAGGAGTCCGTGGCCCCCTTGACCGTGACCGCGGAGATGGTCTTCGGGTCCACTTGGTCGAGCACGGAGGCCAGCTGCGCCCGCCACAAGGTGATACGGGTCCAGGCGAGATCCGTGTCGCCCGCAGTGTACTGACCGGAGATGCGCTGCAGCGCTGCCCGCGGGGCCGCTTCGGCCTGCGAGTCGGTGATGCGCCGGTGGGCGATCCGGCCGATCGGTGTCTGGCTGGCGTTCTCGGGTACTCCGTGTGGCCACCAGGCCACGATCGGGGCGTCGGGCAACAACAGGCCGGCAACGAGGGCCTCATTGGTTGCAGCGAGCTCACCCTGGCCCTTCAGCACGATCACTTCGGATGCGCCGGCGTCGCCGCCGACGCGGATCTGGGCGTCGAGCCGGGTGTCCTGCTCCGAGGATCCCTCGACAACGACGATGATCCGGCAGGGGTGTTCGCGGCTCGCCAAATTGGCGGCCTCGATCGCCGGCTCTTCGAAGCCTTCGGTGGTCAGGACGACAAGCGTGAGCACCCGGCTCAACGCGACGACGCCGCCCGTCTCCCGGAGCTTCTGCAGTTCCTTGGCCACCTTCGAGGTGGTTGTCAGTTCCATGTCGACGATCATGGGCGACGCCACGTCCTTCCGTCTCGGGCCATGAGTTCATCCGCGCCGACAGGGCCCCAGCTTCCCGGCTCGTAAGGTTCGGGCTGAGCGTCGAGTCCGGCCCAGTGCTCCTCGAAGGGATCGAGGATCTTCCACGAGAGCTCGACCTCCTCGTGGCGGGGGAACAGCGGCGGCTCGCCCAGGAGGACGTCGAGGATGAGGCGCTCGTACGCTTCCGGGCTCGACTCCGTGAACGAGTGGCCGTAGCCGAAGTCCATCGTCACATCGCGGACCTCCATCTGTGTGCCCGGCACCTTGGAGCCGAAGCGGATGGTGGCGCCCTCATCGGGCTGCACGCGGATCACGACGGCGTTCTGCCCGATGCTCGACTCGTTGTTGTCGCGGAAGAGCATGTTGGGTGCCCGCTTGAAGACGACGGCGATCTCAGTGACGCGGCGGCCGAGCCGCTTGCCGGCACGGAGGTAGAACGGCACTCCGGCCCAGCGACGGGTGTTGATGTCGAGCCGGATCGCAGCATAGGTCTCGGTTTTGGACTCGGGGTTGAAACCCTCCTCGTCCAGGAAGCCGACGACGTCCTCGCCACCCTGCCAGCCACTCGTGTACTGCCCTCGGGCGGACGCCGTGGACAGGTCCTGAGGCAGTTCGACGGCGGCGAGCACCTTCTCCTTCTCGGCGCGCAGGTGATTGGCGTCGAAACTGATGGGTTCCTCCATAGCGGTGAGCGCCAGGAGTTGAAGGAGGTGGTTCTGGATCACATCGCGGGCTGCACCGACGCCGTCGTAGTAGCTGGCACGGCCGCCGATCCCGATGTCCTCCGCCATCGTGATCTGCACGTGATCGACGTGGTTGGCATTCCAGATCGGCTCGAAGAGCTGGTTCGCGAAGCGCAGCGCCAAAAGGTTCTGCACCGTCTCCTTGCCGAGGTAGTGGTCGATGCGGAAGACGGAATCGGAGGGGAAGACCTTCTCGACGATGCCGTTGAGTTCTCGCGCGGACTCGAGATTGTGGCCGAAAGGCTTCTCGATGACGACGCGGCGCCAGGCCTCGGTGTCGGCCTGCGCCGACTCCTTCGTTGCTAGGCCGTGGCGCGAAAGCTGCTCGCAGACCTGCTCGAACGAGTTCGGGGGAATCGAGAGGTAGAAGGCATGATTTCCCCGCGTTCCGCGCGAACGCTCCAGCTCCTGGAGGGTCTCGCCGAGCTTGAGGAACGCCTCGTCGTCGTCGAAGCCGCCGGTGACGAAACGGAACCCTGAGGAGAGCTGCTGCCACACCGTCTCGTCGAATTCGGTACGAGCATTGGACTCGACCCAAGACCGGACCTCCGCGACGAACTCGTCGTTCGACCAGTCGCGACGTCCGAAACCGACAACGGCGAAACTCGGCGGAAGCAGGCCCCGGTTCGCGAGGTCGTACACCGCCGGGAGAAGCTTCTTACGTGCAAGATCGCCCGTGACGCCGAAGAACACGAGTGCCGATGGGCCGGCGATGCGGTTCAATCGGCGATCGCGTCGATCGCGCAGTGGGTTGCTCGTGCTGTATGCCATGAAGTGCTTTCCTGCGGCAGGCGGGCACCGAAGCGGTGCCCGCCTGCCGCATGTGTGAAAGGGAGTTGATTGCCAGGCTACTGCCCGGCGAGTCCTGCCAATGCCGCCTCGAGCTGCTCGAGCCCTGCGGACCGGTCCGCCAGGTGGAGGCGAAGGACTGGTCGGCCGAGGTCGGCCAGCACGGTCGCGTCGCCGGCCGCCTGGGCGGAGATCAACTGGCCGAACGTGAAGGGCCGTTCCGGGATCTCGACGTCGGTGTCGTTCGCCCCGGTGATCTGCAGGTAGACGCCGACCCGAGGACCTCCCTTGTGGAACTGGCCGGTCGAGTGCAGGAACCGGGGGCCCCAGCCGAACGTCACCGGACGTCCAGTGGCCGCGGCGAATAGCGGGCGGATCGAGGCCAGCGGCGCCGCACCGATCCGGTCCAGGTACGCCTGGACGCTGAGATAGTCCTCGGCCCCGAGCTCGCCGAGCAACCGACCCAGACCCTCCTCGAGAGTGCTCACGCCGTCAAGCAACCCCTTGGTGCCACGGAGTTCCACGGCTCCGTCGACGACCTGAGCCGGTACCGGCTCAGGCTGTTCGTCGAGCAGTCCACGGGCTGCGACCTTCGCCGCCTCGACATCCGGCTGATCGAAGGGGTTGATGCCCAGCAGGCGGCCGGCGACGACAGTCGCGACCTCCCACAGAAGCATCTGGCTGCCCAGCGACCCGGAAACGCGGACCTCGTTGGAGGCGTCGTCGACCGCGGTCTCGTCCTCGCCACTGCCCAGGCGCACGAGGAGCACGTCGTCGGCGCCGTCGAGCTCGGGGGCATTCGGCTCGACGACGACGTGCTCCTCGTGCGCCTGGGCAG
>MLDA01000015.1 GCA_023896275.1 Kocuria rosea subsp. polaris | reverse complement strand
GATGGTACTGCACTCGGGAGGGTGTGGGAGAGTAGGTCACCGCCGGACACTCATTAAGAGGACAGGCCTCGCAACAGAGATGTTGCGAGGCCTGAGCCATTTAACACGACTTCCGGCCCGCGCACATTCGCCGGTCGCCTCGGTCGTGCTCGGCGGTACTGTAGAGGGATGCACGGACTCTTCTCACACGCGCCGTCCCCCGGGCCGGACCCGGCCTCGACTGCTGACACAGATCTGCTTCGTTTCAGTGTCAGCGTCCCCGTCAGCAGCGACCGTGCCTTCGAGGGTTTCACCGAATACATTCATCTCTGGTGGCCGGTTGACGAGCACTCCCATTTCGGCGACGGCACACACATGAGCCTGGATGTTGACGGTCTGGCGGAGGATTCCCCTGCGGGGGACTCGTATCGCTGGGCGAGCCTGGTGGAGGCTCAGGCGCCGGCGCGACTAGAACTGAGCTGCACCTACGACTTCGAGGATCTGGCGCCCAGCCACGTCGTCGTCTCTTTCCAAGCCGCCGACAGTGATACCCAGGTCGAGCTGACGCACACCGGATTTGCCGGAGGCATGGATGGGCAACGTCAGGCGGAAGTCTATGCGTGCTGGGGCCCGATCCTTGCGCGGTATGCGCGATTCATGGGCGCCGGGTAGACGTCGTGCAGAGCAACCAATCGCCAGTGGATGGCCAGCACGTCGCGGCGCTGCGCGAACTGATCGATCCTGACGGAAGATCCGGGAAGGTCCAGGACTCCGAGGAAATTCGCCTCGCCTACTGCCGCGACTTCGGCCCCCGCGAGGACGACTTCCTGCCGGCCCTCGTTGTCTTCGCCGAATGCGTCGAAGATGTCCAGGCGGTCCTGGCCTACGCCAACGACCACGCGGTGCCCGTTATCGCCCGCGGCGCGGGTACGGGTGTATCGGGCGGCGTGAACGCGAGCGAACACTGCATCGTCCTGAGTCTTGAGCGGATGGACCGGATACTAGAGATCCGCCCCGAGGATGAGGTGGCCGTGGTTGAGCCCGGAGTCGTCAATGGGGACCTGGGCGACGCGGTCGCGGAGTACGGGCTCATGTATGCCCCGGATCCCGCAAGCTATCGCCAGTCCACCATCGGTGGCAACGTGGCCACGAATGCGGGCGGTCTGAGATGCGCCAAATACGGCGTGACGCGGGACTCTGTGCTGGGGCTCGACGTCGTCCTCGCGGACGGGACGCTTCTGCATACCGGCCGGAGCACGTTTAAGGGGGTGGCCGGATACGACCTGACCAGCCTCTTCGTCGGCTCCGAAGGAACTCTTGGGGTCGTCGTTTCGGTCACTGTTCGCTTGCGCTATCTCAGCCCGGAGTCCCGTTCGATCGCGGCGTTCTTTCCGTCCGTGGAGGCAGCCGCGGCAGGCGTTCTGGCCGTCGGGCGGCATCGAGTGCAGCCGGTGATCATGGAGTTTCTCGACGCGGGCACCATGGCCGTCATCGACGCTGGCTTCGGCACGGATCTCGCGAGCAAGGGAGGGGCGCTCCTGCTGGTGCAGACCGACGGCCACGGCGCGCGCATTGAGGAGGCGATCGTGCGGGAGGCGCTCACGGAGCTCGGTGCTCAGCTCGCCGAAGCAGACGACGGCATGGCCGTTCGGCTCATCGACATGCGTCGTTCGAGCCGCGGCGACATTCAGGACGACGAATACCGCGTGGGCGAAGACGTCGCCGTGCCGCGTTCCCAACTGGTCGCCTACGTGCACCGGCTGACCGAGATAGCGACCGAGCGCGGCGTCATGTTGCGGATTGTCGCGCACGCGGGTGACGGAAACCTGCATCCGACTTTCTGGGTTTCACCGGAGGACGGGGCAGATGGTCTCGAGCGGCTCGCTCTGGCCTTGGATGAGTCCGTGCGGGGAGCTCTGGATGCGGGCGGGACGATCACCGGAGAGCACGGTGTCGGCCAGTTCAAGCGTCGCTGGCTGGGGTGGGAGCAACAGGACGAGGTCCTCGAACTGCAGCGCCAGATCAAAAAGCTCTTCGATCCCCACGGCATCCTCAACCCCGGCAAGGCGATCCTTTAGGGATCGGGACGTGTCGTTTGCACCCTTCCAGTGGAGCTCTTCCAATTAGGTGTTTGCGAACCGAGCCGGTAAAGTAGTTGAGGTCGCTGAGACGCCGGGGTGTAGCGCAGCTTGGTAGCGCGCCTCGTTCGGGACGAGGAGGTCGCAGGTTCAAATCCTGTCACCCCGACCACGGTTGAAAAGGCCGGCTCTGATGAGCCGGCCTTTTCTGCGTCACGGCTCCGGCCGTGAGCGTCCCTGATAAGGGCGGATACGGCCCCAGAGGGGCGCCGCCGTATTTTGATTCCCTGCCGGTACGCGATAGCGTCATGGCGTAAGACACACCACGGGAGCTCGCACCAGCGAGCTGAGAGGGCGGCTAGGGCCGTCGACCGTCGAACCTGACCGGGTAATGCCGGCGAAGGAAGAGATGAAAATGCGCACAACTGACGCTACACCTGTATCCACCGTGACCACCGGCCCCATCGAGGGCAGCAGCAAGCGGTACGAAGTGGTCCCGGGGGCGGAACATCTGAAGTACCCGGTGCGGCGCATTCATCTCAGCAACGGAGAGCATTTCGACCTCTACGACACCTCCGGTCCGTACACCGACGCGGACGCGGAGATCGACGTCGAGGCAGGGCTCCAACGTGCTCGAGATGGATGGAACCGACCAGAACCGATCGACGGCGCCGCGACCCAGCTGGCCTGGGCGCGGGCCGGGATCGTGACCGACGAGATCGCCTATGTGGCGGCCCGTGAAGGGCTCGATCCGGAATTCGTACGCGAGGAGGTCGCGACGGGACGGGCCGTGATCCCCGCCAACCATCGCCATCCCGAGTCGGAGCCGATGATCATCGGCAAAGCGTTCGCGGTCAAGGTCAACGCGAACATCGGCAACTCCGCGGTCACCTCTTCGGTGGAGGAAGAGGTTGAGAAAATGGTCTGGGCAGCCCGATGGGGCGCGGACACACTGATGGATTTGTCGACTGGTAGGAACATCCACGGGACCCGGGAATGGATCCTGCGCAACGCGCCCATCCCGGTCGGCACCGTGCCGATCTATCAAGCGCTCGAGAAAGTGAACGGAGACCCCGCGAAACTGACGTGGGAGATCTACCGGGACACGGTGATCGAGCAGGCTGAACAGGGGGTGGACTACATGACTGTGCACGCGGGTGTGCTGCTGCGCTACGTGCCGCTGACGGCTAAGCGCGTGACGGGCATCGTTTCGCGCGGTGGCTCGATCATGGCGGCATGGTGCCTGGCGCACCACACGGAAAGCTTCCTCTACACGCACTTTGTGGACCTGTGCGAGATCTTTCGCAAGTACGACATCACGTTCTCGCTCGGCGACGGTCTGCGCCCGGGTTCGATCGCGGACGCGAACGACGAGGCGCAGTTTGCCGAACTGCGCACGCTCGGGGAACTGACGAAAGTCGCCAAGTCCCATGGCGTGCAGGTCATGATCGAGGGGCCGGGCCACGTGCCGATGCACAAGATCGCCGAGAATGTTCGGCTCGAGGAGGAGCTCTGCGAGGAGGCGCCGTTTTACACCCTCGGCCCGCTCGCGACGGATATCGCCCCCGCCTACGATCACATCACGTCCGCCATTGGCGCCGCGATCATCGCCCAGGCCGGGACGGCGATGCTCTGCTATGTGACTCCGAAGGAGCACCTCGGGCTGCCGAACCGAGACGACGTCAAGATCGGTGTGATCACCTACAAGATCGCGGCGCATTCAGCTGATCTCGCCAAGCAGCACCCGCGGGCCCAGGAACGCGACGACGCGCTGAGCCGTGCGCGCTTCGAGTTCCGGTGGAACGACCAGTTTGCGCTCTCTCTGGACCCCGACACGGCCCGCGAGTACCACGACGAGACGTTGCCGGCCGAGCCCGCCAAGACGGCACACTTCTGCTCGATGTGCGGCCCGAAGTTCTGCTCGATGCGGATCTCGGCCGACGTGCGCGAGTACGCGGCGAAGAACGGACTGGACTCCGTGGACGCGATCGAGGCGGGAATGGCTGAGAAGTCGGAGGAGTTCGCCCGGATGGGCAGTTCGGTCTACCTGCCCGTTCGCGCGATCTAGCGCGGACCGCGCGCGACGGCGGACCCGCTCAGGTGCGCGGGGCCGCCGTCGACGTCCGGGCGACGAACTCGGTGGGGAAGAAGCTCTGGGTCGGGTCGGGATCCACCTCGCGTTCACCCAGAAGCTGCAGCACTTTGCGCACCGCCGCGGCGCCCTGGCCGCGGGCATCCTGCGCGATGGTGGTCAGTCCGAACAGCTCGCCGAGTTCGTGCCCGTCGATGCCGATGACGGACAAGTCTCCAGGCACGTCCAGACCCAGATCCCGAGCGGCGAGGATCGCGCCGAACGCCATCTCGTCGGATGCGCAGACCACGGCCGTCGGTTGGCGACGCGGGGCTGACATGACGTTTCGTACCTTCTGGTAGCCGCCCTGGATCGTGAAGTCCGCGTGCAGCAGCCAGTCGGGGCGCACGGGCAGATTCGCCTGGTCCAGTGCGTACTCGTAGCCGTCCTGGCGGGCGGAGGCGAGCTTGAAGTCGACTTCGAACTCCTCACTGCCGCCGAGGTAGGCGATCTCCGAATGTCCGAGGGCGATGAGGTGCTCCGTTGCCATCGACGCGATGTTGAAGTCGTCGACGCGGATCGTGTCGATGTCGGGGATCAAGCCGCCGATCGCGACCACGGGCTTGCCGACCGAGGCGAGTTGGTCGACCTCGTGCGGCTGCAGCTTGAGGGTCAGGGTGATCACGGCATCGAGCCGCTTGCGCAGCAGCAGGTCGCCGAAGACGGACCGGCGGTGCTGGTCCTGGCCGCCGGTGTTGTACAGGGTCAGGTCGTAGCCGGCCTCGATGAGCCCGTTCGTGACCCCCTCGAGGACGGTCGAGAAATACCAACGCCCAACGGTGGGCACGACGACGCCGATGTTCCGGCTGCGTCCTGAAGCGAGGGAGGACGCGTTGAACGAGACGACGTACCCGAGCTCTTCCGCGGCGCGCTGGACCTTCGTCCGCGTCGCAGCTGAGACCTTTCCGTTTCCGCTGAGCGCGCGCGAGACCGTCGCGACGGATACGCCCGCGCTCTGTGCTACGTCCTTGATCCCTGCCATCGCGTTCTAGTGTTCCACGTCCAGCCAGACGGCGGCGTCCGGTACGAGCCGCCCGTGGGCATCGATCGCTCCGGGGGTGCTCTCCAGGAGGACGGAGCCGGCCGGCAGATCGGCCGGCACGTCGCCGCTGTTGAGCACGACGACGGTGCGCCCGTTCCGGTAGGCGGCCACGTCGTCGGTCCCGCCCGAGCTGGTGTCGAGCCAGGCGAGGCCGCCGAGGCCGAGGCCACGCTCGGCGCGGATCGCCAGGGCCCGCCGGTAGAGCTCGAGGGTCGAATCGGGGTTGCCGGACTGCGCGTCCCGCGCGTACCGGTCCCAATGGCTTGGTTGCGGCAGCCAGGCATTGGACGTGGGTGCCGCGTCGTCGTTCCCGGAACTGGCTGGTTCGGTGCTGAAGCCGAGTCCCGGAGCGCCGGCGACCCAGGGGAGCGGGACGCGGCAGCCGTCGCGTCCGACGCGCTCGCCCTTAGTGCGGAAGAAGGTGGGGTCCTGGCGGAACTCGTCGGGCAGGTCGAGGAAGTCGGGAAGGCCGAGCTCCTCCCCCTGATAGAGGTAGACGCCGCCGGGCAGCGCGAGCGTGAACAGGGACGCGGCGCGGGCCCGGCGTAGGCCGAGGTCCTCGTCGACCACGAGGTCTGAGAGCTTTCCGCCTTCGTTGACGCGTCCGGTCATGCCGAGGCCGAAGCGCGTCGAGTGGCGGGTGATGTCGTGGTTCGAGAGGACCCACGTGGTCGGCGCGCCAACGGCATCGAAAGCTGCGAGTGAGCGTTCGACGACGGCCCGGAACGACGCGGCACCCCAGGCTGCGCCGAGGTAGTCGAAATTGAACGTCTGGTGCATCTCGTCCGAGCGCACCCAGTCGGCCATGGTCTCGACGGGGTGCGCGTTGGCTTCGCCGCAGAGGATGCGGTCGCCGTCGTACTCCTCGACGAGCTGGCGCCAGCTGCGGAAGACGTCGTGGACGGCGGCGCGACCGAACATGGGTGCATCGGAGAACGGGAAGCCTTCGGTCGACCGGCCGTCGGGGCGGCCGCCCCAGTCCGGCAGCCCGGATTCCTTGATCAGGGCGTGGGCGACGTCGACGCGGAAGCCGCCGGCACCGCGATCCAACCAGAAACGCAGGATGCGCTCGAATTCGGCGCGCACCGCGTCGCTGTCCCAATTGAAGTCCGGCTGCGAAGAATCGAAAAGGTGCAGGTACCACTGTCCGGGGGCGCCGTCGTCGTCCGTGGTGCGGGTCCAGGCCGGGCCGCCGAAGTGCGACTGCCAGTTGTTCGGAGGCTCGTTTCCGTCTGGGCCGCGCCCGTCGCGGAAGTGGAAGAGCTCGCGCTCGGGTGAGCCCGGGCCGGCCGCGAGCGCGGCCTGGAAGAGCGGGTGCGCGTCCGAGCAGTGGTTCGGGACCAGGTCGACGATGATCTTCAGGCCGTGCCTGCCGGCTTCGGCGACGAGGTCATCGAAGTCATCGAGCGTGCCGAACATCGGGTCGACGTCGCAGTAGTCGGAGACATCGTAGCCAGCGTCCTTCTGGGGGGAGGTGCAGAACGGGGAGAGCCAGACGGCGTCCACGCCGAGGGAGGCGATGTGGTGCAGTTCGCGGGTGATCCCTGGCAGGTCACCCATGCCGTCTCCGGTCGTATCGCGAAACGAGCGCGGGTATACCTGGTAGATCACGGAACGGCGCCACCATTCGTCACCGGCGGACGGGACGTGGACAAGGCGCTCGGCGCTCAGTTGCGTTGCTGGCTGCGACATGTGGATCATCCTACCCATCGACTGGCAAATCTGGAAGCGCTTACAGGCGTATCTGAGCTAATTTATGAGGAATACTCGCGGGGTGGACGGGCGTCATGAAAGCGTTTACACTCGTGTTGTACATCACTCGGGTGGCACGGAGCAATTGCAGCCGCCAGGGCACGTCCATCGAGAAAGGCACACCAATGACGGTGCAGATCCGATCCGGCGCCACGCGCCGAGCTTTCACCCTCAGCGCTGTTGGCGCATCCGCCGCCATCGCGCTCGCCGCGTGCGGAGGCGGCTCAACCGAAACCGCCGCCTCCAGTGCTCCCGCAGATGGCGGGGCATCGGCCACCATCACGATGTGGACCGACGCCGAGCGCTCGCCGGCCCTGAAGGAGATCGCCGACAAGTTCGAGGCGGACAAGGGCATCAAGGTCGATCTGGTCGTGAAGGACTTCGCCGCGGTGCGCGACGATTTCATCACGCAGGCGCCATCGGGCAAGGGCCCGGACGTGCTCGTCGCCCCGCATGACTGGCTGGGCACGCTGGTACAGAACGGCGTCGTCGCGCCGATCCAGTTGGGCGACAAGAGCGCAGAGTTCGCCGAGTCGTCCGTGCAGGCGATGACCTACGACGGCCAGGTCTACGGCGTCCCGTATGCCACTGAAAACGTCGCCCTCGTGCGCAACACGGAGCTCGTCGGAGAGGCCCACGAGTCCTTCGACGACGTCGTCGCCGCTGGGCAGGGCGTCGTCGACGCCGGCGACGCGGAGTACCCGTTCCTGCTCGGCCTCGACCCGAAGCAGGCCGACCCCTACCACGCCTACCCGCTGCAGACCTCGTTCGGCGCCCCCGTCTTCGAACAAGGCGAGGACGGATCCTACGACGTCAGCCAGCTGGGCATGAACAACGACGGCGGCAAGGAGTTCGCGCAGTTCCTCGCCGACAACGGCGACAAGGGCACGCGTGTGTTCAACTCCAACATCACCGGTGACATCGCCAAGGAGAAGTTCCTGGCCGGCGAGTCGCCCTACTTCCTGACCGGCCCGTGGAACGTCCCGGCGATCGAGGAAGCCGGCATCGAGTTCTCGGTCGACGCGCTGCCCTCCGCCGGCGGCGAGGCGGCGCAGCCCTTCGTCGGCGTGAACGGCTTCCTGGTCTCCTCGTACACGAAGAACGAGCTGGCCGCGAACGAGTTCGTCGTCAACTATCTGAGCACCGAGGCGGCGCAGGACGCGCTGTTCGACCAGGGCGGACGCCCGCCGGCGCTCTTGGCCTCCTTCGAGAAGGCCGCCGACGACGAGGTCATCAAGGCTTTCGGCGAGATCGGCGCCGAGGGCGTCCCGATGCCGGCAGCTCCTGAGATGCAGGCCGTCTGGGCCGACTGGGGTGCCACCGAACTCAGCCTGATCAAGGGCAACGAGTCGGACCCGGCCGCGGCGTGGACCAAGATGTCCGAGAATATCGAAGCAAAGTTCAACGGCTAGGTATAAAGCGTGAGCGGTGAATCAACCTCGACCCGAGGCGCGGCCACACCCGCGCGGGGCGCCCATGGCGCCCCGCGCGGGGGCAAGCGGCGTCTGCCCTCCGGCCCGGACTCCCTCCTGGGAATCCTCGCCAAGATCATCCTGCTGGGCATCGTAGACGCCGTTGCGGCCTACGCGCTCTTCCAGCTCGCTGTGAGCGAGGAGTGGCTGGTCTTTGCGGTCAGCCTCATCGTGACGGTGGGCATCAACTGGATCTACCTGCGCAAGGACGGGCTTCCGGCCAAGTATCTGGCGCCCGGCGTCCTCTTCCTCTTGGTGTTCCAGGTGTTCGTGATGTTCTTCTCGACCTACATCGCGTTCACGAACTACGGCGACGGCCACAACTCCACCAAGGAAGACGCGATCAACTCGATCCAGCTCTCGGCGCTGGAGCGGGTCCCGGATTCACCGCAATACGCAGCGACCGTTGTCGAGGACGGTGACGAGCTGCTTCTTCTGGTCACGGACCCGTCCGGCGCGGTCGGCTTGGGCGGGGCAGAGCAGCCGCTCGAGCCCGTGCAGTCGGCTCAACTGGACGCGACCGGAAAGGCCATTGGTCTGGACGGGTACACCACCCTGCAGTTCGGCGACATCCTCGGCCGTCAGGGCGAGGTCTCGAGCCTCGTCGTTCCGCTGACGGACAACCTCGACGACGGCACCCTGCAGACGCAGGACGGTTCCACCGCCTACGTCTTCAAGCCGCGGTTGACTTACGACGAGTCGGCCGACACCTTCACCAACGTCAGCACCGGCGTCGTTTATACCGACTCCGGCGAGGGAACCTTCCGCGCCGATGACGGCAGCGAACTCGGCACCGGCTGGAAGATCCACGTCGGCTTCGAGAACTTCGCGAAGGCCTTCGGCGACGACAACCTGCGCGGCCCCCTCTTCCAGGTCGTCGTCTGGACATTCGCGTTCGCGTTCCTTTCCGTGATCACGACGTTCGGGCTCGGCCTGTTCCTGGCTATCGCTTTCAACCGGGCGGATCTGAAGGGTAAACGCTTCTATCGGATCCTGATGATCCTGCCGTACGCGTTCCCCGCCTTCCTCTCCGGGCTTGTGTGGTCCGGACTGATGAATGCGGAGTTCGGTTTCATCAACAACGCGATCCTCGGCGGGGCCAGCCTGCCGTGGTTGACTGACCCGATCCTCTCGAAGGTCTCGGTGCTGCTGGTCAACCTGTGGCTCGGCTATCCCTACATGTTCCTCGTCTGCACCGGCGCCCTGCAGTCGCTGCCCGCGGAGGCCGAAGAGGCCGCCCGCATGGATGGGGCAAGCGCCTGGATGATCTTCCGGGCGATCAAGCTCCCCTTGCTGCTCGTGTCGCTGGCTCCGTTGTTGATCTCCTCGTTCGCGTTCAACTTCAACAACTTCAACGTGATCTACATGCTCACGGGTGGCGGTCCGAGATTCAGCGACACGACGTTCGACATCGGCCACACCGACATCCTGATCACGATGGTCTACAAGGTCGCGTTCGGGACGGGAGCCGGCCGCGACTACGGTCTGGCCAGCGCCCTGGCGATCATCATCTTCATCGTCGTCGGCGTGATCTCCGCCGTCAGTTTCCGCAAGACCAAGGCCCTGGAGGAGATCAACTGATGCGCACGCAGAATAACCCACCATCCGGCGCCACGACGTTCGCTGCGATTCCCCAGCCCCGGATGAGCTTCGCTCGGTGGTTCCGCGAGAAGGGCTGGCGGCACGCTGTTGCAATCGCGGCCACCCTGTTCTCGATCTTCCCACTGCTGTACGTGCTCTCTGCGGCGCTGAACCCGACCGGGACCATGGCGGGTTCCACGACCCTGTTTACGAACATCGGCCTGCAGAACTTCGTCGACCTCTTCTCCAACGAGCAGCGCCCGTTCGGCAAGTGGTTCGTCAACACGCTCGTCATCGGCGTCGTCACGAGCGCGGCGACCGTCTTCCTCGGGGCGCTGGCCGCGTATGCGTTCTCGCGCATGCGCTTCGCCGGCCGCCGCTTCAGTCTGCTCGCACTGCTGCTGCTGCAGATGTTCCCGCAGCTGTTGGCCGTCGTCGCGATCTTCCTGCTGCTGAACTACATCGGCGACATCATCCCGGCGGTGGGGCTTGGCAGTTCCCTGGGCCTGATCATGGTCTACCTGGGTGGCGCGCTCGGCGTGAACACCTACCTCATGTACGGCTTCTTCAATACGGTACCGAAGTCCCTGGACGAGTCAGCCCGCATCGACGGCGCCTCTCACGCACAGGTGTTCTTCCGAATCATCATGCCGCTCGTGACGCCGATCCTCGCGGTCGTCGGCCTGCTTGCGTTCATCGGGATCTCGAGCGAGTTCGTCATCGCGTCCGTCGTCCTCACCGACCCGGACTCGCAGACGCTCGCCGTCGGCCTGTACTCCTACGTCGCCCAGCAGCGCAGTGAGAACTGGGGCGTCTTCGCCGCCGGCGCTGTGCTGGCGGCCGTGCCGGTGATGGCGCTCTTCTTATTCCTGCAGAAATACATCACATCCGGCCTCACTGCTGGCAGTGTGAAGGGGTAACGGCCTCAGAACGAACGGAGATACCCCGTGGTTGAGCAGCTGACCGAGGACGTGGCGCGCTGGCCGCACCATGACGGCTCCGCGCTGACCGTGTCCGACCCCTTCCCCCGCCTGGGGGACGTCGTCGGCGTACGGTTGCGCGTACCGCGCTCCCTCGGGCGGGTCGAGGGCGTCTGGCTGCGCAGCGTGCGCGACGCCGAACCACACTACGACGCCGCAGCCCCCTTGCCGTGCTCCGCCCCCGCGGGGCGGCAGGTGGGCGCCGACGTCGTCTGGGACTGGTACGCCGCGGAGCTGAGAATCGTCAACCCCGTGCAGTCCTACCGATGGCTCGTGCGTGTGGGCGGGCGCAATCACTGGCTCAACGCAGCCGGCTTCTTCAACCGGGACGTACGCGACGATCACGACTTCCGGGTGACCTCCGTCGACCCGGAGCGTTCCACCGCGACTCCGGACTGGGTGCACCGCTCGGTGATGTATCAGGTGTTCCCGGACCGGTTCGCGCGATCCGCGCAGGCCGACCAGCACCCGAGGCCCGAGTGGGCGATCGCGTGCGACTGGAACACCACGGAGGTCATCGGTCAGGGACCAGAGACCCCGCGCCAGTTCTTCGGGGGAGACCTGCCGGGCGTGCTCGAGAAGCTGGACCACATCCAGAGCCTGGGCGCGACGGTCGTATACCTCACGCCGATGTTCCCGGCCCGTTCCAACCACCGGTACGACGCCTCCGACTTCTCCGGTGTCGACCCGCTGCTCGGCGGGGACGCCGCGCTCGCTGACCTCGTGCAGGCGGCGCACGCCCGCGGGCTGCGCGTCATTGGGGATCTCACGGCGAATCACTCCGGCGACGCCCACGAATGGTTCCGCGCCGCACGTGCCGACCCGGACGCTCCCGAAGCTGACTACTACTACTTCGACGACGCCCACGAGACCTACGTTGCGTGGCTCGGCGTCGACTCCCTGCCGAAGTTCAACTGGAAATCGGAGGGTTTGCGCTCCCGGTTCGTCCTCGACGACGACTCGATGGTGGCCCGCTGGCTCCGGCCGCCCTTCGACCTCGACGGCTGGCGCATCGACGTCGGCAACATGACCGGCCGACAGGGTGCCGAGGACCTGAACCACGAGGTCGCCGCCCTGATCCGCGCCCGGATGCGTGAGATCAAGCCCGACGCGATGCTGTTGGCCGAGTCGACGTCGGACGCGGCCGCCGACTTCCAAGGCGACACGTGGCAGGGCGCGATGACCTACACCAACTTCACGCGCCCGCTCTGGCACTGGCTCGCCGGCGACACGGCGCCCGCGGGCGAGGACTGGTTCTTCGGAGTGCCGCCCGGGGTCGTGGACCGCATCGACGGTCGGGAGTTCCTCGCCACTCATCTCGACTTCGTCTCCGGCTACCCATGGACGGTGCGGCGCTGCAACATGAACGCCCTCGACACGCACGACACCGCGCGCGCCGCCGGCCTCATGCGGCCGGGCGGCCAGGCTGTCGGCGTCGTGCTGCAGTACACGATGCCGGGCATCCCGATGGTTTTCATGGGCGACGAGTTCGGCCTGACGGGGTGGAACGGAGAGGCTTCCCGCACGCCCATGCCATGGGATGACCCCGCGCGTGTGGGTGAGGACCTGCGCGGGATCTACGGGCGCCTCGGCGTCCTGCGCCAATCCAGCCCCGCGTTGCTCGACGGCGGCATCCGCTGGCTGCACGCCGCAGGCGACGCGCTGGTCTTCGTGCGTGAACACACCGAGCAGTCAGTGCTCGTCGTCGCCGCCCGCGACGACTTCGAGCTGACCCTGCCGCGGTCCCTCGTCTCGGCGACTCCGGTCGAACGCTGGCGGCGGGAAGCTCAGCTGCACGGCGGGATCAGCCTCGCGACGGGCGACGACGGGGCCCTCACCTTCCGCGGTGCGGCCGGCGCTGACGCTGCCGTCTGGATTCTGCCCGGGGTCCCGCTGCCCTGACCACCCGGGCGTTTGGTCTGGCACGCAAAAGGGCCGGTCGTTCCAGTGCGGAACGACCGGCCCTTCTCGCATGCGGAGGTATTAGCCGATGCGCTTGCCGGTGGCGTTGTCGAACCGGTGGATGCGCTCTTCGACGGCGTGCACGTGGATCGTGTCGCCCGGGCGGACCGAGGTGCGGCCTTCGAGGCGGACGACGAACTCTTTGTCTTCGCCGTTGATCTTGGTGCGGCCGTAGGCGAACGCGTCGGCGCCGAGCTCCTCGAGCACGTCGACCTCCACGGCCCAGGCGTGCTTGCTGGTGGCGACCTCGGCCTCGGTGGCTCGCACGAGGTTCTCCGGACGGACGCCGATGGTCTGCGCGCCCTCGTCGATGAGGTTCATGGCGGGGGAGCCGATGAAGCCGGCGACGAAGACGTTCTCCGGGCGGTCGTACAGGTTGCTGGGGGTATCGACCTGCTGCAGCAGACCGTCCTTGAGGACCGCGACGCGGTCGCCCATGGTCATGGCCTCGACCTGATCGTGGGTGACGTAGACGGTCGTGACGCCCAGCCGGCGGGTCAGCGAGGCGATCTGCGTACGCGTCTGGACACGCAGCTTGGCGTCCAGGTTCGACAGCGGCTCATCCATGAGGAAGACCTGCGGGGAGCGGACGATCGCGCGGCCCATGGCCACACGCTGACGCTGACCACCGGAGAGGGCCTTCGGCTTGCGGTCCAGGTACTGGGTGAGGTCGAGGAGACGGCCGGCCTCTTCGATGCGCTTGCGACGCTCGACCTTGTCGACGCCGGCAATCTTCAGGGCGAAGCCCATGTTGTCCGCGACGGACATGTGCGGGTAGAGCGCGTAGTTCTGGAAGACCATTGCGATGTCGCGATCCTTCGGGGCGACGTCGGTGACGTCGCGATCGCCGATGAGGATGCGGCCGGCGTTCACGTCTTCGAGGCCTGCGAGCATGCGCAGGGTCGTGGACTTTCCGCAGCCGGAGGGCCCGACGAGGACCAGGAATTCCCCGTCCTCGATCTCGAGGTTCAGCGAGTCGACCGCGGGGGTCGTGCTGCCCGGGTACAGACGGGTGGTGCTGTCAAAAGTTACAGATGCCATGATTTTGTTGTGTTCCCTTCACGGGCAGGTACGTGCCCGACGATCCGTTGTGATAGGTGTCACAAGGTTCTCACAGAAGCGAGCAGATTCAAAAACTCCGTAACATCCTCCAGCGACCCGACCCGGAACGCGGCACCCGTTTCGCCGTCCCCGACCTTGACTCCCAGATCGCCCGGGCGGAGGGTCGAGAACGCATGCTCATCAGTCACGTCATCGCCGGCGAAGACCACGGTCGCGGCGCCGCTGACGCTCCGGAGCCAGTCGAGACCGACCCCCTTGTCGACCCGGACGACGGCCGCCTCGAGCACGGCTTTGCCTTCCGTCACATGCACGTCACGTTCGCCGGCCAGCGCCGTGCGCGCCCGTGCGAGCGCGGCCGCGCCGTCCGCGGGCGAACACTGCCGAACATGCAGTACGACGCCGGACGGCTTGTGTTCCAGCCGTGCCCCGGCGAAGGCTTCGGAGACACCGCGCAGGGCCGCGGTCACCTCGGCCAGCAAAGCTTCCTGGGCGCCCGATAGGGTGAGCGGTTCGTCGCCCGTCTCCGGGCTGTACCGTTCGGCGCCGTGGCTGCCGACCAGGAGGACTTCTTCTGGCGGGGAAGCGACCAGGCGCAGGCTCTCTAGGTGGCGCCCGGAGAGCAGCGCCGTCGTCGTACGCGGTCCGGAGCCGGGGGCGTCACCCCCGCCGAGCCGGGCGAGCGCCTCCGCCGAGCCGGGCAGCGCGCGGGCGTCTTCGGGGCGACCGACAAACGGGGCGAGTGTCCCGTCGAAATCCAGAGCGACGAGCAGGTGGTCGACCTCGGCGAGGGCTTCGGTAGCGGTGCGAAGTTCCGGGGATAGCATCGCGCTCCTCTACTCGTTGTCCGCGTCGTCGGACGTGCGCGGGCGGATGAGGTCGGCGGCGGCATGTCCAGCCCTTTCCTCGTCGGCCCGCTTGCGGGCGTCGAGCGAAAGCTCGTCGTCCGTCTTGGCGAGCGATTCCAGGAACTTGCGGGACCAACGGGCGACGTCGTTCGTGGCGATCTGGCGGCGCATGATGCGCATGCGGCGGCTCGCCTCGGCCTCCGGGAGCTCGATCGCGGCGACGATCGTGTCCTTGAGGTCGTCGATGTCGTGGGGGTTGACCAGGAAGGCGTGCTTGAGCTGGTCGGCCGCGCCGGCGAACTCCGAGAGCACGAGCGCCCCCTTGTTGTCGACGTGCGCGGCGACGTATTCCTTGGCGACGAGGTTCATGCCGTCGCGCAGTGCCGTCACGAGCATGACGTCGGCCGCGAGGTAGAGCGCCACCATCTCCTCGAAGGGATAGGAGTGGTGCAGGTAGCGGATGGCCGTGTGGGAGACCGTGTCGTGTTCGCCATTGATGCGGCCGACGGTCAGTTCGATCTCGTCGCGGAGTTTCATGTACTCGCCGACGCGCTCGCGGCTGGGGCTGGCCACCTGGACCAGGGCTGCGCCGCCGACCTCGAGGCGGCCGTCGTCGATGAGTTCTCCGAAGGCCTTCAGGCGGTGGCGGATGCCCTTGGTGTAGTCGAGGCGGTCGACGCCGAGCACCACCACGTCGGGATTGCCCAGACCGCGGCGGATCTCCTTCGCGCGGGCCTGGATCTTCGGGTCCTTCGCCATGCGCGAGATCGACGCCGAATCGATGGAAATCGGATGCGCCTCAGCGCGGGCGATCCGCAAGGGGTTGCCCTGAGCGTCCTGCACGTGGATCTGCTGGCCGCGGACCGTGAACCCCAGGATCCGGCGCACCGCGCGCGAGAAATTCGAGGCATCGGAGGGCCGCTGGAACCCGATGAGGTCCGCCCCGAGCAGGCCCTCGAGGACCCGCTTGCGCCATGGTAGCTGGGCGAAGAGGTCGACGGACGGGAAAGGGATGTGGTTGAAGAAGCCGATCTTCAGGTCGGGGCGGACATCCTTGAGCAGTTTCGGGACGAGCTGCAGCTGGTAGTCCTGCACCCAGACGGTCGCGCCCTCGGCGGCGACGGCCGCGGTCGCGTCGGCGAAGCGCTGGTTGATCTTCTTGTAGCGATCCCACCACGCCCGGTGGAACCTCGGGGCGACGATGACGTCGTGGTAGAGCGGCCAGAGCGTCGAATTGGAGAACCCCTCGTAGTAGAGGTTCACGTCGCTTTCCGAGAGGGGGACGGGAACGATCGAGATGCCGTTGTTCTCAAACGGTTCGACTTCCTCATCCGGCGCGCCGTGCCAGCCGACCCAGGCTCCGTCTGCCGCTTCCATCACCGGTGCCAGCGCCGTGACGAGCCCGCCGGGGGCGCGCTTCCACGACGACTCGCCCGTGTCGTTGACCACGCGGTCCACGGGGAGCCGGTTGGCAACGACCACGAAGTCATACGTTTCGTTGCGTGTTGTTCCGTCAGCGGAATGGGACATGTCTCGCTCCTGCAGTGTGTTGGATCAAGCGCTGTCCTTCTGACCCTATAGCGTCCTCTAAAATGGCGATGACATCTTTCGTCGTCGTCGACAGAAAAGGACCACGCCGCATGGCTGATTCCGCGAACCGTCCAACCAAGGCCGAGCGCACTTCCGCCGCCCGCGAAGCCGCCCGCAAGCTGCACGAGGAGCAGGCTGCCGCCGCGAAGCGGAAGTCCCTGTTCGTGAAGCTGGGCGTCGTCGGCGCCCTGGTGCTGGTCATCGCACTCGTGGTCATGATCGTCGTGCAGCAGCGCACCGCAGCCGTTCCGGACGCCGGGCCAATCCCGGCCGGCGGCAACGAGCACGGCGGCATCGTCCTCGTCGCGGACGGCGAGGGCGGGGTGACCACTGATCCCGAGCTCACCGGAGACCGCACCATCGACGTGGCCGACGCCGGCGAGCAGGCCCCGCAGGGCACTGAGCCGGCGCCGCGTGGCCTGGACGACGCGGCGGACCCGCCCCAGCTCGTCGTCTACGCGGATGTGAACTGCCCGCACTGCGCTGTGTTCGAGCAGCAGTACTCAGAGCAGATCGAGCAGTGGGTGGCTGACGGGGACGTCGTCCTCGAACAGCGCAACGTCGCGTTCCTCGATCCCAATTCGTCGACGAACTACTCCTCGCGCGGAGCCAACGCCCTCGCGTGCGTCGCCAACGCCGCCCCGGAGTCGTACTTGGACTTCTCGACGGCACTCTTCGCCCAGCAGCAGGGGGGCGAGTTGAAGAACTCGGAGATGGCCGATCTGGCCGCCGAGAACGGCGCCGAGGGTCTCGAGGGCTGCATCGACTCGATGGAGTACCGTCCGTTCGCCCAGTTCGGGCAGAGCGCGGCGCTCGCCGACGCCGTTCCCGGCACGCCGAGCGTCTGGCTCAACGGCGAGGTCTGGGACGGCCAGGCTGATCCTGATTTCGTCGCGTGGGCCGAAGAGAAGATCGGCTGACCCGGCCGGCAATTCTCGATTGCCGGGGGTTCTCGGCTAATCTGGATTCGTCGCCCGCGAGGGTGGCGATGCCCCCTTAGCTCAGCTGGCCAGAGCATCTGTCTTGTAAACAGAGGGTCGCCGGTTCGAATCCGGCAGGGGGCTCAAGGCTACATCCGCATGATCTCGCGGTTTTCATTTGACTGGCATCCCCGCTCAGCGGGGTTCATGTCCACGATTTGTCCACGTTAGCTTTGGCTGGCGTGTACTTTTCGGGTCATCCCCGCTGCGCGAGGTCATTGGTTTTCAGGCTATCAGAGCGAATCGAGGCCGTCAGCGAGGCTGTCCATCTCGGTGTCGAAAATTCCGCCGTAAAGATTGATGGTCGTCGTGATCGAAGCGTGGCCCATGATTTTTTGCAGGGTGGGGAGATCTGCTCCGGCGTGTCTGGCGAGGGCGGCGTATGTGTGACGAAGGTCATGGAGGCGGGTTCCGCGGAGGCCGGTTAGCTCTAGACGATAACCCAACTCTGCTTGCCGACGCCAGTTGTTCGGGTTCCAGCGCGCTCCTTGAGGACTACGCCACAGCGGGGTAGCGCCATCCTGGCCGTCAGAGGCCGCGTCCAGTATCCGAGCGATCCTCGTAGGCACAGGGATACTACGGACGCCGCTTGCCGTTTTAGGGACGCTCACATGGGCTTTCCCATTTGTCCATGACACAGATCGGCGCACGTGCAAACGCCGATTGGTGCTGTCCCAATCGCTGACGTTCAAACCAGACAGCTCCCCGACCCTCAGCCCGGTGTAGGCGAGGATCTTGATGGTTTCACCGTGGCCCGGACCGCAGACAGCGGCCAGTTGCTCCACTTCATCGGCAGTCAAAAACTTCCTTGACCGTGCTTCACGACGCGGAACTTTCACGCCTTCCGCCGGGAGCGGTCCGTCGTACCCACGCCGTACAGCCATGGTGTAGAGATCAGAGAATAGCCGAAGCGTTTGCTTCCCTGCCGACATCCCCATCCCAGCGAGCATCTTGCTGATTTCAGCTGACGTTATCGAGCGAACTTCCCGCTGAGCCAACCCGCTTTTCTCAATGCGCCGCCATGCAAGGGATTTGCCTTCAATAGTTTTAGGCTTCCAGTCATTCTTCTCAGGTTCGTTTTCAATGTATTCGCTCCAAAGAACATCGAGAGGAATACGACCTGTGGCGACAACCGGCAGAGTATACTTCGACCGCGATTCAAGTGACACCAAATACGTCTTGGCGATCTTCTGCGTGGGAAATGATTTCGAATTTTCACGCCCCGAAGGAAGCCGCCACCTGACTTGCCAAGTGACTGCTCCCTTCGGGGATACTCGCTTGCGAATTGACGGCATCTAGACGCGCTTCGAAGCCAGCCACGCGAGAAGATCCGCGCGGTCCCACATCCGCCGACGCGGGCCCAGAGCATAGTGCGACGGGCCGTCATTATATTCTCCCGCGTCACGGGCAGCGGCCCACAAGTGCAGGGTGCTCTTCGGGACACCGGTCAACTTTGATGCCTCTTCCGCATCGATAAGAAAAACCGACTCCGGTTCCATCTTCATTTCACTCATCTTCCTCCTCCAATCCCACGCGATAAGCCCACAAGTCCAAATCATTCACTGCCTCAGGCGCGACCAGGACGATTCCGTAACTGGTCGGCAAAATGACTTCATCACCAACCAGCGCGAAATGGGTGTCGTTCTCCTCAGAGGTCAAATCGCATTCGACAGCGTCCCCGGGCGGCCGATTCGAGGCAGTGGCGACCTCGGCACGGTAAGCCCCACGATCCCAAGCCACCACAAGCTGTTTATCCATGTTGACGACGATGAGGCCAGGCCCGTGGCACCGCTGAATCGGCCAATTCGCCTCGACGGCGGGTTCACCGATGTGCACCGACGAAGTGGGGGAATCCCCGGCCTTGTCGGGGCCAGCGTCTGCGCATCCAGTGATGACACCGCCCAACAGCAGGGCGACGCTCAGCATCAACGTCAAACCGATTCGAGCCGGGTTTCGCCTCCGGCGGGTTCCGCCCGATTTCGCGGGCGAAATCGGCCGGTTGGACCGTTTTGGTCGCCTACGCATCGCGCGCCTCCTTCTCGGCTAGCCGCAGCTCGTCCCGCACCTCGTCGAGCCGACGGCGGAGGTCCTCCCGCTCGGCCTCCAGATCCTCGATCCGCGCCTCATGCTGGATCTGCCCACCCTCGCGGATCCGCTCGTGACGTACCGCGAGTTCCCGGGCCTCCTCCTCATGCTCACGGATCATCTCGTCGCGATCGTTGAGGAAGTCTTCTTCCTCTTTGATGATTGCGAGCTGTGCGTCGTCAAGCGCGTTCAAATACCCTTCTTCGTCACGCTTGAGTTGGTAAATCTCAGTCATTGTCTTGTCCTCCTAGTCTTGAGGGTGATGGAAATTGTCCCAAGCCCTGAATTTTTCGGCTTCGATCTCTTCACACGCAATGGCATGCAGTTCACGGAGTCGATCCTCAAGGCGAGCAAAACGCGCATTGACGGCAGGGACATCGTCGGCGTGAGTCTCATTCAAAGCGTCACACAGGTTGATATTGTTGACTTCAATGTCTTTATAGAGCTTCGCGCTCAGCCTCTGCCGTTTGAGGTCCAGTTGCCGAAGCGCCTCATTCAAAGGTGCTTTTCGGCGCTCGTATTCATCAAGGTCCATTGTTCACACGCCCCTATTCTTGGTTAGATGTATCTTCGTGTGAAAGCGAACGGAGAAGATTTTCACGTTCGCTCTCTATTCCTGCAAGTCGAACGTCGCGTTTCCGGTGGAAATATTCGACATCTTGGCGGGAAGCCGATGGCGAAAGGTCGCCCATGTCACGGACAAAATCAGCGATGACGTTGTGTTCCCGCAGTGAGAGTGCGTCCAAATCTTGATTCAGAGCCTTATTGGATTCCACGTGACGCCTCCTGAAGAATCGCTTCAATGTCATCATCGGAGGTATACGGGAAACGCACTTTGACGAGGCCTTCGGTTTCATGTATCGCCCATCCGATCCCCGCCGTCGCATAGTTATTCGAGGCCGTTGCGGCGGGCAGGGAATGAGCGGCAGCCAATTCCGCATTCCCCTCGCCAAGGACCATCGAAGTTTCCAACGAAGTTTCCGTTCGAAGGCAGATGCGCATCACAAACTGACTCCGTAGTGACCCGATGAATTCTTTCTGCGGCATTTGGGCTGCCGCGAGAACGGCAATACCAACAGACCGGCCTTGCGTCATGATCGCGAAGAAAGCGTCGTTAATGCGTGTATTTGTTTTGCGATCAGGACTTGAGGCCATGCCCGCGAACTCGTCTATTACCACAAAAAGCCACGGCATAGCGGTAGATACTTGGAAATGCCTGCCACCAGTTTCCTGGCGGTGCCGCATTTCTGCGACGATCCTTTCGAGCAGTTCGGCTGTTTCCTCTGGAGTGAAAGCGAGCCCGGTGTCGAAAAGCGATTCACAACCCTTAAGCTCCGACCGCTTCGGGTCTATCCCGGCGAAAGTTGCGAGACCACGATCCTTCGCCGGGAGGAGCTGCCTGATGAAAGCCCAGATCACACTGCCCTTACCGCTTCCCGTCGCCCCAATCAGCAGCGTGTGGGCGATTCCAGCCTCGAAAACTGATCCGGTGTCGCTGACCGCGACAGGCAGCGACTTCGGTTCCGGGAGACCGTGATTCCGGACCCAGAAATCTTGATCGACCACACTTTCCGTATGGTCTTCACCCATTACCTTCATAACAATTTCTCCTTGGCCAACAGGAACGAAGTTGACGGTCTTGGCACCCAGAATGCGTTTCATTTCGCCGGCACGATCCGTCATCTTCTTCAGGATCGTGTCGTCAAATACCGCGAGTTTTACGGTGAATCCGGCGGCTGTTGGCCTAATTTCGGTGATTTCCGGCGCAAAATCGTGTCGTAGACCAAGGTCGAGGCGACCCAGTATAGACCGCCAAAGAAGCCGTACTTGAAGGTAAGATAGAAAGCTCCTGGGGGAGAGCCCCCGCCAGATTTCAGCCGTATTCGTGAAAATAGGAATCCATTTACGAGACCACAGCAACCCGACAAAAATACCCAGAAACACGGCCACAGAGGCCACATCACCCCCAGACACAAGCTTCCAAGCTTGATTTAGGATGATGGGAACCCAAAGCCACGAAAGTATAAGTAGGGTAATTCGAATCTTTCTCATCCCGCCACCTTCTTAGACATCCACGCCCAAAGCGGGGGTGAGAGAATAACACTGGCGGCAATTGCGCCAAAACCGGCGGCCATCCAGGGATTAGAAAAGATTGTTAGCATGATGGAAATTACCCATTTCGCCGTGGCAAAAGCCAAGCCATAGCCGGTTGCGATAAAGACTTTTCGGATCAGTGGCGAAGTCGTCATCCATTTCTGCCAGTCGTCATAAAGAGCTGTCAAAAGCTCGCTAGAACGGACGAAATTCTCGCCCGTGACCCGTTTTCCTTGAAAAGTGACCTTCAGAAACGAGGCCATGAAAGCCGTCAGAAAAACCGCGACAATATCGATCCACCCAAGTTCCGCAAGGCCATAAGATCCGGCGAAAATACCACCACAAATCGCAACCACAGCAAGAACCTGCCACCCGTGCGCAAGAGATTTGGGTGCCAGGGATTTCGCGATGGGTTTCGATTCCATCATTATTTTCCCTCCTTTCCTTCAGGATCGTCAGACTCAAAATCGAGTGCGCCGATAGTTTCGTAGTCCTGCGCTTCCATCACGATTTTTGCTACGACAGGACGGATTTCGGCCTCATAAGACGGATCATGGACCGCCAAAAAATTCAGATATTCTTTGACCGCCTCAGATCCGTCACCGTACGGGATTGGCACACGGACCTCATCCGGTCCCGCTTTCACTCCCACGCCATGGCGGTCAAGCGTGCCCAGCACATCGCCACACTTTTTAAAAAGCAGGTGCGAGAGGGAGACTAGCGCTTCAGGCGGCATCATCAGACCTTTCGACGCAGGAAACGAAATTGGCCGGTGAGGCATTCGATCATCGTCGAAATTCATTGAGATCACCAAAACCTTTTGGTGGCCATATCTGACCTCATTAGACGTGTGATCTGCGGAAGAATACTTGATGCCATGCCAGCATCTACGAGCCTGAGAGCGTCAAGAAGCTGCCGAATATCCGTATAAACTGGTTTTTCAGGATTTGTGATCCGCAAAAATTCGAGATCAATTTCTGGTGGCAGTCCGCGCTTAGCGATTTCCTGATGAACAAGAATTCGAAAACACCGGCGAAAGGCCATCAGATTTCCACGAGGTGACCGCTCAGAAGGCCACGGCGGGAGCTCGAGTTCACCATTTTTCACCGGCGGAGGGACTATTTTGAGCCGACTCATACCTAAACCACGATTTCAGCTTCGAGAGCCGCACGCGCGGCCGGGAAGCCCTGCGCGTACATCTGCCAGCGCTTCTCGTGCAGGAGCTCCAAGATTTCCTGCTCAGCGGCGAGATCAGCAAGCAAGGCCTCGGGAGACACCTCAGCGCGATTCATCTCAGCGACTTTTGCGCGCGAAATATCCCCGCGACGCCTCGCCGCAGATCCCGGCCCGTGACGAAATTGGGCGTCGATCCACGCTTCTGTGGACGCAGAGAAAGGGAATATCCGGTCAGGAAAATCCGTGAGCGTCCTGATCGTCGCGCGATACGCACCGGATTCGAGCACTTGGGCCTTCAGGATCTCAATGCAGCTAGGCATTCGTGGTCACCTTCTTTCCGGTGGCGGCGAGCAGGTCTGGAAGCGACCCCACGACTGTCACGCCTTCGACGCCGTGCACGGTTTTTCGAATGACGCCAAAATCACCGCCGCGCAAATCGGCGACGAGGTTTCCAGAGAGATCGATGACTGCTCCCGGCAGAATTTCCTCACACAGGTGGTCGGGGACAAGGACTGTAGCGTCGGTCCACACCTCACCGAGGCCATCGACGGTCACGACCGCGACGCCCGAGACGGGCCGACCCTGATCGTCGGTAACGCGCGAGCCGCGCGTGCGGGACTCGCCCACGCCGATCCATTCCGACCGCTCTCGTGGCTGACCGGTGACGATCACTTTTTTCTGGGACAGAGGGATTTTCATAGGGGTAGCCTTCCATGATGTGGATCCATTACGTCTGCGAGATTGATCCTATACGCATGAGCTCTGATCTGTCCAGTGGGGCTGGTGGGAGAATGGTGAGATGACCAAATGGCACAGGCACGATGACAGGGCACTCGTCGGAGGAGCGGACGTAGCACACGCTCTAGGAGTGTCGCGCGCACTCGGCAATCGGATCTGTGGGAGCGGTCTGCTCGGGGCGACGTATCGCCTAGACGAAGCGGGAGAACGGCTGGCAGGAGAACGCGAGAATCTACAGGGACTTGTAGACCGACCACTGCTGGGTGCGCAAGATCATGACCTTCCGCCGGCTCTCGTGGTACGCGTAGGCCCGGCTCAAAAATGCAATGAACCGGACAGGGAATGGATGGGATGGCATGCGACCATGCCAGACGACGTGGCCGAGGAGGCGACATCACGATGGTGGCCGCTGGCAGGCGAACTTCACGAACGAGTAATCGGCAAACTGCTCGTTGTCGCCCTGGCCACAATCGTGGTCCGAGTAAGGCGCATCGATGAGGTCCACGCGCCGACAGGCCCAGGACGCGTCCGCTTCGTGACGAGCCCAGTCGAAGGTGAGGCAGCGGAGAAGTACACGGCTGCGCGCGTTTCGGCTTTGCGTGGACCAATCGTGCATGCGATAGGGCTACGCGGCTAGAGTCAGCGACGCACGCGTCGCGTTCTGATCCGGAAGGAACCAAGAAACGGCATTGTCGTCGAGCGTGGCCATGAGGTATACGTCGGATGTCTCTGCGGCGTCCAGGACAAGATGCGAGAATTTTGAAATTTTCGACCAACCATCTGACCCAATGATCAGAACAGTGTCATCGGCACTGCCGAACTCCTCCTCGACAACCTCCTCGTCGGATCTAGCCTCAGCGGCCAAGCCAGCAAGGAGGCGGAGATCGCCGCCCCACGTGAGCTGGCGGCGACCCGCCGAAGCCCTGACGAATTCATCCCAAACCGCGAAATCAGGGGAACTCACATCACGGACATCCGCGAGGATCTGAAACGGGGCACGACCCCCGCCCCGACCGACCTTCGACGATCCCAAGGAAGCCTCACGGGCCATAGACCGCCCGGCGGCACCGAGGGAACCCTCCACATCCGCCGGGAGGTCCGAGGATTTCTGGAGGTAGGCAGCCAGGCGATGCTCTGCGGCCATGGAGATGCGCACATCAACACCAGGCCGCGCACCCGTGGACGTGACGGCCACAGCGTCGAAACCAAGCTTACCGATACCGTGCTGCCAACGACCGAACATCCTCAACGCGAGGTCGTCAACCCGCGAAGGCAAAACCCCGCCACGGAGGACAAGGACGGCGTGCACATGAACATGCCATCCAGATCGGCCATGAGTGACCTCAACAGCTCTGGCCCATCCGAGGACTCCGAAAGCCTCAGCATCCCCAATTCGACGTGTGGGCTCATTGCCCTGACGCCAACCGCGAGGAGCGCGGGCCGGAGCCGTGAGGATGCCCTGCCGTCGATAGAGCTGATAGGCATCAGCGGCCTGACCCTGGGCGGTCCAACGAGCCAGCCTGTCGGCGAATGCATCCGGGGCCTCGCTTTTCCAGCGTGAACCCGAAGTGACTGCGCTCCATCCTGCTGTAACGGCATCCCAGACCTCCGACAGCCGATGACCCCTGTGGTGCCGCACGGTTAAGGTCACCATCGCGAGAGTATGCCCCTCACCGCGAGCCCAAGCAAGAACGTCACCCAGCTCCGTGGCCCGTTCCGCCTGAATTTTCGCAGAACACACTGGGCAGACCCATACCGATCCGCATGTGGCGAGACCGGCGAAGCCCGCGATGCGATCACCGGTAGGGGTGGTAGTGACACGGACTGCAATATCGTCCACGGGGACCAGCCCGCACCGGTGAACACTATGACCTCGAAATCCACGAACACGGCGCTCGAGGTCGGCAGCATGGCGACGGAGGGAAAAACGCCGAGATCTAGCGGATTTTCTGCCCTGCGCCGATATGCCGGAAGAGCTGTTGGCGTTAGTACCAAGACGCCCGGCGGCTGCGCCGCCGGGCGTGCGGCTGGCGCCGTTCCGGGCGCCCTTGCCGCCGGGCGATGGAGCAGGGGCGGCGATGGTCGAAGGCAGGGTGAGGGTGGTAAGATCAGGCACGAAATCATCTCCTGGTCACGCCGACGGCAATCGGCTGGCTGAACCCCGGGGCTCAAGCTCCGGGGTTTTTTCATGCCTGCCTGTAGGCCACAGGGTGACCACAACAGGTCAGGCAGGCCAGCCAAATTGGACCAATCTCGCGGAGAAGATTCAGAAATCATGCGACAAGTAGAGAGCCCTCGTACAAGTTTTCTATCTTGTAAACAGAGGGTCGCCGGTTCGAATCCGGCAGGGGGCTCACACGAAGGCCCCCGTCAGAACCATTCCGGTTCTGACGGGGGCCTTCTTTGCGTTCGGACCCGGGGGTGCATCACGCCATGCCGAGGTAGCAACGCGAAACGGCCCGAATCGTCTTGAGGGTGATGCGCGTCACCCCTAGGTTGAAATGGCGTCTTGCGCGCCCCATCACTCACCACACCTTGTAACGGAGCGAACCCATGGCCCACGACAGACCGACGACGCTGCGCGTCCTCGCCGCGGCGGGAACTCTCGCCCTGGCCGGGGCGGTCCTCGTCCCCTTACCCGCGTCGGCGACCACGAACTCCACGGCGGAGCCGGTCTGGGAGCAGATCACGTTCGGCCAGTCCACCGACCTGAACTTCTCGGCGAATGTCCTGCCCCAGAAGGTGGGGCTGAACCATGCCGACCCCAGCAACCCCGGGACCATCGACGGCGAGATCTTCATGGAGAGCCGCGGCGGCAAGCTCGCCCCGGGGCACGACGGGTTGACCTTTTACTACGTCGATCTGGATCCCGGGGAGCAGAACTTCGTACTAGAAGCGGACGTCGTCGTTCATCAACTGGGGCCCGAAACCGGGGCGAACCCGAGCGGTCAGGAAGGCGCTGGGCTCATGGTCCGCGACGTCAATGGCGGCGCGCGCCAGGACCCGATGGTCGACGGCTTCGAGGAAGTGCCGGCCGCGTCGAACTACGCGGCGACGGCCGTCCTGCGCGACGGCGCCAACGCCATGACGCGCACCGGGGAGACCGAACCGTGGGGCACGGTCGAGGCCAGGCGATCCGTGCAGAAGTTTGCCGCCGGTGGCGACTACGGGCTCACCATCGGCGAGCCGGTCACGATGCGGCTCGAGCGCGCGGACGACGCGTTCGTCATGTCGACGACGTACAAGGGCTTGGGAGAGCCCGAGACGTTCACCCGCGAGCTCGCCGGGGCCGACTGGGTGCAGGACATCGACCCGGAGAATATGACCGTGGGGTTCTTCGCCTCCCGCAACGTGGCCGCGACGTTCTCCAACGCGTCGCTCACGCTCTCGGGCGCGGACACGCAGCCGCGGCCGATCGCTCCAGAGCCCGTGCTGCCGGTGTCGTTCGACCTGCGCGCACCGGCGCACTCGGGTGCCGCCGCCTACCCGCTGGCGGCGACGGCGTCGCACCACGGGGAAGTGCAGGTGAGTGTCGACGGCGCGGTGGCCGCGACCCTGCCCGCGACCGCAGGCGAAGAGATCTCGACCGAGCTGACGCTTCCGGTGGGCTCCTCCAAGGTGGAGGCGGTCTTCACGCCCTCCGAGGGCCCGGGCGCCGAGTCGATCACGCGATCGGTCGACGTGAACGTTCGCCTCTTCGACGCCGGGGCGCCGCTGCTCGCGAGCCCCGACGGATCACCGACAGGCGACGGCACGGCCGGCAGCCCGCTCGACGTCGCGACCGCCGTCGCCTACGTGCAGCCGGGCCAGGCCGTCGAGCTGCTGGAAGGCGTCTACACGCCGTCGCACCGGATCGAGATCGCCGCGGCGTACTCCGGCGCCGAGGGCGCGCGCAAGACGCTGACCGCGCACGACGATGGTGAGGTCACCATCGACGGCCGCGGCGCCCTGCCGCAGATCATCCGCCTCGATGCGGACCATTGGGAGGTCTCCGGGCTGCGCTTGACCGGTGCCGCGTCGAACGGCATGCGGGTCTCCGGGTCGAACAACCTGGTTGATTCCATGGTGTTCAACCACAACGGCGACACGGGCTTCCAACTCACCGGCAGCGGGGCGCGGGAAAACTGGCCGGCGGACAACCTCATCTCCAACAGCGAGTCCCACGACAACAGGGATGCCAGCGACATCAACGCGGACGGCTTCGCGGCCAAGCTGGGCGTCGGCCCGGGCAACGTGTTCCGCGCCAACATCGCCCATCACAACATTGACGACGGCTGGGATCTCTACAATCGCACGAACGAGGGCGCCAATTTCCCGATCACGCTCGAGGACAACGTCGCGTACTCCAACGGCAAGCTCTCGGACGGCTACCGCGAGGACGGCACGTCCGGCAGCGGCTTCAAGGTCGGCGGTGAGGGGCTCCCGGCCGCACATGTCTTGACCGGCAACCTCGCCTACGACAACAACATGGACGGCTTCACGGACAACTTCAATCCGGGCCGCCTCGAGGTGACCGGCAACACCGCGGTGGACAATAAGCGCTACAACTTCATCTTCCGGATCAACCCGTACTTCGCGCCCGATGAACAAGGGGTCTTTCGCAACAACCTCTCGCTGCGGAGTGCCGCCGGAGATGCCGACGTCGTCAGCGGCGACGTGGATGCCACCAACGCGTTCTTCGACGGCCGCCGGTCGGTGACCACCGGTGGAAAACGCGTCGTACCCCAGCGTGACGTCCTTTCCCTAGAGCAGCCTGCGGGGTTCGGGCGGGACGACGACGGAGCGATCGAGCACGGGGAATTCGCCCGGCCGTTCTTCAAGTCCTTCCTCGTGAACTCGGGTGTCGATGGCAGCCACATCGGTGCCGTGGTCCCGGCGGAGCGCCCTGGCCGGGGACGCTGATCTGACCTCCCGCCGGCGCCGGGCCAGGATTTGGCGGCCCGGCATCGGCGGGTTAAGATGTTCTGGTGCCCGATGCGGCGCAGTTGCACGGATCTTTAGCTCAGTTGGTTAGAGCGTTCGCCTCACACGCGAAAGGTCGCTGGTTCGAGTCCAGTAAGATCCACCGATAGAGAATGGCCCCGGTCTGCGGACCGGGGCCATTGGTTTTTGGTGGTGCGGAGCGTGTCCGCAGTGACGAGTGGCGTTCTCCGGCGCGTTCGAGACCGCCACTCGTCACTGCGCGCCCCGGGGCCGCTCAGCCGGCCATCATGTCGTGGACGAGCGGGGCGACCCGGTCGCCGAGCAGCTCGATGCTGTGCACAATTCGGTCGTGTTCGAGCGTACCGTTGCTCGTTTTCACGTCGAGTCGCTCGAGGCCCAGATTCGTCGCGATGTGCGCGATCTTCCTCGCCACGGTCTCCGGAGCGCCGACGAGCAGGTTGCCGCCCGGGCCGATTGCGGCCTCGAACTGCCCGCGGCCGTAGCCGCGCCATCCGCGCTCTCGGCCCATCTTCGTCATCTGCGCGAAGTAGTGCGGCCAGAGCTGCTCGGCGGCTTCCTCATCCGTGTCGGCGACGAAGCCGTGCAGGTGCGCGGCGACCGGCCGTGTGTCATGCCCGAAAGCCGTGAGCTCCCTGCGGTAGAGGTCGGCGAGCGGGGCGAACGCCAGCGGGTCACCGCCGATGATCGCGAGCATCAGCGGCAGGCCGTGCCGCGCGGCGCGGACGACGGACTCGGGGCTTCCGCCGACGCCGACCCAGGCACGCATCCCGTCCGCCGTCTTCGGGTAGACGTCCTGCGCGCTCAGCCGCGAGCGCGTGGTACCCGCCCACGTCGTCGGTTCCTCCTTCAAGAGCTTCGCCATGAGGGCGAGCTTCTCCTCGAAGAGAATCTCGTAGTCACCCAGGTCGTGGCCGAACAGGGGGAACGACTCGATGAACGAGCCGCGCCCCAGAATCATCTCCGCGCGACCACTCGAGATCCCGTCGAGCGTCGCGAACCGCTGGAACACACGCACCGGATCGTCTGAGCTGAGCACCGTGACGGCTGAGCCCAGGCGGATCCGGTCGGTGCGCGCGGCGATCGCGGACAACACGACCTCGGGCGCGGAGACCGCATAGTCGGCACGGTGGTGCTCACCCACGCCGAAGAAGTCGAGGCCCGACTGGTCGGCGACCACGCCCTCCTCGACGACGTCGCGCAGCACGCGTGCGTGCGCCGCGCCTGTGGTCTCTTCCACGACGTTGACGTCGCCGAAGGTCTCGGCACCCAGTTCCAGTTTCTTGCCCATGTAAGCCTCCAATAAATATGTGTTTGCATCTAATAACGGTGTGTCCAAGGTATCTATTCCCACCGTGTCCGCGGGCCCGTCCGCGGTTGTACAGTGGGGAATCGAAGCGAGAAACGGGGAGGTGACCAGGTGAGTCGGACGCAGCCATTCGAGCCCGAACCGTCGGGCGACGAGGCGTCGAGCGGGGAGGCCGCAGCGGTGTACGACGTCCGCCCTGGGACGGACGCCTATCCCGTAGCCGAGGCGCTGCCTCGGGTCACGACCGCCCAGATCGACAACCCCTTCGCACCACCCACCAACGCGACCCCTGTGCACACCGGCCCGGCTCAGCCCGGCGTCGACCCCTACACGCGGCCCATCGACACGGTGCGCGAGGACCGCGGCGCCCCGTCGTCGTCCCCGGGAACCGGCCCGACGACGGAGCGTCCCACGGGGGCCAACGCGTCCGCCGCGCGCACGGCACCGCCGGCCCGACCCAAACGTCGTATCCGCCGCGGCCCGCCCACCGCGCCGACGACCCCGATCACTTCCCCGCGGGGCCCGGCTACGTCGACTGGGCCGGCCATCCGGCTGCCGTTCGGGCGTCCGGACCGGCGGGCGACGTGGGTCCCGAAGCCGGGCGCCAGGCGGGTCTTCTCGAAGATCCTGGAGTCGGAGCACCCGCCCACCCAGGCGTTCTCGATCGTCGATCGGCTCGTCGGCAGCCCGTACGCGAATCCGATGGTCCAGATCGGCATGGCGGGGGCGGACACCCGGGAGACTCTCGAGTTCACGCTGGACTTGGCTGAAACGATGTTCAGGTTCGGCGCCGGCGCTCTCGAAGCCGAGACCAGCATCATCGCAGTCACGGCCTCGTTCGGACTGCGCAACGTCGACGTGGACATCACCAACCAGTCGATCCACATCAACTACTCCGGTGACGACCAGCACCCGGTGAGCCTGCTCCGCGTCGTCCGTTCGTGGACGAGCAACTATGCGGGGCTGGCGCTCGTGCATCAGCTCGTGGCCGATATCGTCGCCGGCGACGTCACACGACGCGAGGCGATCGACCAGCTCGGTGTCATCACGTCCAAGCCGAAGCCGTTCCCGCGCTGGCTGGCCGACGTCGCCGGCGGCGTCTTCAGCGGCTCGTTCGTACTCTTCATCGGCGGCAGCTGGCTCGGCGCGCTCATCGCTTTGCTCTCGTTCACGGGAGTCTGGCAGGTCCTGAAGATCTCGGGGAAGTGGCGCATCCCGGAGTTCTTCTCCGTCGGGCTGGCCTCGCTCTTCATCACCGCGTCGGCGCTGCTGCTGTGGCGGCTCAGCGTGCCGATCTCGCCGGCGGTCGTGGTCGCCGGCGGGATCATGCTGTTGCTGCCGAGCACCCGGCTGGTCTCGAGCGTCCAGGATGCGATCAACGGCTTCCCGGTGACCGCCGCGGGTCGGCTCTTCTCCGCGCTCCTGGTCTTCGGCGGGATCTTCGCCGGCATCATCACCGGCTTGGTTGTCGGCGACCTGTTCGGCGTCGAGAGCATTGACATCACCGAGATCCCCACGGTCACCTACCCGACGTGGCTCATGGCCGTCTTCGTCGGCGTCGCGGTCTTCAGCGCCTCGATCTTCGAGCAGAGCGCCCCCCGGCTGCTGCTGCCGACGGCTGGCGTCGCCCTGCTCGGATACGGCTCCCTGCTCGCGGTTCTCGGCGTCGGCGTGGGGGAGCGGCTGGCCCCAGCCGGCGCTGCCGTCGTCATCGGCGTCGCGGGCCGTTGGGTGGCCCTGCGGCTCGGTGCACCGCAGCTGGTCGTCGCCGTCCCGGCGATGATGTTCCTGCTGCCCGGTCTGATGATCTTCCGTGCGATCTACGGCATCACCATGGAAACCGGGGACATCACCCTCGGCCTGAGTGAGATCTTCAACGCCTTCGGCATCATCTTGGCGATCGCCGGCGGCATCGTGCTCGGCGATACGATCGCTCGCCCGCTGACCAAGGGATGGAACACGCACGAGCGGCGCCGGATCCGCCGCCGCTGACCCGATCAGAAGAGCGTGTCGCCGGCGGGCTCGGCCGGCGGCAGCGACCAGTCGATGGGCTCGGCGCCGTGGCTGCGCAGGAACTCGTTGGCGCGGCTGAACGGCCGCGACCCGAAGAACCCGCGACGCGCCGACAGGGGAGACGGGTGCGCGGAGGTGATTACCGCCGTCGTGCCGCGTTCCTCGCCCGCGGAGAGCAGGGGGCGCGCCTGCTGCGCGTCCTTGCCCCAGAGAATCGCGACGAGCGGGGCGCCGGTCTGGGCACTGCGCTCGGCGACCGCCCGGATCGCCGCCTCGGTGATGCGTTCCCAGCCGAGCCCGCGGTGCGAACCCGCCTCGCCAGCGGTGACGGTGAGCACGCGGTTGAGCAGCAGCACGCCCTGGCCCGACCACGCGGAGAGGTCGCCGTGGGACGGCGGGGCGAGTTCGACGTCGTCGCGCAGCTCCGTGTAGATGTTGCCCAGCGAGCGGGGCAGCGGACGCACGTGGGACTCGACGGCGAAGGAGAGCCCGATCGCGTGGCCGGGGGTCGGGTACGGGTCCTGGCCCAGGACGACGACGCGGGTCGCGGCCAGCGGCTGCTCGAACGCGCGCAGGACGTCGTTCGCCCCCGGCAGGATGTCCTCGCCGGCGGCGCGGCGCGCCTCGACGCGTTCCTGCACGGCCGCCAGCTCGCCGGCGACGGGTGCGAGAGCCTGTTCCCAATCCTTTGCCATCCGCATGGCAACCATTATGACGCGGCGGGCGGCGCGACCAGGCGCGCGCGGCGCGGGCGACTAAACTGGGGGATTCCGTGTCGGTCCGCGAGGGGGAGCATGTCCAGAGGTGAGCTCAGCGAGCTCGAGAAGCGTATGCTGCAGCTCGAGAAGCTGCACTTCAAGTACGCCGGGGCCAAGGAGCAGGAGATCCGGGCCCGCTTCGACGTCAGCCCTACGCACTACTACCAGCAACTCAATGTGCTCATCGACACCGACGGTGCGCTGGCGTACGACCCGATGCTGGTCACTCGGTTGCGTAGACTACGTTCGACGCGTCGACGCGTCGCCGCCCGGCGGACAACCGCCGCCGGTAGAGTCGACGTGACTAGCAATGACACCCGCACCACCGATTCCGACGCCGCCTCGCGTAGCGCAGACGCTTCATCGAAGGAAGGTCATGAGTAAGTATCCGAGCGACGAGTTCGATCGTGTCCCCGAGTACACCGACCGTCAGGGTGTCCACCGGCTCGCCGCCGGCATGGCCCCGGCGCGCCGCGGCGGACTGTGGCCGATCCTGATCTTCGGCGTCGCCGCGATCCTCATCGGTCTCGTCGCCTTCTTCCTCCTGCGTCCCACCTTCGGTGGCGACCAGCAGGCGGCGCCGAGCGCACCGCCGTCGGCTTCCGTGAGTGCCCCCGCTTCCGACTCCGCCTCGGCTTCCGAGGATCCGGACGACGAAGAATCCGCCGAGGCCTCCAGCAGCCCCGAGGAAACCGCGGCGCCCGGCTCCGGCGAGCCGGACACCGCCGACGAGTCGGAGGCTGCCGACCTCGTGGACGAAACGCCCGAGGCGGACGCGAGCGAGGACTCCGCCGCTGACGAGTCCGACGGAGTGCTCGACCGGAACCTGCCCGTCGGCGTGTACAACGGCTCCGGAATCGGCGGCCTGGCGGGCACGAATACGGCGCAGCTGCGTTCGGGCGGGTACACCCAGGTCGTCTCGGGCAACTGGACCCGGCAGGTGGAGCCGAGCGTGGTGTACTACAAGAACGACTGGGCAGCGACGACGGCCCGCGATGTGGCGGACCAGTTGGGCATCGGGACGATCTACCAGACGGAGAACGTCCCCGTCGAGATCTCGGTGGTCCTCGGCAGCGCCGGGCGCTAACCGCACTGCCACGCCAAGGGGCGGCCCGACGGGTCGCCCCACCGCGGCACCGTACAACGTTGTATAGTGCTTGCACCTGCAACTGATCGGAGGGGCCATGGCTGCCACCCTGCACGACGTCGCCCGGATGGCCCAGGTGTCGATCAAGACCGTGTCGAACGTCATTAACGACCGGCCGAACGTCGGCAGCGCCACGCGCGCCAAGGTCGAGGCAGCCATTGCTGAACTCGGCTACACGCCCAACCTCACGGCCCGTGGCCTGCGCTCGGGCCGCAAGGGGGCGATCACGCTGGCCGTGCCCGATCTTGCGCTGAGCTACTTCGCCGAGCTGGCAGCCGAGGTGATCGGGGCTGCGGAGGCGGCCGGCGTCGTCGTGCTGGTCGAACAGACCGGTGGCGACCGCGAGCGTGAGCTGGCGCTGCTGAAGAGTCCGCGGCTGAACATGACCGACGGGCTGATCTTCTCGCCGCTCGGCATGGGGCAGGAGGACGTCGGTGCGCTCGAGGTCGACTATCCGCTCGTCATTTTGGGTGAGCGCATCTTCGCGGGGCCCGCTGATCACGTGACGATGCAGAACGTCGCCGCAGCGCGAGCGGCCACCGAGTACCTCCTCGATTCCGGGCGGCGCCGGATCGCCGTCGTCGGCGCGCACGAGGGTGAGGTTGTCGGGTCCGCCGGGCTCCGGCTAAGCGGCTATCGCGAGGCGCTCGCGGCCGCTGGCATCGAGTACGACCCGAACCTGATCGCCCATTCGGGGCTGTGGCACCGCGCCAACGGCGCCACCTGCATGCGCGAGCTGCTAGCGCGGGGTGTCGACTTCGACGCCGTCTTCGGCCTGAATGACACGCTCGCGCTGGGAGCGATGCGCGTGCTCCAGGAGGCGGGGATTTCCGTGCCCGCCGACGTCGCTGTCATGGGATTCGACGACCTCGAAGAGACGCCGTACTCGATCCCATCGCTGACCACGGTCGATCCCGGCCGGGGCTGGATCGCCCGGACCGCGGTCAAGACACTGTTGCAGCGCATCAACGACGCGGGCCATGGGGGACCCGTCGAGACGCGGCTGGCCGAGTTCGAGATTCGGCGACGAGAGTCCACCGCCGCCGCGTGAGGCGGGTCACGAGAACTGCTTGACATAGATCACACTCGCCCTCATGATTGGTGGTACAACGTTTACAGTACAACGTTGTACTTGATGGCTGGCAGTACGAATCCGCGGGAGGCCGCGAGGGATACCGCCATCGGGAACAACGCTGATTCCACCTTGAGAGGAAGTAGAACCATGAAGTCCAAGACTTCTAGGGTTTTCGCCGCGACGTCGATCGCTGCTCTGTCGATCGCCGGCCTGGCGGCCTGCGGCGGCGAGAAAGCGGCGAACTGCACCAACGACATCCTGAAGGACGACGCGACACAGGTCTCCGTCTGGGCCTGGTACCCCGCGTTCGAGCAGGTCGTCGACCACTTCAACGAAACGCACGACGACGTGCAGGTCTGCTGGACCAACGCCGGTCAGGGCAACGACCAGTACACCAAGTTCTCGACGGCCATCGAGGCCGGCTCCGGCGCCCCGGACGTCATCATGCTCGAGGCCGAGGTGCTCTCCAGCTTCTCGATCCGTGACGCCCTGACGGACCTCTCCGAATACGGCGTCGCCGACATCGCCGGCAACTACACCGAGGGCGCCTGGAGCGACGTGTCCAGCGGCGACGCGGTTTACGCGGTCCCCGTCGACGGAGGCCCGATGGGCATGCTCTACCGTCAGGACATCTTGGACGAGTACGACATCGCCCCGCCCACGACGTGGGACGAATTCCGAGCGGCGGCTGAGACGCTCCAGAGTGAGGACGCCCCGGGCGTGCTGGCCAACTTCCCGACCAACGGGCGCGCCTTCAACCAGGCCCTCTTCGCCCAGGCGGGCTCCACGCCGTGGGAGTACGACTCCGCGAACCCGCAGGAGATCGGCATCGAGGTGAATGACCAGGCTTCCAAAGACGTCCTGAGCTACTGGCAGGATCTGGTCGAGGACGACCTCGTCTCCACGGACGACGCGTTCACCGCGGACTACAACACCAAGCTCGTCGACGGCACCTACGCGATCTATCTGGCCGCCGCCTGGGGCCCGGGCTACCTGCAGGGCCTCTCCGACACCGATCCCGAGGCCGAATGGCGCGCGGCGCCGCTGCCGCAGTGGGACGAGGCGAACCCGGTGCAGGTCAACTGGGGCGGTTCCACCTTCGCCGTGACAGAACAGGCCGACGACAAGGAGGCAGCCGCGACGGTCGCCAAGGAGATCTTCGGCACCGAGGAGGCCTGGAAGATCGGCATCGAGGAAGCGGCACTCTTCCCGCTGTGGACCCCGATGCTTGAGTCGGATTACTTCCGCGACCTCGAGTACGAGTTCTTCGGCGGTCAAAAGATCAACGACGAGGTTTTCCTCGAGTCCGCCCAGGGCTACGAGGGCTTCACCTTCAGCCCGTTCCAGAACTACGCGTACGACCAGCTCACTGAGCAGCTCTTCGCGATGACGGAAGGTGAAAAGGACGCGGACGCGGCCCTGGACGACCTGCAGACGAGCCTCGAGAAGTACGCCGCTGAACAGGGATTCACCCAGAAGTAGCAGGCTGCGGCGGGGGTCGGTTCCGGCCCCCGCCCGCTCCGCCGCCACTGCTATTCCCGTTCGACTAGGAGAATCACTATGACCACCCAGGCCACGGAGCTGGACCAGACGACGAGTCGTCAACTCGCCGCTTCGGGTTCGCTGCTCGTCCGGCGCCGCCAGCGTTGGGGATGGCTGTTCGTCTCACCCTTCCTGCTGATCTTCGCGCTCTTCCTGATCATCCCGCTCGGCTACGCGTTCTGGATGAGCCTGTTCACTTCGACGCTGGCCACCGGCACCGAATTCACGGGCCTTGCCAACTACGCCCGCGCTTTCAGCGACCCGCTCTTCATCGAAGGCATCCTGCGCGTGCTCGCGTTCGGCGCCGTCATGATCCCGACCCAACTCATCGTCGCGATCGTCGCCGCCCTCGTGCTGGACACCCTCTCCACATGGGCCTCGAAGCTCAGCCGCCTGCTGATCTTCGTTCCCTACGCGGTCCCCGTCGTCATCGGTGCCCTGATGTGGAGCTTTCTCTACAGCCCGCGCTTTGGCCCCGGCGCGACGATCTTCGATGCCTTCGGGCTCCAGGCCCCGAACTTCCTCGGCCCGGACACGATCTTCTTCTCGCTGGTCAACATCGTCACGTGGCAGTGGGCCGGCTACTACATGGTGGTCGTCTACGCGGCTCTGCGCTCCATCGACCCGGCGATCTACGAAGCGGCCCGGATCGATGGCGCGAACGGGCTGCAGACCGCACTGCAGATCAAGCTCCCGATGATCTCTTCCTCGATGGTCATGGTGGTCACGTTCGCCCTCATCGGCACCCTGCAGTTCTTCACCGAACCGGTCGTGATGCAGAGCATCGCTCAGGGCTCCATCGACGCCGCATACACCCCGAACATGTACGCGTTCTCGCTCGCGTTCAGCTACAGCCAGTTCAACTACGCCTCGGCGATCGCGTTCTCGCTGGGCATCCTGGTGTTTATCGGGTCCTTCCTGTTCCTGTTCCTCACGCGCAAGCAGAGCGGTCTGAAGTAATGTCCACTCCCGTCCAAACATACAAACGCCGGCCCCGCGGTAAGCGCCGCATCGGAGCGCACGCGTTCCTGATCATCCTGGCGTTCTACTTCGTCATCCCGCTGTGGTGGCTCCTCGTCGCCGCCACGAAGGACACCGCCGGCCTTTTCGGCAGCCCCGCCTTCTGGTTCTCCGGGAACTTCGCGTTCTTCGAGAACATCGCCGGGCTCTTCCAGCACGACGGCGGCATCTACTGGCGCTGGCTCGGCAACTCGTTCCTGTACGCCTTCACGGCCGGCACCGGGGCGACGATCGTCGCCGTGCTGGCCGGGTACGGCTTCGCCAAGTTCCGTTTTCGTGGCTCCGGGCCGGTCTTCACGCTCATCCTCGGCTCCGTCATGGTGCCGCTGACGGCCCTCGTGATCCCGACGTTCGTGCTCCTGAGCGACTACGGAATCATCAACACGCCGTGGGCGGTCATCCTGCCCTCGTTGTTGAATCCCTTCGGCGTCTACCTGATGCGCGTCTACACCCAGGACGCCGTCCCGGACGAGATCATGGAGGCCGCCAGGATCGATGGCGCCGGCGAGGTCCGCACGTTCTTCACCGTGGTGCTGCCCATGCTTCGCCCCGCGGTCGTGACGGTGCTGCTGCTCTCGATCGTGGTCACGTGGAACAACTTCTTCCTGCCGCTTGCGGTGCTCACCGATCCCGAACTCCTGCCTGTCACCGTCGGCCTGAACCGGTGGACGGCGCTCTCCAATGCGGGCGCCGGCGGCGAACAGGTCTGGAACCTCATCACCTCGGGGGCGTTCATCTCGATCCTCCCGCTCATCCTGTCCTTCCTCTTCCTGCAGCGGTACTGGCAGGGCGGCCTCGCCACCGGCGCCGTCAAGTAGCCGCCGCATCCGCCCCCCCCAGAAGCGCGCCGGCCCCGGCCGGAGCGTGAGCCAACCATGACCACATCACACGTCACGAAAGCGATAACCATGACTGACGCATCCTTGACCGTCGACCCGCACTACGCAGTCGGGGAGGTCAAGCGGCAGCTGTTCGGCGGCTTCGTCGAGCACCTCGGCCGCCACGTCTACGACGGGATCTACGAACCCGGCCACCCCTCAGCGGACGCCGACGGCTTCCGCCAGGACGTCATCGAGCTCGTCCGCGAGCTCGGCGTCTCCACGATCCGCTACCCCGGCGGGAACTTCGTCTCCGGCTTCGCCTGGGAGGACAGCGTCGGACCGCGCGAGCAGCGCCCGCGCCGCCTCGACCTGGCCTGGCACTCGACCGAGACCAACGAGGTCGGCCTGCACGAGTTCGCCACGTGGCTCGAGAAGGTGGGCAGCGAGCTCATGCTCGCGGTCAACCTCGGCACGCGCGGCACCAAGGAAGCCCTCGAGCTGCTCGAGTACTCGAACCTGCCCGCCGGCACCGAGCGCGCCGAGCAGCGCATCGCGAACGGCCGCACCGAACCCTTCGGCGTGAAGATGTGGTGCCTCGGCAACGAGATGGACGGCCCCTGGCAGGTCGGCCACCGCTCGGCGGAGGACTACGCCAAGATCGCCACGCAGACCGCCAAGGCCATGCGCATGCTGGATCCGGGCATCGAGCTCGTCGCCTGCGGTTCCTCCAGCGCACACATGCCGACTTTCGGCGAGTGGGAGCGCACCGTCCTGACCCACGCGTACGACGACGTCGACTACATCTCCTGCCACGCGTACTACGAGGAGAAGGGCGGCGACATCGGCTCCTTCCTGGCCTCCGCCGTCGACATGGACCGCTTCATCGAGACGGTCGTGGCCACGGCCGACCACGTGGGTGCCGTCCGCGGTTCGACGAAGCAGATCAACATCTCCTTCGACGAGTGGAACGTCTGGTACCAGTCCCGCTTCGAGAACGTCGACAAGATCGAGGGGGTCGACAATTGGCCGGTCGCCCCGCGCCTGCTCGAGGACATCTACTCGGTCGCCGACGCCGTCGTGTTCGGCAACTTGATGATCTCCCTGATCAACCACGCCGACCGCGTCACGAGCGCGTCGCTGGCGCAGCTCGTGAACGTGATCGGGCCGATCATGACCGAGCCGGGCGGGCCGGCCTGGCGCCAGACCACGTTCTTCCCCTTCGCGCTGACCTCCCGGCTGGCCACCGGCCGCGCGCTCCAGCTCAAGCTGGACGCGCCGACCTACGTCTCGGAGCAGTACGGAGAGGTCCCGCTCGTGGACGCGGCGGCCACGTACGACGACGAGGCGAACCGCGCGTCCGTCTTCCTCGTCAACCGCAGCACCGAGAAGGAGGTGACCGTGTCCGTCGACGTCGCGCTCCTCGGAGGCGTCGGCCTCCTGGAGAGCCACACGCTCGCCGATGAGGACCGCAACGCGAAGAACACGCTCGAGCACCAGGACCGAGTGACCACCGCAGAGAACACGAGTGCGCGCATCGAGGACGGCAAGCTGACCGTCACGCTGCCGCCCGTTTCCTGGACGGCGCTCGCCCTCGGCTAACCCGGCCCGGCGACTCCGCGGGACTCACCTGCGCGGGGACTTCCGGAACCGCCGACCAGTAGGTAGCTTTCGTTGCGAACTGGTCGGCGGTTTCGGCATCTGCAACCACCGGCGGCGCGAGTCGCCGGACGCGAGAGGAAGAAAGACTGATGAAAGCCAACTGGGCCGGAAACCTGACGTACGGCGCGCGGCGCGTTGTCCACCCCGCCGACCGGGCTCAGCTGGCCGAGGCGCTCGCCGGCGACGGTGAGGTGCGGGTCGTCGGGAGCCGGCATTCGTTCAACGACATCACGGACACGTCCGGAACGTTGATCGCCACCGACCGGCTCCCGTCCGGCGTCGAGGTGGACGCCGCAGCCGGGGTCGTGCGCGTGGGCGGCGGCGTGCGCTATGGCGACCTCGCCGCGCTGCTCGCCGGCCACGGCCTCGCCCTGCCAAACCTGGCCTCCCTGCCGCACATCTCCGTGGCGGGCGCGATAGCCACCGGGACCCACGGCTCCGGCGACCGGCTCGGGTCGCTGGCGACCTCGGTCCGCGCACTGACCTTGCTGACCCCGGGCGGCGACGAGGTTCGCTACGCCCGCGGCGACGAGGACTTCCCCGGGGCCGTGGTGCACCTTGGCGCGCTCGGCGTGGTCGTCGAGGTCGAGCTCGAGGTCGAGCCTGCGTACGACGTCGCCCAGACGGTTCACGAACGCCTCGGATGGGACACCGCCGTCGAGCACCTGGACGCGCTGACCGCGAGCGCCACGAGCGTCAGCCTCTTCACCGACTGGAGCGCCGCCGGCCAGGTCGCCCAGATCTGGACCAAACACCGCGCCGACGCCGGCACGCCAGCGGCCGCCGACCTGCTGCCAGCGCTGGGGGCGACGCTCGCCGACGGCCCGCGGCACCCGGTGCCCGGCGGGGACGCCCGAGCGAGCACCGAACAGGGCGGAGTCGCCGGCAACTGGGCACAGCGGCTGCCGCACTTCCGGCTCGAGTTCACCCCCTCCAGCGGTCGCGAACTCCAGTCCGAGTACTTCGTCCCGCGGGCAGACGCGCCCGCAGCGATCGAGGCTTTCCGTTCGTTGGGGGATCGGATCAGCCCGCTGCTGCAGATCAGCGAGGTGCGGACGGTCCGGGCGGACGACCTGTGGCTCAGCCCGGCCAGCGGCCAGGACACCGTCGCGTTCCACTTCACGTGGCTGCCCGACCAGCCGGCGGTCGAGGCACTGCTGCCGCAGATCGAAGGGGCCCTGCCGCCGAGCGTGCGTCCGCACTGGGGCAAGCTCTGGCGGATGGATCCGGCGTTCGTCACGTCGCGCTTCCCGGACTGGGACCGCTTCGCCCGCCTCCGGGCGCAGCTGGACCCCGAGCGGCGCTTCGTCAACGGCTTCCTGCGCCGGCTCGGACTCTAAGCTCAGAGGCAAATGCACTTGCACTCTCGATAGGAGAGTGCCAATAATTGGTTTAGCACTCTGAAGCCTCGACTGCTAGACCGGGTGGTGTTGACCGCCGGGACTGCTCGGGTGACGGAGTGAACTGTGGATTGAGACAGCGAGGGTGCTCGCGGGCGTGTTCCGAATAACGCGCGCGTCGTGGCCCGTCCGTCGCGGGCGTTGTCCTTCAGTCCATTTCCACCGCTTGAATGTCCCGAAAGGACCACACGCCACCATGGCCAAGATGATTGCATTTGACGAGGAAGCTCGCCGCGGCCTCGAGCGCGGCCTGAACACCCTTGCCGACGCCGTGAAGGTGACGCTGGGCCCGCGCGGCCGCAACGTCGTGCTTGAGAAGAAGTGGGGCGCGCCGACCATCACGAACGACGGCGTCTCCATCGCCAAGGAGATCGAGCTCGACGAGCCGTACGAGAAGATCGGCGCAGAGCTGGTCAAGGAAGTCGCCAAGAAGACCGACGACGTCGCAGGCGACGGCACCACGACGGCCACCGTGCTGGCGCAGGCGCTCGTCAAGGAGGGCCTGCGCAACGTGGCCGCAGGTGCCGACCCGCTGTCCCTGAAGCGCGGCATCGAGAAGGCCGTCGCCGCCGTGACCGAGGAGCTCATCGCCTCCGCCAAGGAGATCGAGACGAAGGAGCAGATCGCTGCTACCGCGTCCATCTCCGCTGGCGACACTCAGATCGGCGGCCTCATCGCCGAAGCGCTGGACAAGGTCGGCAAGGAAGGTGTCATCACGGTCGAGGAGTCCAACACCTTCGGCCTGGACCTCGAGCTGACCGAGGGCATGCGCTTCGACAAGGGCTACATCTCCGCCTACTTCGTTTCCGACGCTGAGCGCCAGGAGACGGTGCTGGAGGACCCCTACATCCTCATCGTCAACTCGAAGATCTCGAACATCAAGGATATGGTCGCGGTCCTCGAGAAGGTCATGCAGTCGGGTAAGCCGCTCGTGATCATCGCCGAGGACGTCGAGGGCGAGGCCCTGGCCACGCTGGTTCTGAACAAGATCCAGGGCCGCTTCAAGTCCGTGGCCGTCAAGGCCCCGGGCTTCGGCGACCGCCGCAAGGCCATGCTGGCCGACATCGCCATCCTGACCGGCGGACAGGTCATCGCCGAAGAGGTCGGCCTTTCCCTGGAGAACGCCACCCTGGACCTGCTGGGCCAGGCTCGCAAGGTCGTCATCACCAAGGACGAGACCACGATCGTCGAGGGTGCCGGCTCCGCTGAGGAGATCGCCGGGCGCGTTAGCCAGATTCGCGCCGAGATCGCCAACACCGACTCCGACTACGATCGTGAGAAGCTCCAGGAGCGCCTCGCGAAGCTGGCCGGCGGCGTTGCCGTCATCAAGGCCGGCGCTGCGACCGAGGTCGAGCTCAAGGAGCGCAAGCACCGCATTGAGGACGCCGTGCGCAACGCCAAGGCGGCCGTCGAAGAGGGCATCGTCGCCGGCGGCGGCGTGGCCCTGATCCAGGCCGGTGCGCGCGCGTTCGGCAAGCTCGAGCTCACGGGCGACGAGGCGACCGGCGCGAACATCGTCAAGGTTGCCATTTCGGCCCCGCTGAAGCAGATCGCCTTCAACGCCGGCCTCGAGCCGGGCGTCGTCGCCGACAAGGTCAAGGGCCTCGAGCCCGGCTTCGGCCTGAACGCAGCCACCGGCGAGTACGAGGACCTGCTGGCCGCGGGCGTCAACGACCCGGTGAAGGTCACGCGCTCCGCTCTGCAGAACGCGGCCTCCATCGCCGGCCTGTTCCTGACCACCGAAGCCGTCGTGGCCGACAAGCCGGAGAAGAACGCTCCGGCTGGCGGCGGCGACGACATGGGTGGCATGGGCGGCATGGGTGGCATGGGCGGCTTCTAAGCCCCAGCCGCTCGGACGCACCGAGCAGACAACGCGAGGCCGCGGCACCATCAGGTGCCGCGGCCTCGTGGCTTAACGCCCGGAGGGCATCGAGGTCCAGCCCTCCAGCGACTCCAGCTCGCGCGCCAGGTTGGAGCGCGCGGATGCTTCCCACAAGCGCCGACCGGTTGCCGTCCCGTACAGCGGGTCGAGCTCCAGCAGGGAGCGCAGCACCCGCGCGCGGCCGTGGGCGAAGTCCGCGTCGGAGACCCGCGCGTAGTCCCGGCGGACCTCGTCGACGTAGCGGAGGTACTGCGGCCACGGGCGGGCCAGCACTTCCAGGTCGGCGTCGCAGAGCAGGCGGCCCGAGGCATCGTCAGGGGAAGGGCGGTGGTGCTCGGTCACGAGGACGAGGCGCCTGATTTCCTCCAGCTCAGCGTCCCCCACGACGCCGGGCAGCAGGTGTCGCACCAGCTCGGCGGAGGCCCGCTCGTCCTCACCCGCGACGCCCTGATAGACGGCGTCGTGGAACCACGCAGCCAGGCGGACCGCGCGCGGCAGTGTGCCGGCCGATTCCCCCTCGGCGACCAGCCGGTCGACGGCGGCCAGTACTGCGAGGAGGTGCCCGCGGCCGTGGTAATTCCGATGGGGTTCGGACCACCGGGCCAGCAGGTCGGCGCCCACGTGCGAGTGATCCGGCAGCTGCTGGCTCCAGCGCGCTAGGAGGATCCGGTCGAGCTTCTCGGGGCGCTGCCGCGCGGGCACCCGCAGGCCGGAGGCGACGAGCCGGCGGACCAGCTCGGTCCCCGAGACGGGGATCGCGCCGCGGGCGACGAGGTCCTCGTAGCGACGCTGAGGGACGTCGTAGTGGTCCCGGTCGAACGCACGCGCGGGCAGTCCCGCCGCAGAGGCGAAGTCGTGCAGCTCATCGAGCGAGGCGTCGGAGACCACGTGAGAAAAGAGGGTCCCGTGCGCCGGCCAGAGCGGCGGATCGATCAGGATGGCCATCAACCCAGCCTAGCGCCCGCGCGAGGAAAGGCACCGGGCCGAAGTTCAGTAGGTGAACATGGACGCGTTGGCTGCCTCCGCGTCGTCGTACTGGTGCGAAGCGCGACCGAGGGCCGTGTTGATGTTCGTCAGTGACTCCTCGACACGCAGCTGCGTGTTTCGCCAGTCGGCGACGACCGACTGGAAGTTGGCCGCGGCGGCCCCGCGCCACGTGCCTTCGAGCTCCTGCAGGCTGGACTGCATCGTGTTGACCTCGGCGCGGAGTCGCTCGATGGTGCCCTGCACGGACTGTGCCTTGGCGCGCATCTCGACGGTGTTGGCGGTGAACATGCTCATGATCTGCCCCTCGATTCGGTGTGCGGGCGGAGGTCCCGCCCGGCGGAGCCTGCCGGCCCCGCACTTCGAGCCTAGGCAGACCCCTGCTGGGTCAGGCGGGATCGAGCACGGCTGTGGACTACTGGAGGGGAGCGTCGGGCTGTGGACGATCGGTGGCGGGTTCGTCGTCGTCCGGCATCGCCTCGAGCGGCAGGCGGATCGACATGGTCGTGCCGCCGCCGGGCGTCTCAGTGAGGACGATCGAGCCGTCGTGTTGGGCCGCGATGGCCGCGACGATCGCGAGGCCGAGGCCGGTGCCGCCCGTCTCGCGCTGCCGCGAGGAGTCGGCCCGATAGAAGCGCTCGAAGACGCGGGCCGCGTCCTCCTCCGAAATGCCCGGTCCATGGTCACGGACCTCGAGCACCGCGTCCGAGCGCCCGTCGATCACGGGCAGCGTGCCGACGGCGACCTCGATCGGGGTGCCGTCAGGGGTGTAGCGCAGGGCGTTGGTCATCAGGTTCACCACGACCTGGCGCAGGCGGGACTCGTCACCGCTCGTCGGGGCCGCGACCGGGATGCCGCCGTCGAGCCCGACGAGGCGGACGCGGCGGTCGGGCGCGTTGACCCGCGCGTCCTCGACCGCGTCGCTGCCCAGATGCAGGAGGTCGACCGGCACGCGTTCCAACGGGCGCTGCTCGTCGAGCCGCGCGAGCGTCAGGAGGTCCTCGACGAGCTGACCCATGCGCTTGGCTTCGCCCTCGATGCGACCCATCGCCGAATCGAGGTGTTCGCGCTCGGCCAGCCCGCCGTGCCGGTACAGCTCCGAGTAGCCCTGGATCGTCACGAGCGGGGTGCGCAGTTCGTGGGAGGCATCCTGGACGAACCGGCGCATCTTCCGCTCGGAGGCGGCCTGCGAACGGAAGGCGTGTTCGATGTGGGCGAGCATCGCGTTCAGGGCGCGCGAGAGCCGGCCGACCTCCGTGTCGTGCGGGTATTCCTCCACACGTCGCGAGAGATCTCCCGCGGCGATCGCCGCGGCCGTGCGCTCGACGCGGATCAGCGGCCGGAACGCGCGGGTCGTGATGCCGTAGGCGATCAGGGACATGATGAGAGTGGCGAGCATGCCGGAGGTGACCATGGATCCGGCTGCGTCGGCGACCGTGTCCTCGACCTCGCTCAGCGGCAGGGCGATCGTGATGTAGCCGTTCCCGTTGGACATCTCGATCATGCGGTAGCGCCAGCCGCCAGAGTCAGGGGCCGTGCCTTCGGTCGTGAAGGCGAGATCGTGCACCGCCTCGACCTCCGCGACGGTGTGCTTGTCGATGACCGGTTTGTCGGCGCCCTCGATGCCCGGCAATTCGGCGAGGATCTCGCCGTCCTGGTTCCGCAGGGTGCTGTGGAAGCGCGTCAGGCCCAGGTTCGCCCACCGGTACGCATTGTTGGTGTCCGAGCCCTCGGTCCAGACTTCGTAGAGCAGGTTCGCCATAGGACTCGAGTTGCTCGCCAGGTCGGTATCCATCTGGTCGATCATGGTCACGCGCAGCGAGAAAGACGCGGTGAACACTGTCGCGACCACGCCCAGCGTCATCAGCAGCGCCATGAGCGCCACGAGTTTCGAGCGCAGGGAGATCTGGCGGAAGAGGCGAGTCATCGAGCCCATCCTATGACGGGCGGGTCAGCGGCGGTCGGCGGAACGCAGCACGTAGCCCACGCCGCGCTTGGTCTGGATCATCGGGGTCCAGTCCTCGTGCGCGTCGATCTTGCGGCGCAGGTAGGAGATGTAGGACTCGACGATCGAGGCGTCGCCGTTGAAGTCGTACTCCCACACGTGGTCGAGGATCTGCGCCTTGGACAGCACTCGGTTCGGGTTCATCATCAGGTAGCGGAGAAGTTTGAACTCGGTAGGGGACAAATCCACTACGACGCCGGCGCGACGTACCTCGTGCGCGTCGTCGTCCAGCTCGAGGTCGTCGACGCGGATGATCGCCGCTTCGTCCTCGAAGGGCTGCGTGCGGCGCAACACGGCGCGGATGCGCGCCACGACCTCGTCGAGGCTGAACGGCTTGGTCACGTAGTCGTCGCCGCCGACGGTGAGGCCGGTGACCTTGTCGTCGGTGCCGTCGCGGGCCGTGAGGAACAGGACGGGGAAGTGGCGGCCGGCCGCGCGGAGCTTGCGCGTCACGGCGAAGCCGTCCAGATCGGGCAACATGACGTCCAGCACGGCGAGGTCGGGCTGCTCGCGCTCGGCGACCTCGAGGGCTTCGCGCCCGCTGCCGGCCGCGAAGACCTCGAACCCGGCGAAACGCAGGGACGTCGAGAGCAGCTCGCGAATGTTCGGTTCGTCATCGACGACGAGCAGTCGGGCCTCAGGAGTTTTTTCAGTCATGTTCCCAGTGTGTGCTTCGAAACTGGGAGTCGCCTGAATGTTTCTTGATTGGTGGTGCGATCCGCGCCGGGTGTCGGCGGAGTGTGCGTCGTCGAGTGCTTAGCGCCGGCGGCGGTCCCGCAGGTTCAAGATCAGGCCGAGGACCATCAGGGCAAACGCGAGCGGCAGTCCGTAGAGGCCGATCCAGTAGAGGGCCGGCCACGCGGGGCCGCCGGCGGCGTAGGAGACCAGGATGGCGGCCAGGCAGACCAGAGAGCCGATGGCCGTGGCGGCCGCCATGATCAGGACCCAGCGGGAGGTGGGGCGTGCTTCGTCGCGCTTCTTCACGGCGTTAAACGTACACAGCCGCCTATCAGGCGCAAAGTCCTGAAGTGGTCGTTCGTGGCGTACTCTAGAGAGACAGACTTCCCCAGCTCGGGACGCCCTGAGCGCGATCGACCGCGCCGGCGCCGCTGGGAACCCGGAGCGGGGCACCAGAGGAATAGGTGCACCGCCGAATGCGAGAACGAGGTAAGTAAAAGTGCCTGTAGGCAAGGTCAAGTGGTATGAACCGGCGAAGGGATTCGGATTCCTCGTCGCAGAGGACGGCCAGGAGGTCTACCTCCCGGCCTCAGCGCTGCCCTCCGGGGTCAGTGAGGTGCGGGCCGGAACGCGCATGGAGTTCGGCATCGCGGAGGGGCGCAAGGGTGCTCAGGCGCTGTCGGTGAGGATTCTCGACAAGGCCCCGTCGGTGGCGCGCGCGAAGCGCAAGCCCGCCGAAGCGCAGGCCGTCATCGTCGAGGATCTCATCCGGCTCCTGGACGGCATCTCCGACGGGCTGCGCAACGGCCGTTATCCGGAGAAGCGCCAGAGCGCCAAGATCGCGACCGTGCTCCGCGCCGTCGCAGACGACCTGGACGCTTAGACCATGGCCCGGACCCCGAAACTGGACGACGTGCTGGCCGCAGACGTGGCGAGCGCACGCGAGGCACTCGCGCGCCAGGTGCCCGACGGGCAGATCGGTGAGCACCTGGGCGCCAGCGCAGAGGGCGACCGGCTCGTCCTGCACCGGTTCGCGGCCAAGATGCGCGGGTACGCCGGCTGGCACTGGTATGTCACGCTGGCGAGGGGCCCACGGGTCAAGGTCGCGACGGTGTGCGATTCCGGTCTCCTGCCCGGTCAGGACGCAGTGCTGGCCCCGGCCTGGGTGCCGTGGGCTGAACGCGTTGCGCCGGAGGAGCTCGCCGAGCAGAAGGCGCGCGACGAGTCCGAGGCGGCCGAAGCGGCGGCCGTTGCTGAGCCCGCGGGGGAGGAGCGCGACGACGCGGTGAGCGTCGCGGAGGCTCCGGACGAGGCGGCTGACGAGCCCGAGGCCATCCCCGAAGCCGCAGAAACCGACGCCCCGGACGACGGCGTCTCCGCGCCGGAGGATGACGAGGATCCGGACGACGGGCCGACCCGCCCGCGCCGTCGTCGTCGCCCGCGCCGCGGGCAGCGCTCGACCTCCTAAATACGGTCCGCCGGATGGCGGCGCCGACCATCACGCAAAAACGCCCGGGCCGCACCATTAGGTGCGGCCCGGGCGTTTGCGCGTCCGGCGGTGGCTAGAGGTTCTCGAGGACGTAGTCGATGCAGCGCGTCAGCGCGGTGACGTCGTCCGGTTCGATGGCGACGAACGTCGCGATGCGCAGCTGGTTGCGGCCCAGCTTGCGGTACGGTTCCGTGTCCACGACGCCGTTGGCGCGCAGGGCCTTCGAGATCGCTGCCGCGTCGACCGACTCGTCGAAGTCGATCGTGGCGATCACGTTCGAGCGGTCCTCGGCAGCAACGACGTAGGGGGTCGCGACCGCGGAGGCCTCGGCCCAGCCGTAGATGCGCGAGGCGGAATCCGCGGTGCGGGCCGTGGCCCAGTCGAGGCCGCCATTGGAACGGATCCAGGAAATCTGGTCGTCGAGGGTCACGAGCGTCGACAGGCTCGGGGTGTTGTAGGTCTGGTTCTTCGAGGAGTTGTCGATGGCGGTCTTCAGATCCAGGAAGTCCGGGACCCAGCGGTCGGACGCCGCGATGCGCTCGGCGCGCTCGAGCGCGGCCGGGGAGAACAGTGCCAGCCACAGGCCGCCGTCGGACGCGAAGTTCTTCTGCGGGGCGAAGTAGTAGACATCCGTCTCGGAGACGTCGACGTCGAGACCGCCTGCCGCGCTGGTCGCGTCAACCACGACCAGCGAGCCCGCATCGGCTCCGGCAACGCGCTTAACCGGGGCCGCGACGCCGGTCGAGGTCTCGTTCTGGGGCCAGGCGTAGAGGTCGACGCCGGGTTCGGCGACAGGATTCGGGCGCGTGCCCGGAGCGGACGTAATGATCGAGGAGCTTGCGAGGAACGGCGCGTTGTCGGTGGCCTTGGCGAACTTCGAGCCGAACTCGCCGAACGAGAGGTGCTGCGCCTTGTTCTCCACGAGGCCGAAGGACGCGATGTCCCAGAACGCGGTGGAACCGCCGACGCCCAGGACGACCTCGTAACCCTCGGGGGCTTTGAAGAGGTCGAGCAGGCCCTCCTGGACGGACTTCACGAGGTTCTTCACCGGAGCCTGGCGGTGGGAGGTGCCGAGGACGGAGGTGCCGGCCGCGAGCAGGGCGTCGAGCTGGCCGCGGCGCACCTTCGATGGCCCGGCCCCGAACCGCCCGTCGGCTGGCAGCAGGTTGTCGGGAATGGTCAGTTGTTCGCTCACGCTGGCTCCTGCGGTAGGTGATCGCCGTTCGAGGCCGGTCACGGCCGGTTGATATGCGCGCGACCTCGGAGGAGGCAGAACGCGCTGCTTCTATGTTCACCCAGCGCGAGGTTCAAACCGGAACCCGGGAAGGATTGTTAACGCGGGGTAGAGTTGTGAGCAGCTGTAAGACACCCTTCGAATGCCGTCCGGGAGCCACCTACGTGACCGACCTGATTGATACAACAGAGATGTACTTGAGGACCATTCTGGAACTCGAGGAGGAGCGGATCACCGCTCTGCGCGCTCGCATCGCGGAGCGGTTGGGGCACTCCGGCCCGACCGTGTCCCAGACCGTCGCGCGCATGGAGCGCGACGGCCTCCTCGTCGTCTCCAAAGACCGCCACCTCGAGCTGACGGGTGCCGGGCGTCAGCTCGCGACCGAGGTCATGCGCAAGCACCGGCTGGCGGAACGGCTCCTCTCCGACGTCATCGGGCTCGAGTGGGAGTACGTGCACGACGAGGCCTGCCGTTGGGAGCACGTGATGAGCGAGCGGGTCGAGCGTCGGCTCTACGAACTGCTGGGACAGCCGTCCGAATCCCCCTACGGGAACCCGATCCCCGGCCTGGACGCGTTGGGCGGGCCGGTTGGTGCCGACTTCGGCCGCGGCGTCCAGAACCTCGAAGATGCGTTGACCGGCGGGGAGGCCGGACCCGTCAAGGTCCTGCGACTGGCCGAGACCATCCAGGTCGACCCGGTGCTGCTGGGGCAGCTGAACGAGGGCGGGATCCGGCCGGGAGCCACGGTCACGCTCGAGCGCGCGGGGGACTACGTCGTCGTGCGCGTCGAGGGCGTCGAAGGGGCCCTCGAGCTGCCTTCCGAGGTCAGCACTCACGTTTTCGTGGAGCACAGCGAATAACGAAACCGGCCATGACGCCGAAAACGATAACGGAATTGTAACTTTGTAGCGTCTCCGTTATCGTTGATAACAGCTGGGACTAGTCCCTGCCACCGGATCCCGAGTTCGCCGAGCTCTGCCGTCGGGATCCGTCGAACCGAACACTTTCGGCAGAGGCGGGGGAACCATCTATCGCGGGAGCGAAGTGCACGGGTCAGACCTGTGCCGCGCGCCCTTGGGGTGAAGCCAGTCAATCTCCACGTTGGGGGAATGGCGGCCGGATGCATCTCACATCCGAATCCGACAGCTAACTTCGCAGGCTCTCTGAGAGGTAAACGATTGACTGAGAACATGTCCAACGGACGCGAACCGTCGTCCGGCGGCAGCGCCGCGCACGACGCGCCGCTCCGTCGCCCCCGCGGTGCCGAGCGCCGCAGCCTGCAGGCCGAAGCGGTCTCGCGCGAGCATGCCGCGACCGCAGGCCCTGCCCAGATCGGCCGCCGCTACAAGGCCGGCCTTCGCTACACCGGCGTCGAAACCGCCCAGCTCGACGAGCTGTCCGCCCAGGCTGAAGCCTCCGCGCCCGTCGTCGCTGCACCCGTCGTTGACCTGCACGAACGCCGTCTCGCGCGACCGCAGGGCCGTACTCGGATCGCAGCCAGCCACAAGTTCGCCGCAGCGGCGGCCGTTTCCGGCCTCGCGTTGACGGCGGCCTGGCCGCAGCTGAACGATCCCGGCACGGAAGCGCGCGCCAAGGCTGAGGCGCAGGCCACGGTTGAGGACGTCGTCGCGCCCGCAGCGGACGACTTCGACATCGAGCTGGCTTCGGTGACGGGGACTGTCAGCGAAGAAAACGCACTTGATCAGGTGATGACGGCCGCGGCCGGGGACGTCACCAAGGTGGAGACCGCCGGAGTGCTCGCGCAGCCGCTCGACACCGTCCGCATCACGTCCCGCTTCGGCTATCGGGCGAATCCGTGGGGCGGAGCCGGCATGGTCAACCACATCGGACAGGACTACGGCATCGCCTGCGGCACCCCGGTGAAGGCCGCGGCCGCCGGCACGGTCGTCCAGGCCGAGTACGCCGGGCACTCGGGCAACCGCGTGCGCGTCGATCACGGCAACGGCCTCGAGACGACCTACAACCACAACACGTCGTTGAAGGTCGCTGTTGGTGACACGATCGAGCGCGGTGATGTCGTCTCCCTGAGCGGGACGACCGGCAACTCGACTGGATGCCACCTGCACTTCGAGGTCCTCGTCGACGGCACCGCCGTCGATCCGGCCGGTTGGTTGTAAATTCAAACTGGCGAGACCAGAAAAATATCTTTCCGTGACCTTAACGTGACATTCGGTTCGGATTCGTATATCGTTGACGACGTGCTGGACCCCGTATGGGTCCAACACCCTCGGACGGAGTGTTCAACACTGCCGCCGACCGAGGCCCGTTCGTTACAAACACGCTTGGCAGTGGCGGGGGAACCAAATACAGGATCCAAGAGGTCTTGAGGGCAACCAGCCCTTGGGGTTAAGCGATCGAAGCAGAACCTGCTCCGGCCGCCGGGTGACTCCCACTCGAACCCGACAGCTCACCTCGTAGACATAGGGAGAGGTAAAACTTTTGTCCAAGCGCCATGCACTCGGTCGCCACCGCGCGACTCCTGTCCGTAGCAACCCGCTCGAGGGTGTCTCGAAGGCAGTCGCCTCGAACGCCGGCTCCGTCGGCCGTCAGGCCGCCGTCATCGCCGCAGCCTCCGGCCTCGTCCTGACGATGGGCGTCCCGGCACAGGCCAACCCGGTGGCCCGCGAAGCCGCCAGTGCCCCGGTTGAGGCCCTGCCGGTCGAGCGCACCGCCGTCGCCGCGGTGACCGTTTCGGCCAAGGCCGTCGAGGACTACGAGGTCGAGCGAGTCGTCCTCGAAGCAACTCCGGCCCCCGAGCCCGAGCCCGTCGTTGTGGCTGTTGCTGAGCAGGTCGAGACCCAGACCGAAGAGGTCGAGGACGAGGCGCAGTACGCCGCCATGACCCGCGAAAACGTCAACAACGGTGGCGCAGCGGCCCAGGCCGCTCCTGCCGCCGAGGCGGCTCCGGAGCCCGAGCCCGTCGTCGATTCCGCAGCTACCGGCAGCGGCGCAGCGATCGCGGCCATGGCCAAGCAGTACGTCGGCTCGCCTTACGTCTTCGGCGGCAACAGCCCGGCCGGCTGGGACTGCTCCGGCTTCGTGCAGTGGATCTACGCGCAGCACGGCATCAACGTCGCCCGCGGCACCTCCGCGATCCTCGGCTCCGGCCAGTTCGTCCGCACCTCCTCCCCGCAGCTGGGCGATCTCGTCTTCCAGAACGGTGGCGGCCACGTCGGCATCTACATCGGCAACGGCCAGATCGTCGGCGCCCAGAACCCCTCGGTCGGCACCGTTCTTCGCCCGGCCAACAGCGCGTACGGCCCCCTCTACGGCTACTACACGCTGGCCCGCTAACACCGGGCTCACCGGCCCTGCGCCGGTCCGCGGCAGTCACCCTGCCGCATACTCTCCCCATCGGTCCGTTCGCTCACCCGCGAACGGGCCGATGGCGTTTTAACCCCATGCCCCGGTGAGCCGGTCGCGCTCCTTAACGGTGACGGGCCGACGCGTGACCTGACGGCGCACAGCCGGTAACGGCACGGCAAAACCAGCAGCGACACGCCCCATTGCGTGGCGGAGGCCACACCGGCGGCCGGGCGACACCGTTAGGCTGGATGCACGAAGAACCACGACACACGCCGTGGGGAGCGCAAGAGGCCCACGGCGAGCAGGACCGTGAGGAACGCGCATGCGAACCCTAGTACTGAACGCAGGATACGAACCGCTCGCGGTGGTCACATTCCGCCGCGCGCTGCTGCTCGTGCTGACCGGTAAGGCGAGCGTTCTCGCCGAGGACCCGGAACCGGTCGTCGGGCCCAGCGACGTCGTCTCGCGTCCCTCCGTCATCTTGCTCCACCGCTACGTGCGGATCCCCTACCGCCGGCCCGTGCACGTCACCCGCCGCGGCATCCTGCGCCGCGACTCGCACACCTGCGCCTACTGCGGCCGGCACGCCACGACCGTCGACCACATTCACCCGCGCTCGCTCGGCGGGGCGGATACCTGGGAGAACCTCGTCGCCTGCTGCCTGACGTGCAATGGCAAGAAAGGCAACCGGACCCTCCGGCAGCTAGGCTGGAAGCTGAAGACTCAGCCGAAGGCCCCGCGCGGGCCCGCCTGCTACATCTCGGAACTGGAGCGACCGGCAGAAGCATGGAGCGAATTCTTGAGCATCGAGGCGGCCTGAGGGCCGCGATCGTCCTCGCCGGCGGCCGCGGGGCCCGCCTCGGCGGTGTCAACAAGGCGACTCTCGAGCGCGACGGCGTCAGCCTTCTCGGGCGGGCCGTCCTCAACCTCGCGTTCACGCCCGCGGGAGAGGAGGAGAACCCCGGCGCCGAAGTGATCGCCGTCGTCGGGCCCGAGAGTCTGCGCGGATGCGTGCAGGCTCTCGCCGCGGAGTGCGGCATCCCGATCATGCTCACGCGCGAGGAGCCCGTGTTCGCCGGCCCCGCCGCCGCCATGGCCGCGGGCCTCGAGGCGCTCGAACGGGTGGTCCCGGGTGCTGCTGGGGCCTGCTTCGTGCTCGCCGTCGACTACGCCCGACCAGGCCAGATTATTCCGATCCTGCGCCGGGCGGCGGGCGCCGTCGGTCCGCGCCTCGGCGGCCGCGAGCGCCCGGCGGCCGGACCCGAGACGGCCGGTGCATGGGTGCCCCAGGATGCGTTCGGGAGGGACCAGCCCCTGGCGTCGGTCTGGGACCTTGCTGGGCTGCGCCGCGCCGTTTCCGGACTCCGTGACGAAGGTCGCGTCGCGAATGCGTCGGTGAAACAACTGCTTGCTAGAGTTGTGGTATCCCGCTCGACGATGGCGGAACTCCCGGGGCACGTGACCGCGGACCTCTTCGCCGACGTCGACACGTGGGACGACGCCGCGCACGCCGGAATCACGCTGCCGACGGTGTCCGAGCAGAAGCCACATCTGGAGGACCACATGGCAGGCGAGAAGCCACCGGAGAGCGGCCGGAGCGAGCACCCCGAACTCGACGCGTGGGCGCGGGAGCTGATGGTCGCGTACGGGCTCGAGGACGCACCCGTCGACGTCGAACGCATCCTTTCCCTTGCCGGCGAAGCCGCACACTCGATCGTGCGCCCGGCAGCGCCGCTGACGACCTGGATCGCGGGCTACGCGGCCGGGCTTGCGGCGGCCCGCTCCGAGTCGGGCGGCGAGAATGCCGCGGCCGAGGCCGACGCGCTCGCCCGCCGCGTGATCGCCAACCGGACGGACGGGTAGCCCGGGCTTGCCGAACGAGACCATGCCGGACGCCCTCGACGCTCCGGCCGCGGGCGATGCCGCCTGGCCCGCGGCCCGCGAGGCGGCCCACCGCGCCGGGGCACGACTGCTCGAGACCGCCGGGGTCTCCGGCCACGAGGACGTCGAACTCGACGCGGCCATCTCACGGGTGCTGGGGCGGGACGTGTTTGCCACCTCCGAGATCCCGCACTTCGCCGCCTCGGCCATGGACGGATGGGCCGTCGCCGGAGACGGCCCCTGGCGCCTGCTCGCTGGCGACGCCAGGACGACGACGGCGCTCGCTCCGGGTGAGGGCGTCGTCATCGTCACCGGGTCGCCCCTGCCCGCAGGTGCCACCGCGGTGCTGCGCCGCGAGCGCGGCCGCCTCGCGCCCGGGGCCGGCGACGCCGGAGAACTTCTGCACGCGACGGAGCCGCTCGCGGACCTCGCCGACGTCCGCCCGTCGGGCCGGGAGGCCCGCGCCGGTGAGCGGCTCTTCGCCGCCGGGACGTCGCTGACGGCCGGTCACGTCGCGGCGGCCGCGGTGGCGGGCCTTGACGCACTGCCGGTGATTCGCGCCCCGCGGGTCACCCTCGTCCTCACCGGGGACGAGGTCGTTACTGCCGGCGTGCCCGGCCACGGGCTCGTGCGCGACGCCTTCGGGCCCGTGCTGCCGGCCGCTGTCAGCGGGCTCGGGGGCTCCGTCGCCGGCAGCGTGCGCATCGGCGACGACCACGACGCGACCGTCGAGGCGCTGGGAGCCGCAGACGCCGACGTCGTCATCACGACCGGCGGCACCGGACACTCGGGGGCCGACCACATCCGGCCGGCCCTGACCCAAATCGGCGCCCGGCTGCTCGTCGACGAGATCGCGATGCGCCCCGGGCATCCCGCGCTGCTCGCGCGGCGGCCCGACGGCGCACTCGTTATCGCCCTGCCCGGGAACCCGCTCGCCGCGATGGCCGCGCTCGTCACGCTCGGCGCGCCCCTGCTTGCGGGCGCTACCGGGCGGCCGACGCCGGCGCTGCAGCGTGCGGCCTCGACCGAACGCTTCGGCCCGCTGCCGGGCCGGCACCGGCTCGTGCCGGCCCGGCTCGATGCGGGCGAGGGGGGCGTGCGCGCCAGCGCCGCCGCCCACCGGGGCCCGGCCATGCTGCGCGGCCTTGCCGATTCGACCTGCTTCATGGTCGTCCCACCGGCGGGGCTGGAGCCGGGCGACGGCGTCGACTGCGTGCGGCTGCCCTGGACATGAACACCCCCGACCCGCAACCGAACCCGAAGGGAGCCTGATGGGCCGCAAAACCACCCGCCGGCGCATCGTGCGCCTGAGCGCTGATGGCGGCGAGCGCCGCCGCGAGGAGACCCTCGCGGCCGAGGAGCCGCTGGAGATCCGACTCGGCGTCCCCGGTGTGCCCGGCAGCGCGGAGACCGCCTTCACCGTCACGATGCGCACCCCGGGGGACGACTTCGACCTCGTCGCCGGGTTCCTCACCGGCGAGGGCGTCATCGCCTCCGCCGACGACCTCGTGAGCATGCGCTTCTGCGCCGGCGAGGACGAAGAAGGGCGCCAGACGTTCAACGTCGTCGAGGCGCAGCTGGGCCCTGGTGCCCACCCGCCGACGTCGGGCATGCGGCGCAACGTCACGACCACGAGCGCGTGCGGGATCTGCGGCACGGCCTCGATCGACGCTGTCGGCAAGTCGGCGCGGCTGCCGCTGGCGTCCGCCACGTGCGCGGGGCACGACGACGGCGCTCGAGTGCCGCTGGACGTCCTGCTGGCGCTGCCGGACACTCTCCGCGAGCACCAGGAGCTCTTCTCGAAGACCGGCGGTGTGCACGCGGCCGGGCTCTTCGACGCCGCAGGGAATCTGCTGTGCCTGCGTGAGGACGTCGGCCGCCACAACGCCGTCGACAAGGTTGTCGGCTGGGCCCTGCGCGAGGGGCGGCTGCCGGCGGCCGGGACCGTCATGCAGGTCTCCGGGCGCGCCTCCTTCGAACTCGTGCAGAAGACCCGCATGGCGGGCATCGGGGTCCTCTCCGCGGTGAGCGCGCCGTCGTCGCTGGCGGTCGAGCTCGCGGAGAAAGAGAACGTAACCCTTGCGGCGTTCAGCCGGGGGAGTAGCGTAAATGTATACACGCATCCGGAACGGATAGCCACTAGGAGGAACGATGCCTAAACCAGCCCCCATCGAGGACATCATCGAAGATGACCTCGCTGTTACGGCCCCGAAAACGTCCGCGGCGGGGGTCAAGGCCGTCATGGTGGCCCTCGAGCGCGGGATCGCGCAGGGCGGCGTCAGCCGCACCGTGCGCTCGATGCTGCGCGTGAACCAGCCGCACGGCGTGGACTGCCCGGGCTGTGCCTGGCCGGAGTCCATCACGGGGCGGCGCAAGCCGGCCGAATTCTGCGAGAACGGAGCCAAGGCGCTCGCGGAGGAGAACACGCTCCGCACTGCGGACCGCGAATGGTGGGACGCGCACCCGATCAGCGACCTGCGGGGGAAGACCGAGTACTGGCTCGGCAACCAGGGGCGCATCACCGAGCCCATGATGATCGCCCCCGGGGAGGACCGCTACCGGCCGATCAGTTGGAACGAGGCGTTCGCGACGATCGCCGAGCACATCCGGGCGACGACGCCGGAGCGGTGCGCTTTCTACACGTCCGGGCGCACCGCGAACGAGACCGCGTTCATGTACCAGCTCTTCGCGCGCAGCCTGGGCACCAACAACCTGCCCGACTGCTCCAACATGTGTCACGAGTCCTCCGGCAGCGCCATGAACCCGACGATCGGCATCGGCAAGGGCACGGTCTCGCTCGAGGACTTCGACCACGCCGATGTCATCATGGTCGTCGGCCAGAACCCCGGCACCAACCACCCGCGCATGCTCTCCGCGCTCGCCGACGCCCGCCATCGTGGCGCGAAGGTCGTCGCCGTGAACCCGCTGCCAGAGGCCGGGCTCATGAACTTCAAGGACCCGCAGAAGGTCAACGGCGTCGTCGGCGCCGGCGACCGGATCTCCGACGAGTTCCTGCAGATCAAGGTGGGCGGGGACCTGGCGCTGTTCCAGGCCCTCGGACACCTGCTGCTGCTGGAAGAGGAGCGCGCCCCGGGGACCGTCGTCGACCACGAGTTTCTGGCCGAGAACGCCGAGGGGTTCGAGGCCTACCGTGACGCCCGAAGCGTCATCGACTGGGAGGCCACGGAGGAGGCCACCGGCCTCTCGCGGCTGGAGATCGCCACGGTCGCCAATCTGCTGGCCAAGTCCAAGGGGACGATCATCTGCTGGGCGCTGGGGCTCACGCAGCAACCGCACTCCGTCGACACGATCCGCGAGATCATCAACGTCCTGCTGCTGCAGGGCAACTTCGGCAAGCCTGGGGCCGGCGCCTGCCCCGTGCGCGGCCACTCGAACGTGCAGGGCGACCGGACGATGGGCGTCTGGGAGAAGCCGTCCGAGCAGTGGCTCGCACGGCTCGACGCCGAGTTCGGCATCGAGAGCCCGCGCGAGCACGGCTTCGACTCGGTCGAAACCCAGGAAGCCTTCGAGAACGGTGACGTCGACGTCTTCGTCTCGATGGGCGGGAACTTCTCGCTCGCCTGCTCTGACACGGAGGCGATCGAGGACGGCATGATGCGCGCGGGCCTGACCGTGCACATTTCGACGAAACCCAACCGCTCGCACGTCGTGCATGGGAAAACCTCGATCATCCTGCCGACCCTGGGACGCACGGACCGCGACGACAAGCACCCCTCGGGGCCGCAATTCCTCTCGGTCGAGGACTCGATGTCCGTCGTGAAGTCCACCCAGGGTCGCCTGACCCCGGTCTCGGACCACCTGCTCGCCGAGCCCGTCATCGTGGCGCGCATGGCGGCGGCGGTGCTCGGCGACGACCACCCCGTGGACTGGAAGGCCATGGCCGAGGACTACGACGTCATCCGGGACCACATCTCTCGGGTGGTGCCCGGCTTCGAGGACTTCAACGCCCGGGTGCGCCAGCGCAACGGATTCGTCCTGCCGAACCCGCCGCGCGACACCCGCAGCTTCGCCACGGAGAGCGGCCGAGCGCATTTCACGATCAGCCCACTCGAGTACCTCATGGCGCCCGAGGGCCACCTGATCCTGCAGACGATGCGCAGCCACGACCAGTACAACACGACGTTCTACGGTCAGGACGACCGGTACCGGGGCATCAAGGACGGCCGCCGCGTGATCCTCGTGAACCCCGAGGACCTGGAGGCGCTCGGGTTCGAGGACCGTCAACTCGTGGACGTGATCTCCTCGTTCTCCGGGACAGAGCGGCGCGCAAACCGCTTCCGCCTCGTCGGCTACCCGACGGCCCGCGGGTGCGCGGCGGCCTACTACCCGGAGGCCAATGGGCTCGTGCACCGCGAGCTCGTCGCCCGCGAGTCCAACACCCCTGGCTACAAGGCGATGATGGTCCGGTTCGTACCGCACACGGGGGAGCCCTCGAGCACCTTCGACGATCGCGCCTGAAACGCGGCGGTGCCCTGATGTGGGCGGCGGGCTGTATCGTTCCGTGATGTGAGCATGGAGTACGCCGCCTACGGGTCCCTGTACCGGCTGGGCAAGGACACCCGACAACCGATCACCCCTGGCACGCCGAAGCGGGTGCTACGTTTCGCGCGCGTCTACCGCGGGCGGCTGATCGCGTTCATCGTCGTCTCGATCGTCGCCGCGGTCCTCGCGGTCGCGACGCCCGTGCTCGCCGGCCGCGTCGTCGACGCGATCGTCGCCGACGGCCCGATGTCGCTTATCGGATGGTTGGCCGGGCTGATCGCGCTCGTCGCGCTCGCCGAGGCGGGTGTGTCCGTGTTCGCGCGCTGGCTCTCGTCGTCTCTGGGGGAGCAAGTGATCTACGATCTGCGCACCCAGGTCTTCGATCACGTGCAGCGGATGCCCGTCGCCTTCTTCACGCGTACCCGGACCGGGGCGCTGGTCTCACGCCTGAACAACGACGTGATCGGTGCCCAGGCCGCGTTCGCCGGGACGTTGTCCTCGGTGGTGAGCAACGCCGTCGCGCTGGTCCTGACCGCGGGCGTGATGTTCACGACGAGCTGGCAGGTGACCCTACTGGCGCTTGTCATGTTGCCGGTCTTCCTGTTGCCGGCCCGCCGGATGGGGCGCACGATCGCGGTGTTGCGGCGCGAGGCCGCCGAACACAACGCGAATATGGGCACCCAGATGACCGAGCGTTTCTCGGCGCCGGGGGCGACGCTTGTGAAGCTGTTCGGCCGGCCCGAATCCGAGTCGGCCGAGTTCGCCGGCCGGGCCGCCCGCGTGCGCGACATCGGTGTGAAGACCTCGATGCGGCAGTTCTATTTCGTGGCCGCGCTGACGCTCGTCGCGGCCCTCGCGCTGGCGCTCGTCTACGGCCTGGGCGGCTACTACGCGCTGCGCGGCGAGCTGGCGGCGGGCGACGTCGTGACGCTGGCGCTACTGCTCACGCGCCTCTACGCGCCGCTGACCGGGCTCGCGAACGCCCGCGTGGAGATCATGAGCGCGCTTGTCAGCTTCGACCGGGTCTTCGAAATTCTCAACCTGAAGCCGATGATCGCCGAGCGAGAGGACCCGGTCACCGTCCCCGCCGGCCCCGTGGGCATCCGGTTCGACGACGTCCGGTTCGCGTACCCGAGTGCCGACGAGGTCTCGCTGGCGTCCCTCGAGGACGTGGCCGTGCTCGACCACCGCGGCGGCGAGGAGGTGCTGCACGGAATCGACTTCGAGGTTCCCGCCGGATCCACGTTCGCGATCGTTGGGTCCTCCGGGGCGGGCAAGTCGACGATCGCCCAGCTGTTGACCCGGCTCTACGACGTTAGCTCTGGGGCCGTGCGCCTGGGCGGCACCGACGTGCGCGATGTGTCCTTCGCCGAGATGCGATCCACGGTCGGCATGGTCACGCAGGACGGGCACCTCTTCCACGACACGATCGGGGCGAACCTGCGCCTCGCGGCGCCCGGCGCGGACGACGAGGCGCTCTGGGAGGCGTTGCGTCGGGCCCGGCTCGAGCACGTGATCGCGGCGCTGCCAGACGGACTGGAGACGATGGTCGGGGAGCGCGGCTACCGGCTCTCGGGCGGGGAGCGCCAGCGCATGACGATCGCGCGGCTGCTGCTGGCTGCCCCGCGGGTGGTTGTGCTCGACGAGGCCACCGCCGCGCTCGACAGCACGAACGAAGCCGCGGTCCAGGCGGCGCTCACGGAGGCCCTCGAAGGGCGGACGGCGATCGTGATCGCGCACCGGCTCTCGACCGTGCGCTCGGCTGATCAGATCCTGGTCGTCGACGCCGGGCGGATCGTCGAGCGGGGCACGCACACGGAGCTGTTGGAGGCGGACGGGCACTACGCCCAGTTCTATCGCACCCAGTTCGCCTGACGCGTCGGTCGGGTCAGGTGCTCAGGGGAGCGGATCAGGCGAGGCAGGACGGATTCGGTCAGCAGGGGTGCAAGGTCCCCACGTTCGGCGGCGACCGCTGGGGTGACCCAGAGTGCATCCTCGAGCTCGGCGCGCACGGTGACCGAACCGGCGTCGTTCGCTAGGCCTCCGGCGGGCCGGACGGCGTCGGCCAGAGCCGCGTCGAAGACGTAGGCGAGGAGCTCCGTGCCGGGCTCGTTCGCCGCGGCTCCGCGCCACTGTCCGCGGTCGGTGAGCGAGTCGGGAGTGAAGGTGAGGCCGAGTTCCTCGTGCAGTTCGCGAATCGCAGCCTGCACCGGGGCCTCGTCCTGTTCCGGTTTGCCGCCCGGTTGCATATACTTCGAGGTGCCGCGTTTACGAACCAGTAGGATTTGTCCGGCCGCGTCGTAGAGGACGACGGCGGAAACGGTGAGTAGAGTGGACACGTTGAAAGCTTAACATTTACGGCGACCAAGGCGTTTCGCCAAGTGTCGGACTATCCGGTTGCGGCTATTCGATGTACTATCTAGACATCAACGGCGTGGCGATGCCGTGGAATCGCCGATAGAACCGGCAGACTGTGCACGCGGGCATTCATGACGTCGTCGCAGCCGAAGAGAACACGTACGCGGTAGATAACCCCTGGAGACTCAATGCAGCGAGGCACAAACCTCGGAAGACTTGGTGATTTCAACCAAGCGGTTATTTTCGATTCGATCCGCCGTGCCGAAGACGGCATCAGCCGGGTGGAGCTGGCCACGTCGACGGGCCTGTCCCCGCAGACCATCTCCAACGTCGTGCGCCGCCTCCTGGACAACGGGTTCGTGCGCGAGGACCGGACGGTCATCTCCGGCCCCGGTAAGCCACGCACGGTGCTCGAGCTCGAGGCGGACCGCCTCTTCGCGATCGGCATCCACCTCGACCCGGGCCAGATCACGGTCGTCATGGTGAACCTGCGCGGTCGCGTCGTCGGCAGCCGCCGCTTCGTCGAGCGCGACATCGCGGTCCCCGAGGAAACCATCTCGATGATGGCCACGGCCGTCGAGGAGCTCATCAAGGATTCGGGCCAGCCGAAGGACCACATCGTCGGCATCGGCGTCGCGGCCCCGGGCCCGATCAACCCGGAGTCCGGGACCATCGTCTCGCCGCCGCTCATGAACGGCTGGAACGAAGTCGAGGTCGTGGAGCCCCTCGTCGAGCGACTGTCCCTAGACGTCCTCATCGAGAAGGACTCTGTGGCGTCCGCCATTGCCGAGCAGTGGAACGGCGACGAGGCGCGGGACCGGAACTTCATGTCCGTCTACATCGGCACCGGCGTCGGCGTCGGCATGGTCATCGGCGGCGAAGTCATCCGCGGAGCGAGCAGCAACGCCGGCGAGATCGCTCGAGTCCGCGTCAACGTGGACGGCAGCGACGCCGACCGCGCCGAGTCCTCGACGTTCGCCACGGCGGTCTCCTTCCCGTCGGTGCTGACCAAGGCGCGCGAGCTCGGCGTCGACGTCGGGGCCGTGACCGAGGACGCCACGATGCACGAGCGCTCGCAGTTCCTGAACACGATCGTCCGCCAGGCCAAGGGTGGCGACGAGGCATCCGTGGCCCTGATCAAGGTCCTCAACGGCTACTGGGCTTCCCTCGTCTCGCAACTGACCAACACCTTCGACGTCGACAAAGTCTTCGTCGGAGGGCCCGTCTGGGCGGAGCTGCACGAGCTGCTGCACGAGGACATGGACCGGATCCTCCAGGAGCGTTTCCTGATGAAGGACGTGCACGAACTCGACGTCCGCACGAGCGAGCTCGGGCACAACCTGGGTGCCATCGGCGGCGCCTGCGCCGTACTGGACGCGGCCCTGTCGCCGAAGGCCAGCGCGCTGCTGCTGCGCTAGCAGCCGGCGCCAGAAACGACGGCGGGCCCCACCCGAAGAGGTGGGGCCCGCCGTCGTCTTGCGTGTCGTGCCCCTGGCCGGAATTGAACCGACGGCCTACCCTTTAGGAGAGGGTCGCTCTATCCAACTGAGCTACAGAGGCGTGCCCCGCGCGGGAGGCGTAACCATACTAGCGGGTCAGCGTCCGTTCTGCCCCCTGCCCGCCTCGAGGGCGGCCCGTAGGCCCGTCCGGGCCGCGAGGATCGAAATGCCGACCATGACCGCGACGGACGCGAAGAACAGCACCCACCGGGCGATGGTGAGCGCGCTGACGAGACCGACTGCAGGGGGATCCTCGCCGCCGGCGAGCAGAGCGTCGATGGCACCGTTCTCCAGCACGTCGACGACGGCGAACAGCAGCGGCACGGCCCAGAGCCCCCAGCGCTTCGGGCCGCGCGGTACGGCGAGGTTCACCGCGAGCATCGTCACGAGTGCGAAGAACAGCGGGAACAGCAGGCCCGCGGTCTTGTGTAGGTAGATCAGTTGGCCGCGGGCGTCGTCGTCCATGGCCTCGCGTAGCTGCTCGACGGCGGCGGCGTCGTAGCCCAACAGGCGCTGGTCGAGCATCTCGAGCCCCCCGGAGAGGTCCTCCATCTGGCCGAGCGCGAGCACGTGGTAGTACCAGAAGAGCAGCGCCGAGGCGATGAGTCCGGCCCAGAGGATGATCGAGCCGTTACTGCGTGCCTGCGCCTCGGTGCGCGGCGTCGTCGGATTCGGCACAGCGGGGCGGGCTGACGCGTCCGGAGCGGGGCGGCGGGGGCGGCTGCGCTTCTTCTTGTTGGCCATGCACCCAGTATGGTGCAGGGGCAGCATCCGATGTGCGAGTGGCGGCCCTTAGACTGGATGGATCATGGATTTTCTCTTCGACGACTTCGCCGCGCCAGCACGAAAGCCGGAACCAGCGCAGACGGGACCCGGGGCGCAGGAGCTTCTGGCCGGGCTCAACCCCGAGCAGGCTGAGGCCGTGAAGCACGCCGGAACCCCGCTGCTCATCGTTGCCGGTGCCGGGTCCGGCAAGACGCGCGTGCTCACGCACCGCATCGCCTACCTGCTGGCGACAGGCCGCTCCCGTCCGCACGAGATCCTGGCCATCACCTTCACCAACAAGGCCGCCGCCGAGATGCGCGAGCGCATCGGCGAACTGGTCGGCGACGCCGCTGAGAAGATGTGGATCTCGACCTTCCACTCCTCGTGTGTGAAGATCCTGCGGCGGGAGGCGCCGGCCGTCGGGCTGAAGTCCAACTTCTCCATCTACGACGCCGCCGACTCCCTGCGGCTCGTGACGATGATCGCCAAGTCGCTCGAGATCGACCCGAAGAAGTTCACACCCAAGTCCATCCTGAACAAGATCTCGGCCCTGAAGAACGAGCTGATCGACGACGAGGAGTACCTCTCGACGGCCGCACAGGACCCGTTCAGCAAGGCGGTCGCGGAGGTCTACCGGATGTACACGCAGCGGCTGCGGCAGGCCAACGCGATGGACTTCGACGACCTCATCGGCCAGGTGGTGAACATCTTCCGGGCGTTCCCTGCGGTCGCCGACAACTATCGGCGGCGCTTCCGCCACGTGCTCGTTGATGAGTACCAGGACACCAACCACGCGCAGTACGCGCTCGTGCGGGAGCTGACCGGTCCCGACGGGCAGACCCCGGGCGGCGAGTTGACCGTCGTTGGTGACTCCGACCAGTCGATTTACGCGTTCCGCGGTGCCGACATCCGCAACATCGTCGAGTTCGGCAAGGACTACCCGGACGCGGCGACGATCAAGCTCGAACAGAACTACCGCTCGACGCAGACCATCCTCACGGCCGCGAACGCCGTGATCGCGAAAAACCCGGATCGCCCCGACAAGAAGCTCTGGACGGCCGAGGGCGACGGCGAGCTCATCGTCGGTTACGTCGGCGAGTCGGAGCAGGCGGAGGCGAAGTGGATCGCCGACGAGATCCTGCGCCTGAACGACGACGAGGGTGTCCGCCCCGGCGACGTCGCGATCTTCTACCGCACCAACGCGCAGTCGCGTTCCCTCGAGGAGCAGCTAATGCGGGTGGACTTGAAGTACCGGGTCGTGGGCGGCACGCGCTTCTACGACCGCAAAGAAGTCAAGGATGCGCTGGCCTACCTGCGTGCCCTGGTCAATCCGGACGACGACGTCAACCTGCGACGGGTGCTTAACGAGCCCAAGCGCGGGATCGGCGACCGCGCCGAGTACGCCGTCGCCGCGCTGGCCGAGCGGGAACGGCTCACGTTCATGGACGCGCTGCGCCGCGCGGACCAGGCCCCGGGCATCGCGACGCGCAGCCTGAAGAACGTCAACGCGTTCGTCGCACTCGTCGACGACCTGACGACGGTCGCAGAGGGGTCCGGCGCCGCCGAGGCGCTCGAAGCCGTGCTCGAGCAGACCGGGTACCTCGAGACGCTGCGCAAGTCGACCGACCCCCAGGACGAGTCGCGGGTCGAGAACCTGGCCGAGCTCGTCGCCGTCGTCCGCGACTACGAGCGGGAGAACCCCGAGGGCTCGCTCGAGGGATTCCTGGAGCAGGTCTCCCTCGTCGCCGACGCCGACCAGATCCCCGACGGGCCCGTCGACGAGGAGGGTGCTGCCATGGCGGCACAGGAGGGGGTCGTGACGCTCATGACGCTCCACACCGCCAAGGGGCTCGAGTTCCCCGTGGTCTTCCTGACGGGCATGGAGCACGGCATTTTCCCGCATCAGCGGTCGATGACGGACGAGAAGGAACTCGCGGAGGAGCGCCGGCTGGCCTATGTCGGCCTGACGCGCGCCCGGAAACGGCTCTACGTCTCGCGCTCGGAGTACCGCAGCCTCTGGGGCCAGACGCAGTACAACCCGGCCAGCCAGTTCCTGCAGGAGATCCCCGCGGATCTGCTCGACTGGAAACGCGAGGGCTCGGCGTCGCCGGGAGGATTCGGTTCGATCTCCGGCGGCGGCTTCGGCTCCCGGGGCTCGGGGTTCGGCTCCAGCCGGTACGACGGCGGATCCCACTGGGGCGCCGGCACCGCCTCGCGCACCAACCGGCAGGCGGGCGACCCGGAGACGTCGACCCTGCGGACCGCCCCGACGGTCCGGGCCGGCGGCCGCGTCCAGCAGCAGAAGGAAGTCATCTCCCTCACGGTCGGCGACAAGGTGAAGCACTCGACGTTCGGCGACGGCACCGTCGTCGCGCTTGAAGGCAGCGGCGACAAGACCGTCGCTAAGGTGACCTTCGGTGCCGAGGAGAAGCGGCTGCTGCTGCGCTACGCGCCCCTGACCAAGGTCGACGGATAAGTTCGGCCCCGGGCCCGCCGGGGCGGCGCAGCCCTGGTCGCGTCCGAGGTACGGAAACGCGCTCGGGCGCGGCGTGAGAGGTGGATCACAGGCGCTTCGTCGTCCCGCTCCGCGCGCGGGCGGTAGGGCCGTGATGTTAATCGTCTACGCCCCGTAGAACTGGGTGATGCCGCCCGGACGCGTTAGTCTAGGCGAGGCGTCAAGCGCCGCGGAGGCCTCTTGGTCTTCGGTAGGAATCGGCGGGCTGGGTCAAAGCCCGTGCGTTCCGAGTCAGACACGACTTCGACGTAGAAGGACACACCCCGTGGACCTGTATGAGTACCAGGCGCGCGATCTGTTCGAGAAGCACGGCGTCCCCGTGCTTGCCGGCATCGTTGCGTACACCCCAGAAGAAGCCAAGGCCGCTGCCGAGAAGATCGGCGGCGTGGTCGTAGTCAAGGCTCAGGTCAAGGTCGGCGGCCGCGGAAAGGCCGGCGGCGTGAAGGTCGCCAAGAACGCCGATGAGGCCTTCGGCTACGCGTCCGACATCCTCGGCATGGATATCAAGGGCCACACGGTCAACAAGGTCATGATCGCGCAGGGCGCGGACATCGCTGAGGAGTTCTACTTCTCCGTGCTGCTGGACCGCGCGAACCGCAACTACCTGGCGATGTGCTCGGTCGAGGGCGGCGTGGAGATCGAACAGCTCGCCGTCGAGCGCCCCGAGGCCCTGGCCAAGGTCGCCGTCGACCCGCTGGTCGGCATCGACGCGGCCAAGGCTGACGAGATCGTCGCCGAGGCCAACTTCCCCGAAGAGCTGCGCGCCGCGGTCTCCCAGACCATCCAGACGCTGTGGACGGTCTTCAAGGACGAGGACGCGACCCTCGTCGAGGTCAACCCGCTCGTGAAGACCGGCGCGGGCGAGATCATCGCCCTCGACGGCAAGGTCTCCCTCGACGAGAACGCCTCCGAGGTCCGCCACCCGGACCACGAGGAGCTCGAGGACAAGGGCGCCGCAGATCCGCTCGAAGCCAAGGCCAAGGAAGCCGGCCTGAACTACGTGAAGCTCGACGGCGAAGTCGGCATCATCGGCAACGGCGCGGGCCTCGTCATGTCCACGCTGGACGTCGTCGCCTACGCGGGCGAGAACCACAACGGCGTGAAGCCGGCCAACTTCCTCGACATCGGCGGCGGAGCCTCCGCCGAGGTCATGGCCAACGGCCTGGACGTCATCCTGAACGACCCCCAGGTCAAGAGCGTGTTCGTGAACGTCTTCGGCGGCATCACCGCGTGCGACGCGGTCGCCGACGGCATCGTGAAGGCCCTCGATATCCTGGGCGAGAAGGCCACCAAGCCGCTCGTGGTCCGCCTGGACGGCAACAACGTGGACGAGGGCCGCCGCATCCTCTCGGATGCCAACCACCCGCTCGTCACGCTTGCCACCACCATGGACGAGGGGGCCGACAAGGCCGCCGAGCTGGCGAACGCCTAAGGACGGGGAACACTAAAATGTCTATCTTCATCAACAAGGACTCCAAGGTCATCGTCCAGGGCATCACCGGCGGCGAGGGCTCGAAGCACACCGCGCGCATGCTGCACGCGGGCACCAACGTCGTCGGCGGCGTGAACGCCCGCAAGGCCGGCACCACGGTTTCGCACACGGCTCAGAACGGCTCCGACGTCGAACTGCCGGTCTTCGGCACCGTCGCCGAGGCCATCAAGGAGACCGGCGCTGACGTGTCGATCGTCTTCGTGCCGCCGAAGTTCACCAAGGACGCCGTCGTCGAGGCCATCGAGGCCGAGATCGGCCTCGTTGTGGTCATCACCGAGGGCGTGCCCGTGCAGGACGCCGCCGAGTTCTGGGCCCTGGCCCAGTCCAAGGTCGACGCCGAGGGCAACCAGATCACCCGCATCATCGGCCCGAACTGCCCCGGCATCATCACCCCGGGCGAGTCGTTGGTCGGCATCACCCCGGCGAACATCACCGGCAAGGGCGGCGTGGGCCTCGTGTCCAAGTCGGGCACCCTGACCTACCAGATGATGTACGAGCTGCGTGACCTGGGCTTCTCCACCGCCATCGGTATCGGCGGCGACCCGGTCATCGGTACCACGCACATCGACGCGCTGGCCGCGTTCGAGGCCGACCCGGAGACCAAGGCCATCGTGATGATCGGTGAGATCGGCGGCGACGCCGAGGAGCGCGCGGCCGAGTACATCAAGGCCAACGTCACGAAGCCCGTTGTCGGCTACGTGGCCGGCTTCACCGCACCGGAGGGCAAGACCATGGGCCACGCAGGCGCCATCGTCTCAGGTTCCTCCGGAACGGCCGAGGCCAAGAAGGAGGCCCTCGAGGCCGCGGGCGTGAAGGTCGGCAAGACGCCGTCCGAGACCGCCCACCTGCTGCGCGAGGTGTACCCGGTGCAGGAGCCGGCCTCCTCGCTCTAAGCGCCACCCGTGGGGCCGCGTATAGGGCCCCGCGCGTTACCGAACGACGGCGGTCGCTCGCCTTGGAGGCGGGCGACCGCCGTCGTTCTCTTTCATCACCCGCCGTGACCGGCGCGTGTAGGGTGTCACTTGGGAGGAAGCAGATGGCCGCCACATTGCGCGATGTCGCTCGGCGCGCGGGAGTATCGATCAAAACGGTCTCCAACGTCGTGCACGAGCGCGAGTACGTCCGGGACACGACGCGTGCGGTGGTCCGCGCCGCCATCGACGAGCTCGGCTACCAGCCAAACCTCTCGGCGCGCAGCCTGCGCAACGGTCGCACGGGCGTCATCGGGCTCGCGGTGCCCGAGGTGAAGCTTCCCTACTTCGCCGAGCTGGCCGACTCGGTGATCGCCGCCGCCAAGGCGCGCGGCCTGACGGTCCTCATCGAACAGACCGGTGCCGACCTCGACACCGAGCGGGAGCTGCTGCGCAGCCCGCGCCTGCAGCTGACCGACGGCCTCATCTTCAGCCCGCTGGCGATGTCGCAGGCGGACGCGGGGCTGCTCGCCGTCGACTACCCGCTCGTCATCCTCGGCGAACGGCTCTTCGACACGCCCTGCGACCACGTGGCGATGGACAACCTCGCCGCGGCGCGGGCCGCGACCGAGCACCTCATCGCGGCCGGGTGCCGTCGAATTGCCGCCGTCGGCGCGCACGCCGGCGAAGACCTCGGATCGGCTGCCCTCCGCCTGCGCGGATATCGCGCGGCGCTCGAGGCGGCGGGGATCGCGTACGACGAGCGCCTCGTCGGCTACGTCGGGCTCTGGCACCGGCACGACGGCGCGGCCGCAATGTCCGAGCTGCTCGAGCGCGACCTCGGCATCGACGGGGTCTTCGGGATGAACGACACGCTCGCCCTGGGCGCCCTGCGCGCGCTCGGCGAGGCCGGGCGCCGGGTCCCAGAGGACATCAGGCTCATCGGATTCGACGGCCTCGACGAGACCCGCTACACGTCGCCATCGCTGTCGACGATCGATCCCGGTCGGGTCGAGATCGCCCGGACCGCCGTGCACGTGCTGCACGAGCGCATCGATGAGCGGGTGTCGGGTGCCGAGCGCGCGCCGTCCGTCCGCTACACGACCGACTACGAGCTCATCGAGCGGGAGTCCACCCGCGGCACCGGCCCGTCCAAGTGAGCTAAGCCACCCCAAATGCTTGACGTGCGTCACATCCGATGGCACGATATACAACGTTGGAATCCAATTCCAACGTTGTAATCTTTGTTTTCCGTACCCCTCCGTCGCAGTCCTGCGTTCGCACCCTGCCGCGGAACAACAGGAAGGAGCGACGCGTATGACGAGGAAGTTGACGCGCGCCGTGGGCCTGGCGGCCTCTTTAGCGGTAGCCGCAGGCGCACTCGCCGGATGCGGCCAGAGCAGTGATCCGGACTCGCTGACCTTCATGTTCCGCGGCAGCCCCGACGAGCAGGTGGCGTATACGGAAGCGATCGAAGCGTTCGAGGCCGAGTCCGGTATCGAGGTCAACATGATCATGACGACGGCCGACGAGTACGCGACCAAGCTGCGCGCCGCCATCGTCGGAGGCCAGATCCCGGACGTGTTCTATCTGGATCCCGGGAGCGTGGAGAGCTACGCCAACGCCGGCGTCATCCAGGAGATCACGCCCTACATCGAGGCCTCCGACGTCGTCGATCTCGAGAACATGTGGGACTACGGCGTCGACTCGTACCGATACGACGGCGAGCAGCTCGGCCGCGGGCCGCTGTACGCGCTGCCGAAGGACGTCGGCCCCTTCTCGTTCGGCTACAACGCCACGATGCTCAAGGAGGCCGGCATCGAACTCCCGGACCCCGACGAGCCGTACACGTGGGCGGAATGGCTCGAGGTCCTCGAAGAAGTCACGCAGGACACCGACGGCGACGGCAAGACCGACCAGTGGGGGACCGGGCTGAACGTCACGTGGAATCTGCAGGCCTTCGCCTGGTCCAACGGCGGCGAATGGCTCAACGAGGACGCCACGAAGGTCACCGTCGACACCCCCGAGTTCGCCGAGGCCCTGCAGTACTTCACCGATCTCGACACCAAGTATGGCGTCACCCCGTCGATCGCCGAGGCGCAGACCCTCGACACGTACCAGCGCTGGATGCAGGGCCAGATCGCGTTCTTCCCGATCGCGCCGTGGGACATCCCCGTGTACCAGGGATTGGACTTCGAATGGGACCTCATGCCGTACCCCGTGGGCCGGACGGGTGAGCCGGCGTCGTGGATCGGAACGCTCGGTATCGGCGTCTCCGCGGCCACCGCGAACCCGCAGGCGGCCGCCGACCTCGTCGCGCATCTCTCGGCCGACCCGGACACCCAGCGCAGCCTGGCCGAGGCGGGCGTGCAGATCCCGAACCTGATCGACATGGCCCACGAATTCGCGGCCGACGACTCCACGCCGCCTGTCAACAAGAAGGAGTTCCTCGATGTCGTCGAAACCTACGGCCGGGCGCTGCCGCCGACCTACACCTACAACCCGCAGTGGTACGACGAGCTCTACACCAACATCCAGCCGGTCCTCGAAGGACGGAAAACGGCTGCCGACTACCTCGCGGAGGCGCAGCCGAGGATGCAGGACTTCCTCGACATGGCCAACGACCAGTCCGAGATGAGCCGAGGCACCAAATGACGATCCTGGAAAAATCCGCGGCCCCGGCGCCCGACAACCCCCGCCCACGGCAGCGGCTGAGCACGCTGCACCGGCGCGAGCACCGCACCGCGGCGCTCTTCGTCGCCCTGCCGGTCCTCGGCTTCGTCGTCTTCGTGGCCTACCCGATCCTGTTCGCGATCGTCACGTCGTTCACGAACTGGAACGGCATCACGGCCCCAGTGGCCAACGGCGTCGACAACTACGTGCGAATGTTCACCGACCAGTACTTCTGGAAGTCGCTCGGCAACACCGTCTTCATGATGCTGGCCATCCCGGTCGGGCTGCTCCTGTCGCTCCTCCTGGCGCTGGCGATGAACCGCAAGATGGCCGGGACGACGTTCTTCAGGACCATCTACTACATCCCGGTGATCTCCTCGATCGCCGCCATCGCCATCCTGTGGCAGTGGGCCTACAACGGCGACTTCGGGCTGGTCAACCAGGCCCTGGGATACGTCGGCATCGACGGTCCCAACTGGCTGCAGAACCCGGCCACGGCCAAGCCGGCCATCATGATCATGGCGATCTGGAAGGGGCTCGGATTCTCGATGCTGCTCTACCTGGCAGCCCTGCAGTCCGTGCCGCGCCAGCTCTACGAGGCGGCGGCACTCGACGGTGCGTCCGCAATCCAGCAGTTCTGGGCCATCACGGTTCCGATGCTGCGGCCGGTGACCTTCTTCCTAGTGGTCACCAACATCATCGGCGGCGCCCAGATCTTCGTCGAGATCAACATCATGACCCCGGACGGCGGCCCGGAATACTCGACGGCGACTCTCGTTTGGTACATCTGGCGCCAGGCCTTCGACTACCTCAACATGGGGTACGCGACCGCGATGTCGCTCGTCCTCGGCCTCCTGGTGCTCGCCGTGACCGCACTCCAGTTCGCCCTGAACCGGCGCAACCACTTCTCGATCGACTGAGGCGATTTCGATGACGACACTTGCCCCGCAACCCACCGAATCCAAGCCGTCCGCGGTGAGCTCGCGCAACCAGAAGCTGATCCCCTCTCGCCCGCGCTCCGCCGGGTACCGGATGGGGAACTGGATCGTCGGGATCATCCTCTCGCTCGGTGGCATCACGATGATCGCCCCGCTCGTCTGGATGTTCTCGACCTCCCTGAAGACCCGCGAAGCGGTGTTCGCGCTGCCGCCGCAGTGGATCCCGGACCCGGCCCAGTGGGACAACTACCTGCGCGTCTGGGGCGCCGGCCCGCTGCTGACCGGTATCACCAACAGCGCGATCGTCGCCGTGAGCGTCACGGTCGTCGGCGGCGCGGCGTCGGCCTTGGCGGCCTACGCGTTCGCCAAGATGCGCCTGCCCTACAAGGGCGTCATCTTCCTCGGTCTGCTCACGGCGATCATGGTCCCGTTCCCGACGCTGATGATCCCGCAGTTCCAGATCTTCGCCACGGCCGGGCTCGTCGACACCCTCTGGCCGCTGATCCTGCCGGCGATCTTCGGCAACATCGTCATGGTGTTCTTCCTGCGGCAGTACCTCGACTCGGTACCGGACTCGATCATCGAGGCCGCCAAGATCGACGGCGCCACGCACCTCCAGATCTTCTGGCGCCTCATCTTCCCGATCATTCGCCCGGCCATCGCCGCGCAGTTCATCCTGTGGTTCATGGCCGTCTGGAACGACTACCTGGCCCCGATCATCTACCTGAACTCGCCCGAGGTGCAGACACTGCAGTTGGTCATCGCCCGCTTCAACGCGACCTACGCGAGCCAGACGGACTACCCGCTGATCATGGCCGCCTCGTGCATCGCGCTCGTGCCCGTGCTGACCGTCTTCGTGATCTTCCAGCGGCAGATCATCGAGTCCATCGCCCTCACCGGGAGCAAGGGATGAGCGAGACCGAACCCCTCGGATGGGCCGGCCGGGTCATGCTTGTGCTCGCTCTACTGGCGAGACTGCTCGCGGTTCAGGCGCTCTGGATCCTCGGCGCCTGCGCCGGACTCCTGTTCCTCGGCGCTGGCCCCGCGACGATCGCGGCCCTGCGCTGCCTCGACCCCGAGGACGACGCCGGCCTCTGGCACAGCTTCTGGCGCCACTTCCGTCGCGTGCTCGTCTCGGCCCAACCGGCGCAACTGCCGTTCGGCGTCGCGGCCGCGTGCGGGCTGTTCAACCTGCTTGTCGTCGTGCCCGAGGTCCCGGGCGCGGCCGGTGCGGTGTTGCTCGTCGCCTCGACAGTCGCTGTCGCTGCGGCCGCTGCGGGCGGGCTCTTCGCCGCCGTTTACGCGGCGTCCGTCCCGGGCGCCCGCCCGGGCGAATCCGTGCGCTTCGGCCTGCTGGGCCCGTGGCTCGCCCCCGGTCGCGCGGCCGCCTGCGTCGGCGCGGGCCTCACCGCACTCGTCCTGACGACGACGGCGGCCGCGCCCATCGCGATCCTCTTCGGCATCGCGGTGCCCCTCCTCGTGGCCCGGGCCATGGTCGGCGTCGTCGTCGACCGGGTCCCCGGCGCCGGCGCGCTGGCCGCGCGCCCCACCTGACAACCCAACGACAACGCAAAGGAACACATGCCCTCCGCAGCCATCACGATCGACTCCCACGCCGTCGTCGCAGAGATCGACCGCCGCATCTTCGGCGCCTTCGTCGAGCACCTCGGCCGCTGCGTTTACGACGGGATCTTCGAGCCCGGCCACGAGCAGGCCGACGAGAACGGATTCCGCCGGGACGTGACCGCCCTCGTCAAGGAGCTGGGCGCGACGACGATCCGCTACCCCGGTGGCAACTTCGTCTCCGGCTACCGCTGGGAGGACGGCGTCGGGCCCCGGGAGCAGCGTCCGATCCGTCGCGACCTCGCGTGGCACTCGCTCGAGAACAATCAGGTGGGCCTCAACGAGTTCGCCACGTGGCTCAAGGAGATCGACTCCGAGCTCATGCTGGCCGTGAACCTCGGCACTCGCGGCATCCTCGAGGCACTCGATCTGCTCGAGTACACCAACCACCCCGCAGGCACCGCGCTGTCCGACCTGCGCGCCGAGCACGGATACCCCGAGCCGTGGGGCGTGAAGATGTGGTGCCTCGGCAACGAGATGGATGGCCCGTGGCAGACCGGCTACATGACCGCTGATGACTACGGCAAGCTCGCCGCCCGCACTGGCCAGGCGATGAAGGCGGCCGAGAAGGACCTCGAACTGGTCATCTGCGGTTCCTCCGGATCAGCCATGCCGACGTTCGGCGAGTGGGAGCGGACCGTCCTCGAGCACGCCTACGAGCACGTCGACTATATTTCCTGCCACGCCTACTACCAGGAGCGCGGCGGCGACCTCGACTCCTACCTGGCCTCCGCGGCCGACATGCGGTACTTCATCGAGACCGTCGTCGCGACGGCCGACCACGTCAAGCACCGCCGCAAGTCCGACAAGACCATCATGCTCTCCTTCGACGAGTGGAACATCTGGTACCTGGACGAGCACCACGCATCGGACGAGGTCAACGACGAGTGGCGGATCGCGCCGCGCCAACTGGAGGACGTGTACTCGGTGGCGGACGCCGTCGTGTTCGGCAGCCTGCTGATGACGCTGCTCGAGAACCACGACCGCGTGCGCTCGGCCTCGCTCGCGCAACTTGTGAACGTGATCGCCCCGATCATGACCGAGCCGGGCGGCGCCGCCTGGAAGCAGACCACGTTCTTCCCGTTCTCCGTCACCTCCCGTATCGCCCGCGGCCGCGTGCTGCGACCCCAGGTCACGACCGCATCGGTGACGAGCAAGGCCCACGGCGAGAACGCCGTCGTCGACTGCGTCGCCACGGCCGGAGACGAGAACGCGGCCGTGTTCCTGTTCAATCGGGGCCGCGAGGCCGTGGACGTGACGATCGACGTCGCGTCGCTGGGGCGCGAGCGCATTGACGAGGCCGTGACCCTGTGGGACGAGGACGTGTACGCCAAGAACACCAAGGACGACCCGGAGCGCGTGGGGCTCAAGCCGCTCGATGCCACCTTGGCGGAGGGCAAGCTGACCGTGCGCCTCGAGCCGGTCTCGTGGTCGGCCCTGAACCTGGCATGACGGCGGCGTCGATCCCGTCCGCGGGCGTCGCGGGCCTGACCGGGGACCTGCGCGTGCACGATCCGGCGCTCGCCGTGACGGATGATGGGTGGTTCGTCTACTGCACGGGTGGCGAGGGGATCGGCGACGGGTGCCTGCAGGTGAGGCGCTCACGCGACGGGGTCGCGTGGGAGTTCGCCGGCACTGTCTGGGACACCAAGCCCGTCTGGTTGGCGGAGGAGGTCCCAGGCGTGGCGAACCTGTGGGCGCCCGAGCTCGTCGAGCACGGCGGGACCTGGTACCTCTACTACGCCGCCTCGACGTTCGGCAGCAACCGTTCGGTCATCGCGCTCGCCACCAACACGACGCTGGACCCGGGCGACCCCGACTATAAGTGGGTCGACCGCGGTCCCGTCATCGCCAGCGGCGAGGACGACGACTTCAACGCGATCGATCCCGGCGTGGTCGTCGACGCCGACGGGACGCCGTGGATGAGCTTCGGCTCCTTCTGGTCCGGCATCCGGATGGTGCCCCTGGCGTGGCCGGACGGCGGCGTCGCCCCCGGCTGGTCGGGTGCGCCGCTGCGGCTCGCGGACCGGGAGCTCGTCCCCAACGCGGTCGAGGCGCCCTACGTGCTGCGGCACGAGGGGGCGTACTACCTGTTCGTCTCGCAGGACTTCTGCTGCCGCGGAGTCGATTCGACCTACCGCATCGCCGTCGGCCGCGCCGAATCGGTCGCCGGTCCCTACATGGACCGGGACGGCGTCGCGCTCCTCGCCGGCGGCGGCACCGTGCTGCTGGAGACCGACGGGGCCCGCATCGGACCGGGCGGGCAGTCGATCTCCGCCTCCCACCTCGCGTTCCACTACTACGACGGGAACGACGACGGCCACTTCCGCCTCGAGATCCTCCGCCTGGCGTGGGAGGGCGGCTGGCCCGCCGTGCAGTGGAAGGAGCGGGCGTGAGGGCCGGGCCCGGCCCGCTGGACCCCGGCGCGGCCGCGAGCGTGTGGGCGCGGCCGGCCGCCGGCGTCGTGCTGGATCCAGGCGGATGGCTGGGGGCCTGGGAACGGACCAACCGTAAGGCCACGATCGGCCACTGCATCGCCCAGCTCGCCGAACGCGGCGCCCTGGACAACCTGCGCCGGATCACCGGGGAACACGACGGCCCCCGGATCGGGTTCGCGTTCTCTGATTCCGACGTCTACAAGGTGCTCGAGGCCGCCGGCTGGGAGACGCAGCGCACGCTCGAGGCGGGGGAGGCGTCCGGCGAGACGCTGGTGGCGTTCGTGCCGGACGCAGTCGACCTGCTCGCGCGCGCCCAGCGGGAGGACGGATACCTGAACTCCTTCGCTGGTACCGACGGGCGGTCGCGCTGGTCGAACCTGCGCTGGGACCACGAGCTGTACTGCCTCGGACACCTGTTGCAGGCGGCAGTTGCCTGGCACCGCGTCGGTGCCGAGCACCTCGCCGCCCCGCTGGCCGAGGCTCGGGAGAGGCTGCTCGGCGTCGCGCGCCGATTCGCCGACCACGTCCTCGCCCGGTGGCGGGCCGGGGAACCCGTGCTGTGCGGTCATCCGGAGGTCGAGACGGCCCTCGTCGAGTTCTATCGGGCCACCGGCGTGCGAGCCTACCTGGATCTCGCCGTCGCGATGATCGACGCCCGCGGCCACGACACGCTCGGAGTCGATGCGTTCGGCCCAGCCTACTTCCAGGACCACATGCCGGTCCGTGACGCCCAGAAGGCCGAGGGCCACGCGGTGCGCCAGCTGTACCTGCTCGCCGGAGTTGCCGACGCGGCTGCGGAGACGTCGGACGCGGGGCTGCTCGCCGCCGTCGAGCGGTTGTGGCGCAGTGCCCACGGGGCCAAAATGCATGTGAGCGGGGGCATGGGGTCCCGGCATCGCGACGAGGCCTACGGCGACGACTACGAGTTGCCGCCGGACCGCGGCTACGCGGAGACGTGCGCTGCGGTCGCCGACTTCATGCTCAGCCACCGGCTGCTGCTTGCGACGGGCGACGCGGACTACGGCCGGGCCATGGACCGGACCCTGTACAACGCGCTGGCGGCCGCCGTCGACGGGACCGGTACGCGATTCTTCTACTCGTGCCCGCTGCAGATGCGCACGCACCGGGCCGGGGCGCACGAGCAGGCCCCGGCCGACCGGGCGCCGTGGTACGAGTGCGCGTGCTGCCCGCCGAACTTGGCCAGGCTGCTCGCCTCGATCCGCCACACGGTCGCGGCCCGCGCCGACGACGGACTGGCCGTCCTGCTGCCGGTCTCCGCTCGGATCCCGACGCACGCGGCCGAGATCCTGGTCGACTCCGCGCTGCCCTACGGCGGGAGGGTGGAGCTGAGCGTGCGGGACCACCGGAGCGGCGTGCTCGTTGCGTGCAGCGAACGGGTACGGATCCGCCTGCCCGAAGGGGCGGAGCTCGAGACGGTCACCGGCGCCGAGGCGCACGTCGACGCTGGTTGGCTGGTGCTCGCTCCCGGGTGGAGCAACGTGGGGATCGACCTGCGCATGGAAGCCGTGGTGCGCCGCGCCCACCACCGGGCCGACGCGCTGCGCGGGCACCGGGTCATCACCCGTGGCCCCGTCGTGTACGCGCTCGAGAGTGCCGATGTGCCGGCGGGCGTGTGCCTCGAGGACGTGCGGCTGGCCCCCGGGGAGGCCGAACCGGCCCCCGACGGCTGGATCCTCGGTGCACCGGCGATTTCCGTGCGTCTCGCCTCTGATGCGAGGGGAACGCGTGGCTCGGAGCAGCTGTACCCGGTCGCGGGACCCCGCGGCGCCGGGGCCCCGGCCGGCCCCGGCGCGGAAGGGTTCACAGCTCGCCTGGTGCCCTTCGGCCTCTGGGGGCGCAGGGGTACGGGCGCGATGCGCGTCTGGATCCCCGCGGGGGACTGAGCAACGCCCGCGGGAGCTTCACGCGCCCGCGGGCGTTGCCGCTACCGGTTCGTCGCGCCGCTGCCGGCTGTCTCGTCGGCCTCGTCCTCGGGCACGCCGCGTCCGGCGAGCCGCTCTGTCCACGCGGTCATGACCTCGGGGGAGGTCGGGCGCGTGAGCAGGCTGACGACGAGGTAGACGACTGCGGAGGCGGCGAGGCCGAAGTAGATCGGCTCATTCGCGTAGACGCCGCCGAACCGTTCTTCCGACTGGATCTCGAGGATGATGATCGTCGCGATCGTGACGATCGTTCCTGCGGCCATGGAGGCAGCCGCCCCGAACCCGTTGCCGCGGCGGAACGTCAGGCCGCCGATGATCGGGATCAGCAGGCCGCCGACGAGGATGTCGTAGGAAATCGTCAGCGCGGCGACGACGTCGTCGACGATGATCGCCAGCACCACCGTCACGACGCCGAGGGCCAGGACCCAGTAGCGGTTGCCGGTGATGTCGTGCTCGTCGACCTCGGCCCCCTCGGGGCGGTGCCCACGCCCGAACCAGCCGGCCACGAGCGGGGTCACGTCGTTGCGGGCGACGGTGGCCGCAGCGATCAGGGCGCCGGACGCCGTCGACATCATGGCCGCCACGGCCGCGGCCATGACGATGCCGCCGACGACGGCGGGCAGGACCTCGGTGGCCACTGACGCGAAGACGACGTCGTTGCCGGCGGAGGTGTCCAGGTCGGGCAGGGCCGCACGGGCCGCGAGGCCGATGGCGGCGCCGGCAACGCCGTAGAGGATGCAGTAGACGCCGGCCGAGGCGCCGCCCCAGCGGGCGATGGCCGGGGTGCGGGCCGTGAACACACGCTGCCAGATGTCCTGGCCGATGAGCAGGCCGAGCGTGTAGACGACGAAGTACGTGATGATGGTCTGCGTGCCGATGCCGTCCCACTGGAAGAACTCGGCGGACAGGCGCTCGCGGGCGCCGTCGATTCCGCCGGCCGCGCCGAGCGTGAACGGCAGCATGAGGGCGAAGACGCCCACGGTCTTGATGACGAACTGGACCTGGTCGGCCAGGGTGATCGACCACATGCCGCCGATCGTCGAGTAGAGGACGACGACGCCGCCGCCGATGGCGATGCCGAGCCATTTCTCCCAGTCGAAGAGGACCACGAACACCGTCGCGTAGGCGCTGGTCGACGTGGCGCAGAGCATCAGCGTGTAGGCGAGCATGACGACCGACGACGTCTGGGTCGCCTGTCGCGAGCCGTAGCGCAGGGAGAGCATCTGCGAGACCGTGTAGATCTTCAGCCGCTGAAGGCGCGGCGCGAAGAGCAGGCTCAACAGCAGCACGCCCGTGCCGATCGCGATGACCAGCCATGCGCCCGAGATGCCGTACTGGTACCCCAGCCCGACGCCGCCGACGGTGGATGCGCCGCCGAGGACGAGCGCGGCCATCGTGCCCGTGTAAACGAACGGGCCGAGGCGCCGTCCGGCCACGAGGTAATCGCTGGTGCTGCGGGTGCGCGACTTGCCCCACCAGCCGAACAGGAGCATCGCGACGAGGTAGAGCCCGACGATGCCCGAATTGATGATGTCCATGAAGATCCCTCAAGGTAAACGAATGTTTACCACAGGGTATAGTGATGCGGCTCACCGCACAATCCCCCCGTAAGGTTGTTTCGTCGGGCGTCCGACCGAAGGGCCGCCGCGATCCCGGGTCCGCGCGGGCCCGTAGCCGAAGGAGTACGTTTCATGAAGGCACTGCCCGTCGAGCCGAGCAGCACCCCCGTCGCGATCGGTTCCCGCCTGCGGTCCGCCCGTCAGGTCAAGCGCATGACGATCGAACAACTCGCCGCGTCCACGGGGCTGACCAAGGGCTTCCTCTCGCGCGTCGAGCGCGACCTGACCTCACCCTCCGTCGCCTCGCTCGTGACGATCTGCGAGGTGCTCTCGGTCTCCGTCGGCGAGCTGTTCGAGCGGCCGCAGACGCATCTGGTGCGCGCCGGAGATCGGCTCGGCGTCTCGCTCGGCGGGCAGGGCATCCGCGAGCAGCTGCTCACGGCGCGCTCCGAGCGGAGGATCCAGGTCATTCGGGCGGAGATCGATCCCCATGGGGTTGGCGAGGAGGAGATGTACTCCGTCGACTGCGAGGTGGAGGTCCTCTATGTCGAGTCGGGTGAGTTCGTTCTCAAGCTCTCGGGTGGCGACTATGCGCTGTCCGCGGGGGACACGATCACGTTCCCGGGTCGGGAGCCGCACACCTGGGTCAACCCGAGTGGCGAAACCGCCGTCGTGCACTGGACTCTCGTCCTCTCCGGCCGCGACTGAAGTCGACTGCGCTGGGGCGTTGACGGGGGCGTGTGATGCACCTAGCATCGTATGAGAAAACAACTGTTGACTGATGCGCAACAATCGTCGGGCTGGGGACACGGACGTCGGCCGCCCGGTGTGCAGCCGCGCTCGTCGTGAGGAGAACCCCTTGGAAGAGATCCGCGTCAACGAAGGCGGCCACGTCGGCCCCATCGACTCGTCCCAGATCCCGCGCTACGCCGGCGCCGCAACTTACGCCCGCCTGCCGCGCCTGGACCAGGTCGACTCCGCCGACATCAAGATCGTCGGCGTGCCCTTCGACACCGGCGTGTCCTACCGCCCGGGCGCGCGCTTCGGCGCCACCCACGTCCGCGAGGCCTCCCGGCTGCTGCGCCCGTACAACCCGGCCATGGACGTCAGCCCCTTCGCGAACGTCCAGGTCGCCGACGCCGGCGACATGGCCGTGAACCCCTTCAACATCGACGAGGCCATCGCCACGATCGAGCGCAACGCGCTCGAGCTGACCGCCGACGGCGCCTCCCTGATGACGATCGGCGGCGACCACACGATCGCCCTGCCGCTGCTGCGCGCCGCCTCCGCGCGCGCCGGTGCCCCGGTCGCCCTCCTGCACTTCGACGCGCACCTCGACACCTGGGACAGCTACTTCGGCGCCGACTACACCCACGGCACGCCCTTCCGCCGCGCGGTCGAAGAGGGCATCGTGGACACCGACGCCATCAGCCACGTCGGCACCCGCGGCCCGCTCTACGGCAAGAAGGACCTCGACGACGACGAGCGCATGGGCTTTGGCATCATCACCAGCGCCGACGTCTTCCGCCGCGGAGTCGACGACGTCGTCGCGACCCTGCGCGAGCGCGTCGGCGACCGCCCGCTCTACATCTCGGTCGACATTGACGTGCTTGACCCGGCCCACGCCCCGGGCACCGGAACACCGGAGGCCGGCGGCATGACGAGCCGCGAGATGCTCGAGATCCTGCGCGGGCTGCGCGGGCTCAACCTCGTGGGAGCCGACGTCGTCGAGGTCGCCCCGGCCTACGATCACGCCGAGCTCACGGGCGTCGCTGCGTCGCACGTCTGCTACGACCTGATCACCCTCATGTCGGACCTGCGGGCTTCCAAGGCATGAGCCGGCGCAACGGTGGCGACCTGGTCGTCGAGGCCCTCGCCGGCCTCGGCGCGCGCACGGTCTTCGGGATCCCCGGTCAGCACGCGCTCGGCCTCTTCGACGCGCTCGGCCGTTCGCCGTTGCAGTTCGTCTCCTCCCGGGTCGAGAACAACGCGGCCTTCGCCGCCGACGGCTACAGCCGCGCGACGGGCGAGCCGGGAGTGCTGTTCCTCTCGACCGGTCCGGGCGCGCTGACCGCGCTCGCCGGCCTGCAGGAGGCCTACGCGACCGGAGTTCCGGTCGTCGTCGTCGCAAGTCAGGTCCCGGCCGTCGGGCTCGGCGGCACCCGCAAGGGCATGCTGCACCAGCTCGACGAGCAGACCGCGGCCGCCGCCCAGGTCACCAAGACGCAGCGGACCGTGCGCACGGCCTCGGCGATCGGGCCGGCGCTGCGTGCGGCGTGGGCGGAGGCGACGGCGGCCCCGGCCGGACCCGTGTGGGTCGAGGTCCCGCAGGACCTGCTGCTCGCCGACACGGACCTGCCGGTCACCGCGGCGGCGACTTTCACGCCCGTCGGCCCGCAGCCGCTCGCGCCCGAACTCGTCTCCGAGGCCGCCCGGCTGCTGGCCGCTGCCCGGCGCCCGGCGATCATCGCGGGCGGCGGCGTTCGCCGAGCTGGGGCCGAAGAAGCACTTGCGGCCCTGGCCGAGAGGCTCGACGCCGTCGTCGTCTGCAGCCCCGGCGGGCACGGTGCGTACCCGTGGGAACACCCGCTCTCGCTCCAGTCCTGGATCGAGGACCGGCACGTCACCGACGTGCTCGAGGACGCCGACGTGCTGCTCGCGGTCGGGACCTCGCTCGGCGAAGTCACCTCGAACTACTTCACCCTGGCCCCGCGTGGGCGACTCGTGCAGATCGACGCCGAGGCCCGTGTGCTCGGTTCCAACCACCCAGGTCTCGGCCTGCACGCCGACGCGAGGACGGCTCTCGAACTCCTCTCAGCCGCGCTGGAGCCGCTGGACGTGGGCGCCTCCGACTGGCACGGTGAGACCGCGCGGGCGCGCGTGGCGGCGACGCTGGACGCGGTACGCGACCGGCTCGACGGGCAGGAGCTGGGCCACGAGCGCGCCTTCATGCAGGCGCTGCGCGACGGCGTCCCCGAAGACGCACAGACGTTCTGGGACATGACGATCGCCGCCTATTGGGGCTGGTCCTGCTGGGACTCGCGCCGCGGCGGATTCCACTCCGCGCAAGGCGCCGGCGGGCTCGGCTACGGTTTCCCCGCCGCGCTCGGGGCGGCCGTCGGACTGCCCGGGACGCGGGACGCCGGGCGCGTGCTTGCGGTTTCGGGCGACGGGTCGGCGATGTACTCCATCGCCGAGCTTGCGACTGCCCGCCAGCACGACGCCAACGTGACCTGGGTGATCGTCGACGACGGCGGCTACGGGATCCTGCGCGAGTACATGACCGACACGTTCGGCGCGGCGACGGCGACCGAACTCACCCGCCCGGATTTCGTGGCCCTGGCCGAGTCCTTCGGCGTGCCGGCGCGCCGCGTCGAGCCCGGGGACGTGCGCGAGGCCCTCGAGCAGGCCTGGACGGCCACGGGACCGAACGTGATCGTGGTCCCGACGCTGTTGCGGATGTTCGCTCCTACGCACCTGGGCTGACTCCGATGCCGCGGGGGATCGTGCCGCACCGGGCCGGTTCCCCGTAGGCTGGTGGGCGAACAGCAGCAGCCGAACGATCAGGAGTACCCATGCGCGCCGCCATGATCCACGCCCCCGGTGACATCCGCGTCGAGGACCGCCCCGAACCGGGCATCGTGCACGCGGGCGACGCCGTCGTGCAGGTCAGCGCCGCCTGCGTGTGCGGTTCCGACCTCTGGCCCTACCGGGGCGTCCGCGAGATCGCGCGGCCTCGCCCGATTGGCCACGAGTTCGTCGGCCGAGTGAGCGCGGTCGGCTCCGCCGTGCGGAACGTCGCGGTCGGCGACTTCGTCATCACCCCCTGGGCCAACAGCTGCGGCGAGTGCGAGAACTGCCGCAACGGCGTGCTCGTCGCGTGCGAACGCGCGGCCGGCTGGGGCTGGACCGACGCCGAGGGTGAGCCGGTCGACGGCGGTCAGGGGCAGTCCGTGCGCGTCCCGAACGCCGACGGGACGCTCGTCGTCGTCGACGCGTTTAGCGGCCCGGGCGCACCGGAGCCGGACGAATCGACGCTCAAGTCTTTCCTGGCCCTGACCGACGTGATGGGCACCGGGCATCACGCGGCCGTGGCCGCCGGGGTGGGCGCCGGCAAGTCCGTCGTCGTGGTCGGCGACGGTGCCGTCGGTCTGAGCGCGGTGCTGGCAGCGAAGCGGCTCGGCGCGGAGCGGATCATCGCGATGTCCCGGCACGAGGACCGGGCGGCGCTGGCCCGCGAGTTCGGTGCGAGCGACGTCGTCGCCGAGCGCGGGAAGGAGGGCGCCGAGAAGGTGCGCGAGTTGCTCGGTGGGCGCCTGGCCGACTGTGTGCTCGAATGCGTCGGCAGCAAGGAATCGATGGAACAGGCGCTGCGGTCGACGCGCCCCGGGGGATCGCTCGGCTTCGTCGGCGTCCCGGCCGGTGGCGCCGAACTGCCGGCCGGTGTCCTCTTCTCCAAGAACATCACCGTCGCCGGGGGCGCGGCGTCCACTCGCCTGTACATCCCCGAACTGCTCGCCGAGGTTCTCGACGGCAGCATCGACCCGGGCCGCGTCTTCGACTCCGTGCTGCCCCTCGAGGAGGCCGCCGAGGCTTATCGGGCCATGGATGAGCGCCGCTCCATCAAGGTGATGCTGCGCCCGTAGTCCCCTCCGTGCGCTGCCTTGTTCCGGTGTACCTGACCGCTGGCGGTTTCGGGAGTTTCTGCGGATCTGGGGGTTCACCAGGGTGGTTCGTCGTCTGCCGCGTTCCAGCGTCGCCTGCGTTCTTCGGCGGCCTCTTCGGGGCTCTGACTCGCGTCCGGGTCCCAGCGGGTCGGGATTCCTTCTTCAAGGGCGAACGGACGTGCGGCCTCGCTTGGGTTCCAGGCCGTCGGAGTGGCAGGCAGAATGCCGCTGATGGCGTCGTCCTGAGCGTCCCGTCCGGGATCGGCACCCTCGCCCGCGCCTGTGCCCGCGTTGCTTCTACGACCCGCAGCATTCGGATCCGCGCCCGCGTGCGGGCTGGTGTCAGTGCCGGGGTTCGGCTCTGCGTGCGGTGTCGGGCTGGTTCTCGTGCGCGGCTCGAGTGCTGGTGGTGGTTCGGGTCGGTGGTGTCGGCCGCGGCGGGTGAGCACGTTGACCGCTGCTTTGTACTCTCCGGTCGGGTCGTACCAGGAGGGTGCTTTCACGTGCGGTACCCCGCCAGTCATGTGGATGTCCCAGCCGGAGGTCTCGAGATGATGGTGGTGGAACCAGCAGAGCAGCACCCCATTGTCCGTGTGTGTCGGCCCGTGCTGGGCGTGGGCGTGCACGTGGTGGATCTCGCACCAGGAGGCCGGGATCGTGCACCCGGGGATGACACATCCGCCGTCGCGGGCGGTGATCGCCCGGCGCTGGTGGGCGTTGAAGACCCGCTCCTTCGTCCCGAGAGCGACGATGCGGCCGTCGCGGTCGAAGAGGACTTTCTGCACGGCCCCGGCGCACGCGATGCGGTGGCCGATCCGGGCCGGTGCGGGGACCTCGAGACCGTCCAGGGTCGCGCTCCCGGCCGGATCATTCAGGTCCTCGGCCGTGACGTGCACGAGCAGCGTCGCGGCATCCCCGCCGAGGGTCGGGGTCTCAGCGGCACGGGCGGCAGCGGTGAGGATCGAGGCGAGTACGTCGTGGCGTTTTTGGGCGGGCGTGCGCTCATCCACCACCGCCGGCGCCCCGGAATCTACTGCACTTTCGCCGTTGTCGGTTTCGGGGTTCGGGTCGGTGCCGTGGTTGCGGGCCGCGGGATTCAGGTGCGCGGAGAGGAGTCGGGTGAGTTGGGCTGCGGTTTCGGGCATCAGGTTCCCGCGCACCGGGATCAGTCCGTCGCGGGCGGAGCCCAACGTCAGGCCGCGGCGGGCGGTGGCGCGTGCGGCCTCGGGGTGGGGTCCGTCCTGGTCCAGGTGCGCTTCCCAGGCCTGGGTGTGGATCTTGACCTCCGCGAACGTCGCCGCCAGCACCGGCGTGCTGGCGGAGTCGTCCGGACCGATGCCTGCGGTGTCGGCTTCCCCGGCCGGGTCCTGTCCGGCGAAGTCTTGGCCGGCGGTGCCGGTGGCGGTAGTCACGAGCGCGGTCTCGGCCGCGGACGCCGCGCCCGGATCGGCCCGGGGTGCGACCCGGGTGAGCATCCCGGTGAGCAGTTCCGCGGTCTCGATGCCGAGTGTCCCGGCGTGCAGGGCATCCGCGATCGCCGGGAACCTCGCCGGCAGCTCCTGCCCCGTCAACGAGACACCGGCCCGGGTGCGGGCATCCAGCCCGGCGCGCCGGCGGACTTCACGGGCGGGGGCACCGGTGAGGCGCTCGAGCAGCTCGGCCCCGGTCCGGCACCCGTACCGGGCCGAGAGCCGGTCCTCGCCCAGACCCTTGCTGGAGCGGGCCTCGATCTCCCCGGCAGAACGCACGCGCAGGGCGTCAACGATCCGGCCCAGGGCCTCGACCGCGCACGTGGCGTACACGAGATCGGCATCGGTCAAAGACCCGACCTCGGAACAGTGCCCCTTCAGGTGCGCGGCGGCCTCGCGCACCCGGCCCGCGGCGCCGGAAGCGGCAGCGGGGGTCTCGGTGGGGTGCGTGATGGTCATACCCCTATTTTAGTACGTGTCAGCGATTCGCGATAGGGGCATGTGGATACTATGGGAATAGTTGTTCGACTCTGTGGATGGGAAGTCCTGGTACCTATTTTACTTTCGTATCGGGCTCAGGGGAGGGACGCGAGGAGGCGGGGCCCGCAATCGGCATCAGACGATCTGGCGGCGGCCGGCGCCTGAAAGCGACGGGCGACCACGTCGTCGTCGTGCGCTTTCAGGGCCCTGGCGGGCGACCCGTGACTTCAGTCTTTGAGGAGGTCCCGGATGTCGTCGGCCGTTAGCGTCGAGCCGAAGCCCTCACCCTCGTCCATGACGGAGGAGATGAGCTTGCGCTTGGCGTCCTGGAGGGCGACGACCTTTTCCTCGATCGTGTCCTTGGCGACCATCCGGTAGACCATCACGTTGCGGGTCTGGCCGATGCGGTGGGCGCGGTCGACCGCCTGGGACTCCGCGGCGGGGTTCCACCACGGGTCGAGCAGGAAGCAGTAGTCGGCCTCCGTCAGGTTCAGGCCGAAACCGCCCGCCTTGAGCGAGATCAGGAAGACCGGCGCGCGGCCCTCCTTGAATGCGGCGATGACCTCCTGGCGCCGACGCGTCGACCCGTCGAGGTAGACGTACTCGACGCCCTCATCCTTGAGCCGGCCCGCGGCCTTCTTCAGGAAGGACGTGAACTGGCTGAAGACCAAGGCGCGGTGGCCCTCGGCCAGGACATCCTCGAGCTGCTCGAAGAGCACGTCGAGCTTCGCGCTCGCGACGCCCGCGTACTCGTCGTCGACGAGCGAGGCGTCCAGCGAAAGCATGCGCAGCAGGGTCAGCGACTGGAAGATCGTGAACCGGTTCTTGTCCATGTCCTCGACCAGGCGCAGGATCTTCTGGCGTTCGCGCTGCAGGTGCGTGTCGTAGATCTTGCGGTGCTTCGGCGTCAGGTCGATGTGCAGGACCTGCTCCTGTTTCGGCGGCAGGTCCGTGACGACGGCGTCCTTCGTGCGGCGCAGCATGAACGGGCGCACCCGGCGGCGCAGCCGGCCGAGCGGTTCGCTCAGGCCCTGGCGCTCGATCGGGCGCTGGTAGTTTTCGGCGAAGCGCACCGCGGAAGGGAACAGGCCGGGGGAGACGATCGAGAAGATCGACCACAGCTCCATCAGGTTGTTCTCCATCGGGGTACCCGTGATGGCCAGCTTGAAGCGGGCGGTCAGGTCGCGGGCGGCCTGGTGCGCCTTGGTCGCCTTGTTCTTCACGAACTGCGCCTCGTCGAGCACAAGCCCGGCCCAGGTCTGCTCCTGATACGCGTCCGCGTCGAGGCGGAAGAGCGTGTAGGAGGTGATGACGATGTCGTACTCCGCGGCGAGGGCCGCGAGCTTGACGGCCGCGCGCGGCTGCGTATCGGAGACCGTGGCAACCCGCAGGTCCGGGGCGAACTTCTTGGCCTCGTCCTCCCAGTTGCTCACGACCGAGGTGGGGGCGACCACGAGGAACGGCCCGGGCAAGTTGGACGCGTCTCCCGTGGATTCAGGACGGTCGGCGGCGGTGGCCCACGTCTGCTTCGCGTGCAGCATGAGCGCGAGCGTCTGCAGGGTCTTGCCGAGGCCCATGTCGTCGGCGAGGACGCCGCCGAGGCCGTTGCGCCAGAGGGTCGCCAGCCAGCCGAACCCGGAGAGCTGGTAGGGGCGCAGCTCGGCCTGCAGCCCCGTCGGTAGCTCGACGGGGCCGGATTCCGCGAAGTCCAGCAGGGAGCCGACGCCGGCGTACCAGGAGTCGGGCCCCTCGGTCTGCACGGCGAGGGCGTCGAGCTCCTCCCACAGGGACGCCTGGTAGCGCGTGATCTGGAGCGCGCCGGCGTCGCCGTCGGTCAGCTGTGTCGCTTCGCTGACGAGCTCGCGCAGCTTGTCGAAGAGGGGCTGCTCAAGCGAGAACCAGGTCTTGTCCGGCATCAGCATGCGTGTCTGTCCGCGCGAAAGCGCGCGCAGGATGTCGGCGTAGGGGATGCGCAGGTCGCCGACGGCGATGATCAGCCCCAGATCGAACCAGTCGCGGCGATCGGACTCAACCGTCGTGACGGTGAGTTCGGGCGCCTCGGTCAACTCGTGAAAGGGCGGCTGCTCACCGCTGGTGCGGACCTCAGCGCCGTCGGTGGCCTCGACGGCCGGAATGACGTGCCGGATGAGGTCGACGGTCTGCAGACCCTTGAGGCTGCGCGGGGCCAGGGACGCGCCGGCCAGCGGTGTGTCTTCGAGCGCGCGCAGCACGGCGCGCTCGAGCTCCGCCTCCGCCGTGGCGTCGCGGGTGTCGGCGTCGACGACGACGTCGCCGTAGTCGAAGTCCCAGCTCATCTCGGCCTCGTCCTCGCCCGTGAAGGTCGCCTTGAGGACGAGCTTCGGCGGCTGGATGTCGGGTAGCTCGACCGAACCGTCGGGGCTGGCGACCGTGACCTTGCGGCCGAGCCGCGGGTAGACCTTCTTCAGGAACCTGTCGACGTCCTCGCGCGGGATCTCGATCGATTCCGGGTGGCGGAACATTTCGAGCTCCGTCGGGTTCAGCCGGTGCGCCATCGGGGCCAGGAGGATCCGGTGGCCGCCGTCGAGGCCGAGATAGGCGCCGTGGTGGCCGATGGGACCGGCCGGCACATCGCCGCCGAGCAGGACGTTCTCCTCACCCATCGTGAGGGCCGGGGCCAGCGTCAGTGGGCCGTCGTCGTCCCCGGGCGCGGCGCCGGCGTCGCGAGTATCGGTCGAGGACCCGGCCGGCCGCACGGCGGCCAGCACGAGCCCGGCGGGATCGGCGACGCGGATGTCCGCTTCGCCGTTGCGCCCGATGAATTCGATGCCTAGGTCACGGGCCTCGCCGAGCAGGGTCCACAGCAGCGGGGAGGAGAAGTCGTCGAGGTTGATCCAGTCGTTGTCCTCGCCGAAGTACAACTGGCCGTTGGCGCGGTGCAGCGGCACGAACTGGCAGAACCAACGGTGCTGCTCCTCGTCGAGGTTCAGTCCGTAGGTTTTGAAGCTGATCGAATTCCAGCGCAGGTTGCCGCGCACCCAGCGCCCATTGCCCGAGCGGACCATCGGGCGGACCCCGAGCTGGAAGCGGCGGGCGGCGCGCTGGCGGCCCGCCCCGCTTCCCGGGGCCCACTGGCGGTGGGCGGAGAGCATGTTGTCCTGCAGTTCGAACTGCAGGGCGAGCGGCTGGATTCGCCCGCTGGGATCGACGGCGTCGGAGGAGGCCTGTGGCTTCGGGCTACTCGCCTTGGGTGTTGCGCCCGCGGCGAGGAGACCGTCGAGGCTCTGGTGCCAGGCGGGCGAGGTGGCGGGTGCCTCGACGACGATGTCGTCCTTGGCCCGCATGTGAATCGAGTTCGACTCGATCATGATCGCAGCGGTGTGCTTGCAGTTCTGCCCGACGGGGCACGAGCAGTAGGCGGAGCCGATACGCCAGCCGTTTTTGGCGTTCACGAGCTGAACGACGGTCGTGTAGGGCTCGACATCGGTGCCCTGGACGTCGGCGGAGAGGGTCGCGTCGGAGTCGTCCCAGTCGATGTCGAGGATGCGATCGGTGTCCGCGTAACCCTTGCCGCGGGTGAAGGCTGCGCCGCCGACCACACGCAGGATTTCGCGGGCGTCGATCAGCGGAAACTGCTGGCTGCTCATCCGCACATCGTTTCACGCTTTCCGCCGTCGCCGCCAACCGGGAGGTGCATCGCGGGCGAGGGGCAGGTGAACCGTTCGCCGTGGCCTCGGGGTGCCCGAGACGGGGCTCACACGCCCCGCGGGGGAGCGGTGGAGCGGCGCACGACGAGCGAGGGGGTGAAGCCGCGCTGCAGCGGGGGTGCACCCGGGTGCTCGAGCCGGCGGATGGCCGCCTCGGCGGCCGCGCGGCCGAGCTCGTCGCCGCGAATGTCCACGGTGGTCAGGTCGACGCCGGTCAGGCCGGCCGCCCGGGAGTTGTCGAAGCCGACGACGGAGAGGTCCGCGGGCACGCGCAGCCCCAGGTCGGCCGCGGCCTCCCGGACGGCGAGGGCCAGCTCGTCGTTGTGGGTGAAGACGGCCGTCGGGCGGTCCGCGGCCGGCCGGTCGAGCAGGGCGCGCGCGGCCCCGAAGGCCTCCTCGCGGGCGAACCCGGGGTTCGTGGCGACCTCCGGGGCGAGCCCAAGCGAGCGCATCGCCTCGAGGTAGCCGGCGCGGCGCTGGGTGTGGCCCTCGAACGAGGGGCCGGTCAGGTGGGCTACCCGCGTGTGCCCGAGCCCGGCGAGGTGTTCGACGGCGGCGCGGGCCCCGACGTCGTGTTCGACGTAGACGCTGTCGACGCCCTCGACCCGGCGGGCGACGAGGACGACGGGCAGGGCCCGGTTCAGGGTGCGCACGTCGTCGTCGGGGGCGACCGACGTCGCCGAGATGATAACGCCGACGTTGGCCTCGAGCAGGGTGTTGCGCGGCTGCGGGTCGTCGCGCCCGGAGCGGGAGTTCACCGCGAGGACGAGCCGGCGCCCGGCCGGGGCGATGACCGCCTGCACGCTGCTCAGGATCGTTGCGTAGACGTCATTGTGCGCGTCGAGCAGGTGCAGTCCGACCGCGGTGCGCTGCCGCTGTGCCAGCTCGGCGGCGAGGCTGTTGCGGCGGTAGCCGAGGCGCTCGGCGGTCTCGAGGATGCGCTGACGCATCGGCCCGCTGACGCCGGGGCGGTCCCGCAGCGCGAGCGAGACGAGGGTGCGGGAGATGCCGAGTTCGCGGGCGACGTCCTCCTGCGTGGCCGCGGGCGCGCGCCCGTACGCAGTCTCTGGCGTCCCCTGCTCCGGCATGGCCCAATTCTCCCACGCGACGGCGCCTGCGGGCGCTGGGGTGACGGGGCGTGAGAGTAAATTTCAAAGAAACTTGTGAGTATGACCTGACAAACTGTCTTTCGCGCGTTAGTCTGGTGAGACACGCATCACAATGGAACTGGACGAAGGAGTCTTCATGAGTTCGCACAATCCGTTCGCCGCCCCCGGCGGCGCTCCGGCGGGACTGCCGCCGCTGACGCCCGGGCCGCACCGGAAGAAGCTCGGCCTGGTCGCCATGATCGCGACCTTCGGTGGACTGCTCTTCGGCTACGACACCGGTGTCATCAACGGCGCACTGCGGCCGATGTCGGCCGAGCTGGGCCTGACCCCGTTCACCGAGGGCGTCGTGACGTCCTCCCTGCTCTTCGCCGCGGCGATCGGCGCGATGCTCGGCGGGCGCATCTCCGACGGGTGGGGCCGCCGCAAGACGATCCTCCTGCTGGCGATCCTGTTCTTCGCCGGCGCCATGTTCGTCGTGTTCGCCCCCGGGTTCAGCGTCCTGGTCATCGGCCGCATCGTCCTGGGCCTCGCCGTCGGCGGCGCCTCGACCGTGGTCCCGGTGTTCCTCGCCGAGCTGGCGCCGTACGAGATCCGCGGGTCGCTCGCCGGCCGCAACGAGCTGATGATCGTCATCGGCCAGCTGGCCGCCTTCGTCGTCAACGCCATCATCGGCAACACGCTCGGCCACCTCGACGGCGTCTGGCGCATCATGTTCGCCGTGGCCGCGCTGCCGGCCATCGCGCTGTTCATCGGCATGCTGCGCATGCCGGAGTCGCCCCGCTGGCTCGTCGCCCGCGGCGACATCGAAGGCGCCGAGACCGTGCTGCGCATGGTCCGCTCCACGGAGCGCGCCGACGCCGAGCTCGACGACATCCGCCAGTCGGCCGCCAAGGACGAGCGCTCCGTCAACGAAGGTTTCGGCGCACTGAAGAACAAGTGGTTCGTTCGCATCCTGCTCGTGGGCATCGGCATCGGCGTCTTCCAGCAGTTCACCGGCATCAACTCGATCATGTATTACGGTCAGACGGTTCTCGTCGAGTCCGGCTTCGCCGAGAAGATGGCCCTCGTGGCCAACATCGCCCCCGGCGTCATCGCCGTCGTCGGCGGCCTGATCGCTCTGCGCCTGATGCAGACGATGGACCGGCGCAAGACGCTCCTGATCGGTTTCAGCCTGACGACGGTCTGCCACGTGCTGATCGGCACCTTCTCGATCATTCTCGAGGACGGGAATCCGGCCCGCCCGTGGGTCATCCTGCTGCTCGTCGTCGCGTTCGTCGGCTCGATGCAGACGTTCCTGAACATCGCCGTCTGGGTCCTGCTCTCGGAGATCTTCCCGTTGCGCGTGCGCGCCTTCGGCATGGGCGTCTCGGTGTTCTGCCTCTGGATCGCGAACGCGTTCCTGGGTCTGTACTTCCCCTCGCTCGTGCAGGGCATCGGGATCACCGGAACGTTCTTCATGTTCGCCGGCCTTGGCGTCCTGGCCATCATCTTCGTGCAGACGCAGGTGCCCGAGACGCGCGGCATCACGCTGGAGAAGGTCGAAGAGGACGTGCAGACCGGCGAGATCTTCCTGCACCACCTCAAGGCCGGGAAGTAACGCCATGCCGCTCGTGAGAATCGACCTGGCCTCCGGCCGGGGGCCCGAGCGGGTGAGCGCGATCAGCCGTGCCGTGCACGACGCGATCGTCGGCGAGTACGGCATTCCGGAGGGTGACTACTTCCACATCGTGACCGAGCATGCCTCCGGTCAGATCGTCGCCCAGGACGCCGGGCTGGGCTTCGAGCGGTCCGAGGGGGTGGTCATGCTGCAGATCTTCACGCAGCGTGGCCGCACCATCGAGGCGAAGCAGCGGCTCTATGCGCGGATCTGCTCGTCCCTCGGCGAGGTCGGTGTGGCGGGGGAGGACGTCTTCCTTGGCTACGTCGAGAACGGGCCCGAGGACTGGAGCTTCGGCTTCGGTCGCGCCCAGTACCTGACGGGCGAGCTCGCGGTCCCGGGGTCCCCGGGGCGCTGATTCGGCCAGGGGTGCGCCGCGGCCCCCGTATGCGGCGCACCCCAAAAGGTTCATTTGTCCTGACATACATTTGACAGGACATAGTCATGTGTAGTTGAGTAGTCGGTGACAGGCATCACAATGGATTGAGTGCCTGATCCACCGGAATTCGGAAGGAAGGCAGGACGAAGTGAGCTTCGACCTCTTGACGATGGGACGCATCAGCGTTGACATCTACCCCAACGACGTCGGCGTGACGCTGGACCGCGTCGAGTCCTTCGGCAAGTACCTGGGAGGTTCGCCCTCCAACGTGGCCGTCGCCGCGGCCCGCCACGGCGACCGGACCGCCGTCGTCACCCGCACCGGGCAGGACCCGTTCGGCGAGTACCTGCACGGCGAGCTGGCCAAGTTCGGCGTCGACGACCGCTACGTCTCCGGCGTCGAGGGCCTGCAGACGCCCGCCACCTTCTGCGCGATCCTCCCCGAGGAACAGAAGTTCCCGCTCTACTTCTACGGCCGCTTCCCGACGGCGCCCGACCTGCAGCTGCGGGCCGAGGAGCTGGACACCGACGCCATCCGCGACGCGCGGATCTTCTGGTCGACGGTGACCGGGCTGTGCCAGGAGCCTAGCCGCACCGCCCACCTCGCCGCCCACGAGGCCCGCTCCCGCGACACTCTGGCCGACGGGCAGTACACCGTGCTCGACCTGGACTACCGGCCGATGTTCTGGGAGTCCGTCGAGGAGGCCCGGGCGCAGGTCGCCAAGGTCCTGCCCCACGTCACCGTCGCGATCGGCAACGACGAGGAGTGCTCCGTCGCCGTCGGCGCGGGCACCCCCGACGAGCAGGCCGACCGGCTGCTCGAGGCCGGCGTCGAGATCGCCGTCGTCAAGCTCGGCCCGGAGGGCGTCATGGCCAAGACCCGCACCGAGCGGGTCGTCTCTGCGCCCGTACCGGTCGAGACACTCAACGGCCTCGGCGCCGGCGACTCCTTCGGCGGGGCGTTCGTGCACGGCCTGTTGGCCGGCTGGCCGCTCGCCCAGGTCCTCGACTTCGCCAACGCCGCCGGCGCCATCGTCGCGTCGAGGCTCTCCTGCGCCGACGCGATGCCCACCAGCGACGAGGTCGTGGCCCTGCTCACCGAGCGCGGCCGGCTCGTCCCCGAAACGGAGGCCTCCGCATGATCAGCACCGAGATCGACTGCGAAGACCCGCGGCGCTACGAATCACTGACTCGCATCCGCCTCGAGGACCCGGAGGCCGTCGCCCGGGCCGCCGCGCAGCGGCGCCGCCACCCGGGCCCAAGGCTCGGTGAGCAGAACTTCATCGTCGCCGCCGACCACACGGCCCGCGGGGCGATGGGCGCCCAGGGCAATCCGACGGCGATGAACGACCGCCGCGAGCTGCTGGACCGCATGCAGGCCGCGCTGGCCAACCCCGCCGTTGACGGCGTGCTGGCCAGCCCGGACATCATGGACGACCTGCTCCTGCTCGGTGCGCTGGACGGCAAGCTGCTCTTCGGTTCGATGAACCGCGGCGGCCTGGCCGGCTTCGTGAACGAGTTCGACGACCGCTTCACCGGTCACACCGCCCAGTCGCTCGCGGATCTCGGGGCCGACGGCGGCAAGATGCTCACCCGCATCGCCTACGACGATCCGGCGACGGCCTCCCTCCTGGAGGACACCGCGCACGCGATCGACGAGCTGACCGCACACGGGCTGATCTCCATGGTCGAGCCGTTCCTGTCCCAGTGCGTTGAGGGCCGCGCCCGCAACGACCTGACCCCCGACGCCGTCATCAAGTCCGTGGCGATCGCCTCCGGTCTCGGCGCCAGCAGCGCGTACAAGTGGATGAAACTGCCCGTCGTCGACGAGATGGAGCGCGTCATGGCTTCCACCACGATGCCGACCGTGCTGCTCGGCGGAGACCCGTCGTCCCGTCCGGACGAGGTCTTCGCCTCGTGGGGCGCGGCGCTCGCCCTGCCGGGCGTGCAGGGCCTGACAGTCGGCCGCACTCTGCTCTACCCCGCGGACGGAGACGTCGAGGGCGCCGTCTCCGCGGCCGCCTCGCTCCTGCACCGCACCGCACAGAACGAATCCGAAACGGAGAACGCCTCATGAGCACCCGGACCATGTCCGTCTCGCAAGCCGTCGTCGAGTTCCTCGGCCGGCAGTACACGGTGGACTGCGTCGGCGGCGAGAGCTACCGCGAACGCCTGATCCCGGGCATGTTCGGCATCTTCGGCCACGGCAACGTCGCCGGCGTCGGTCAGGCCCTGAAGCAGTACCAGGTCGCCGACCCGACCCTCATGCCCTACTACCAGGGCCGCAACGAGCAGGCACAGTCCCACCAGGCTGTCGGCTACGCGCGCCACACGCGCCGCCGGCAGACGTTCGCGGTGTCGACGTCGATCGGCCCGGGCTCTTCCAACCTGCTCACCGGCGCGGCGCTGGCCACGGCCAACCGGCTGCCGGTCCTGCTGCTGCCCTCGGACACGTTCGCGACGCGCGCGGCTGACCCGGTGCTGCAGCAGCTCGAGCACCCGCACGGCTATGACATCACGGTCAACGACGCCTTCCGCCCGCTGTCCAAGTACTTCGACCGCGTGACCCGCCCCGAGCAGCTCTTCTCCGCCCTCTCACACGGTCTGCGCGTGCTCACGGATCCGGCCGAGACCGGCGCCGTGACGATCTCGCTGCCGCAGGATGTGCAGGCCGAGCCGATCGACGTCCCGGAGGAGTTCCTCGCCGAGCGCGAGTGGAGGATCCGCCGCCCGGCGCCCGAGCCGGAGGACATCGCGGAGGCCGCGCGCCGCATCCGCGCGGCCAAGCGCCCGCTCATCGTCGCTGGCGGCGGCGTGCTCTACGCCTTCGCCACGGACGCGCTGCGCACGTTGGCCGAGTCCACGGGTATCCCCGTGGGCTGGACGCAGGCGGGCGTGGGCACGCTGGCCTGGGACCACCCGCAGGCCCTCGGCGCGATCGGCTCCACGGGCACGACGGCGGCCAACGCCCTCGCCGCCGAGGCGGACCTGATCATCGGCGTCGGCACGCGCTACGAGGACTTCACGACGGCGTCGCGCACGGCCTTCCAGAACCCCGACGTCAGCTTCGTCAACATCAACGTGGCCGCGCTCGATGCCTACAAGCACGGCACCACGCTGCCGATCGTCGCCGATGCCCGCAAAGCGCTCGAGGCGCTCAACGAGGCGCTCGGGGGCACCCGGGTCTCGGTCGAGCTGCGTGAGCAGGTCGAGGCCGAGAAGGCCCGCTGGGACGCGACGGTCGACGCGGCGTTCGCGCAGCGCCACGCTCCGCTCGTGAGCCAGAACGCCATCATCGGCGCGACCAACCGGGCGATGGACTCCCGCGACGTCGTCGTCTGCGCGGCCGGCTCGCTGCCGGGGGACCTGCACAAGATGTGGCGCGTGTCCGACCCATTCGGCTACCACGTCGAGTACGCGTTCTCCTGCATGGGCTACGAGATCGCCGGCGGCCTGGGCGTCAAGCGCGCCGCGCTTGCCGAGGCGGGCGGCAGCGACGGGCGCGACGTCGTCGTCATGGTCGGCGACGGCTCCTACCTGATGATGCACACCGAGCTCGTCACGGCCGTGGCCGAGGGCCTGAAACTGATCGTGGTGCTCATCCAGAACCACGGCTACGCCTCGATCGGGGCGCTCTCCGAGATGCTCGGCTCCCAGCGCTTCGGCACCAAGTACCGGGAGCTCGACGCCGAGAAGCACACGTTCGACGACGGCCCCACCCTGCCCGTCGACCTCGCCACGAACGCCGAATCCCTCGGCGCCACCGTCTACCGTGTGGAGCCCGGGGAGAACGCGATTCAACACCTCGAGGAGTCGATCGCCCGGGCCAAGGCGGCACCGGAGGGAAGCGGGCCGATCGTCATCCACATCGAGTCCGACCCGCTGATCGACGCGCCCAGCTCCGAGTCCTGGTGGGACGTCCCCGTCAGCTCGGTCTCCGACCTCGAGTCGACGCAGCAGGCCTACCAGACGTACACGGACCACAAATCCCGTCAGCGCCCCTTCCTGGGTGGCAACGACGCGGGCGAAGCATAAGGAGAGACCATGAGCGAGAACAGCTCCGTCATCATCGGCACAGCACCCGACTCGTGGGGCGTCTGGTTCCCGAACGACCCGCAACAGACCCCGTGGGAGCGTTTCCTGGACGAGGTCGCCGAGGCCGGCTACCAGTGGATCGAACTGGGCCCGCACGGCTACCTGCCCACGGACCCGGCCCGGCTCGCCGACGAGCTCAAGGCGCGCAACCTGAAGGTCTCGGCCGGCACCGTGTTCACGGCGTACCACCGCGGCAAGGACCAGTGGGACGCGGCCTGGCAGCCGGCCCGCGAGGTCGCCGAGCTCACGGCTGCCATGGGCGGCGAGCACATCGTGGTCATCCCCGCGATGTGGCGCGACGACGTCACAGGCGAGGCCGTGGAGCCGGGCGAGCTGACCGCCGAGCAGTGGACGTCCCTGACCGACGGCCACAACGAGCTCGGCCGCCGGCTGCGCGAGGAGTTCGGGCTGCAGCAGCAGTTCCACTCCCACGCCGACTCGCACGTGGAAGGGCAGGCGGACATCGAGCGCTTCCTGCAGAACACGGACAGCGAACTCGTCACCCTCTGCCTCGACACCGGCCACGCCGAGTACGGCGGAGCCAGCAGCATCGGCCTGATCGAGGCCTACCCCGAGCGCATCGGCTACCTGCACCTGAAGCAGATCAACCCGGACATCCTGGCCACGGTCCGCGCGGAGAACATGACCTGGGCCGGGGCCAACACGGCCGGCGTCATGACGGAGCCGCCGGGCGGGCTGCCGGACCTGCGCGAGGTCATCGAGGCCTGCGAGCGGCTCGGCCGGGACATCTTCGGCATCGTCGAGCAGGACATGTACCCCGTGAAGAGCTTCGATGTCCCGCTGCCGATCGCCCAGCGCACGCGCAACTACCTGCTCTCCTGCCGATCCCGCGCCCACCTTTAGCCGCTCTCAGGGCCCGCCCACGGCGCCCTCAACCGAAAGGCATTCAATGACCGAGAACCTCCGAGTCGCCGTCGTCGGCGCCGGCCGCATGGGCGCCGACCACATCGACCGCATCCACACCCGCATCGTCGGCGCGAGCGTGAGCGCCGTCGTCGACATCGATCTCGACCGCGCCGGCCAGGCCGCCGCGGCGATCCCCGGCGCGCAGGTCTTCGGCTCGCTCGAGGAGGCCCACGCTTCCGGAAGCGTCGACGCCGTCCTGCTTGCGACCCCGGGCTTCCTGCACGAGGAGGCCCTCATCAAGGCCCTCGAATGGGACATCCCGATCCTCTGTGAGAAGCCGCTGACTCCCGACGCGGCAACGTCCTGGCGCGTCATCGAGGCCGAGCAGAAGCTGGGCCGCCAGCGCATCCAGGTCGGCTTCATGCGCCGCTTCGACGCCGACTACGCCAAGCTCGGGCAGATCATCTCCGGCGGCGACCTCGGCGAGCTGCTCATGCTGCACTGCCGCCACCGCAACCCGTCCACCCCCGCGGGCTTCACCAACGAGATGCTCATCAACGACTCCGTGGTGCACGAGTTCGACGTCGTCCGCTATCTCACGGGCGAGGAGATCAGCTCCGTCCAGGTCCGCCTCGGCAAGCCGACCCGGAACGCGCCGGAGGGCCAGCACGATCCGCAGCAAGTGCTCATCGAGACCACCTCCGGCGTCCTCGTCGACGTCGAGATCTTCGTCAACGCGAAGTTCGGCTACGAGGTCGCCACGCAGGCCAGCCTCGAGGACGGCATCGTCGACATCGGGCTGGACCACGGGCCCGTGACGCGCACGGCCGGCCGCTTCGGCGGCGACGTGACCCCGGGCTTCGAGGAGCGCTTCGGCGCCGCCTACGACCGCGAGATCCAGTCCTGGGTCGACGCCGCCCACCGCGGGGAGGTCGGCGGCCCGAACGCGTGGGACGGCTACGCGACGGCCGCGTGCTGCGAGGCCGGCGTCAAAGCCCAGGCCAGCGGAGAGAAAGTGACCGTGGAACTGAACGAGAAGCCGGAGCTGTACCGATGAAGATCGCCCTCGACCCGACACCGTTCCACCACTCGCACGCGCTGCTGGAGTTCCCCGCGATCGCCGCGGACCTCGGCTACGAGTACCTGCAGCTGACCCCGCACCCGGACATGATCCCGTTCTACATGCACCCCAAGGCGGACGACGACCTCGTGCGGAAGTTCCGTAGGGCGTGCGACGACGCCGGCGTGCAGGTGGCGAGCATCCTGCCCGTCCTGCGCTGGTCCTCCCCGGACGAGCAGTTGCGCGAGGCGTCCGTCCGCTACTGGAAGCGCGCCCTGCAGATCGGCGTCGAACTGGGTGTGCACCAGTTCGGCACTGAGTTCTCCGGACGCCCGGAACACCCGGAACAGTCCGAGTCCAGCTTCTACAAGTCCATGGAGGAGCTGCTGCCGATCATCGAACGCGAGGACATCCACGTCGCAATCGATCCGCACCCGGACGACTACGTGGAGGAGGGCCTGGCCGCCCTGCGCGTCATCCGCGGCCTCAACTCCCGGAACATCGGCATGGTGTATGTCGCCCCGCACACGTTCCACATGAACGACGCGCCGCTGGACATCCTCCGCGCCGCAGGCGACAAGGTCCGGATTGTGCACATCGCGGACACCATGGACCACCGTGCCTCGCACGGGTTGCGCTACATCAGCAACCCGGCCGGCAACACGGCACGTGTCCACCAGCACCTGAAGATCGGCGACGGCGATGTCGACTGGAACGAGCTCTTCGGCGGCCTGGCCGAGATTGGCTTCCTCGACAACGACGACGCCGTGATGTGCTCTTCGGTCTTCGCGGAGAACGAGAACGCGCACGAGGTCTCCCGCTACCAGAACCAGACCATCAACGAATTCATCAAGCGCGCGAGCGCCTGACAAGCGAGGCAAGGACAGAGATGACTACCAGCATCAACCACTTCATCAACGGCGAGGAGACGGCCGGCACCGGCTCCGAGACGCAGCCCGTCTACAACCCCGCGACCGGCGAGGTCACCGGCGACCTTCAGCTTGCCTCGACTGAGGACCTGAACGCGGCCGTCGCCGCGGCCCGGGCCGCGGCCGACACCTGGGCCGAGGTCTCCATCGCCAAGCGCTCCGCCGTGCTCTTCAAGTTCCGCGAGCTGCTCGCCGCCAACACCGGCGAGCTCGCGAAGATCGTCACGAGCGAGCACGGGAAGGTGCTCTCCGACGCGGCCGGCGAGATCGGGCGCGGCCTCGAGGTCGTCGAGTACGCGTGCGGCATCTCGCAGTCGCTCAAGGGCGACTTCTCCGACCAGGTCGCCACGGGCATCGACGTGCACTCCTTCCGCCAGCCGGTCGGCGTCGTCGCGGGCATCACCCCGTTCAACTTCCCGGTCATGGTGCCGATGTGGATGGCGCCCGTGGCCATCGCTGCTGGCAACGCGTTCATCCTCAAGCCCTCCGAGCGCGACCCCTCCGCCTCGCTGTTCCTCGCCCGCCTCTGGAAGGAGGCCGGCCTGCCGGACGGCGTGTTCAACGTGCTGCACGGCGGCAAGGACGCGGTTGACGGCCTGCTGGCCCACCCGGACGTCGACGCGATCTCGTTCGTCGGCTCCACCCCGATCGCCAAGTACGTGCACGAGACGGCCACGGCGAACGGCAAGCGCGTCCAGGCCCTCGGCGGCGCCAAGAACCACGCCGTCGTCATGCCGGACGCCGACATGGACGTAGCCGCCGACCACCTGACCGCGGCCGCCTTCGGCTCCGCCAGTCAGCGCTGCATGGCGATCTCCGTCGCCGTGGCCGTCGGCGAGGCCGGCGACCTCGTGGTCGACAAGCTGGTCCAGCGCGCCCAGGACGTCAAGGTCAAGAACGGCACGGAGCCGGACGCCGACATGGGCCCGGTCATCACCCCGGCTTCGAAGTCCCGCATCCAGAAGATCGTCGGCGAGGCCGAGACCGACGGAGCGGCGATCCTCGTCGACGGCCGCGGCCTCGTGGTCGAGGGCCATGAGGAGGGCTTCTTCGTCGGCCCGACGCTGATCGATCAGGTCAAGACCGAGATGAGCGCCTACTCGGAGGAGATCTTCGGGCCGGTGCTCGTCGTCGTGCGCGTGGATTCCCTCGAGGAGGCCATTCACCTGGTCAATTCGAACCCGTACGGCAACGGCACAGCGATCTTCACCTCTTCCGGCTACGCGGCGCGGACGTTCACCCGCCGCATCCAGGTCGGCATGGTCGGCATCAACGTCCCGCTGCCGGTCCCGGTGGCCTGGCACTCGTTCGGCGGCTGGAAGGACTCGCTGTTCGGCGACCACCACATCTACGGCCCGGACGGCATCCGCTTCTACACGCGGGCCAAGGCCGTGACGACGCGTTGGCCGGAGCTCTCCGAGGCATCGGGCGCGTCCTTCGCGTTCCCGTCCAACGAGAAGCACTAGCAGCAACGGCCGACGCAGCGCCGGGCTCCGGGATCGCCCCCGGCCCGGCGCTGCGTTGTTTTCTAACGCCGGCCGGCCCGGGGCGGGATGGACTACGCCCCGGGGGCGGTGGTGCCCCCGCGGGGGTCCCCGTCCGGCGGCGTGCCGGCGCCCGGTCCTTCGCCGTCCGGCCCGCCTCCGCCAGCACCGGGTGCCGTGCCGCCGGAGGGCTGTGTGGTGGAGTCGACCGGGACGGTCAGGGACGCCGCGTACCCGTCGTCGGCTCCTCCCGTGACCGCGGCGAGCTGGGTCGCGCCGCCGTCGTCGCCGAAGACGTTGTCGGATCCCAGTGAGACGGCGGCCAAGTTGGCCACGGAGGCCTCGTAGCCGGCGGTCGCGTAGACGGTTTCGCAGACGTTCTTGGGCAGGGCGAGCTGTGAGGTGGCGATCGCGTTGGTCGAGTCCGTGATGGAGCCCTGGTCAGGGTAGACCTCGAAGTGGATGTGGGGCCAGCGGCCGGTGTAGCAGGCCGGGAAGATGGAGGTGAAGCGCACTTTGCCGTCGTCGTCCGCGATCTGCACGCCGCGCAGGTAGTTCTGGTCCTCGATGCCCTCGGAGTACATGGAGTAGCGGCCCTCGCGATCGCAGTGCCAGACGTAGACGGCGACCCCGGCGAACGGGGCACCGCCGCCGGCGAGGTCGAGGATCGTCAGCTCGAAGGTCAACGGCACGCCCTCGGCGGTCCCGGCGGCCTCGCCAAAACTCGACGTGATGTCGCTGCGGACGATGCCCGACTCCTCGAGGACGTCGGGGCCATTGGAGCCGTTGCCCGGGTACGGGCCAGCGGTCTCGTCGGGGATCTCCGTCAGGTCGGACGAGCTGGTGGCGGAGGAGGCGCCGGACCCGCTGTCGTCGACGCCGCACGCGGCCAGACCGACACCGACGGCGCCGATGCCGAGCGCGGAGAGGACCTTGCGCCTGGCGAGCAGCGTGCCGACGTCGAACTGCAGGCCCTGGTCGACGAGCTCTTCGTCCGGGTGCGGGCGCCTCCGGCCGATCCAGGCCCTCGCGAGGATGCTGCTTCCGGCGGTCGGTGGCTGTGCGGGGTCGGCGTCCCGGTGTTCTGCTCTCATGGTGCGTTTCTCCTTGCGGGGCTGGCTCGTCGCGGTTCCGCCGGCGGTGTTCCCCGGCGCGATATCGAGCCTACGGAGCGACTGTGTGGCGCTCGTTTGAGGAACCTATGCGGGTCCTGTGCCTCGTCCCGGCAGCGTTTGCGCTCAACGACGACGGCGGCGTGCACCCCTGGTATTCCGTGGGGTGCACGCCGCCGTCGTCGCGGTCGGGATCACGCCGTGAAGGGCAGCCGCGGGTCGATGTCCTGCGCGTCCCACGTCTGGCGGACCCAGCCGTGGTGTGGGTCGTCGGAGATCAGCCACTCGCGCACCGGGCCGGGCCCGGCCATGACGTTCAGGTAGTACAGGTCGTATCCCGGGGAGGCCATCGCCGGGCCGTGCCAGCCGTAGGGGACCAGTACGACGTCGCCCGAGCGGACCTCCGTGGCCACGTCGATCGGGCGGTCGTCGGACGCGTACACGCGCTGGTAGCCGTGCGAGTCGGCGGTGTCGGAAGCGCGGACGGCTTGCGGGGCGTCGGCGGAGACGCGGGTCTCGAAGTAGTAGATCTCCTCGAGCTGGGTCTCACCGTCCTTCTCCTCGTCGTGCTTGTGGGGCGGGTAGGAGGACCAGTTGCTCGACGGGGTGATGACCTCGCACACGATGAAACGGTCTGCCTCGAGGGTCGCCGGCGTGCCGAAGTTCTGCACCTGGCGCGAGGACTGGCCCGCGCCGCGCAGCTCCACGGGGATCTCGTCCTTGGTCAGGTGGCGGACGGGGTAGGAAGCCTTCGCCGGCGCGGACGCGATCGCGAGCCGGCCGCCGCCGCGTGCGGTGATGTTCACGGCGCGGTCGACGCCGGTGTAGAGCACGTCGGCGGGGCCATGGAAGACGGACTCGCGGCCTGCGAGGGAGTAGGTCTCACCGTCGACGGTGACGTCATAGTCGCCGCTGAGGGGGATGATGATGCGCTCCTCGGGGGCGGCCTCGAGGGCGACGGTGTCGCCGTCGGCGAAGTCGCCGGCGCGCAGTCCGGTGTGCTTCCAGCCGTCGACGTCGGTTTGCGAATCGTGGGCGCCGAGCGAGCAGAACCAGGGGCCCTGCGGGGCCTGGCCGGCCCGGTAGATCCATTCAGTCACGTAGTGCCTCGTTCCGGTGTTGGTGGTGGTCAGTGCTGCATGAGGGTCATCTCGAACGAGTAGCGGTCCGCCGCGTAGACGTGGTGCCCGGTCTCGACAGTCCTGCCCTGATCGTCCGTGGCCGTGCGTTCCATCGTCACGACGGCCTCGCGCGGTTTCATTTCCAGGAGCTCCGCCTGCTGGCGGCTCGCCAGCGCGGCGCCGATGCGCTGGTGGGCCAGGTGGAAGGTCACGCCGAGGCCGCGCAGGACGTCGTACAGTCCGCGCGCGGAGAGGTCCTCCTCCGCGATGCGGCCGAAGGTCGCCGGGACCCAGTTCTCCATGACGGCCAACGGCTTCCCGTCCACCGAGCGCAGTCGAAGCATGTGATAGACCTCGGCGTCGGCCTCCAGGCCGAGGCGCTCGGCCACGTCCGCGGGGGCGGCCGCGACTCCGAACTCGAGGACCTTCGTCGTGGGGTGCGACCCCGACTTGGTGAGGTCGTCGTGCAGGCTCGAGAGCTGCAGCGGTCGGCGCACGTTCGGCGCCACGACCTGGGTGCCCACGCCGCGCTTGCGCACCAGCAGGCCGGCGCGCACGAGTTCGTCCATGGCCTTGCGCATGGTCGGCCGCGACAGCCCCAACTGCCGGGCGAGCTCGATCTCGTTCTCGAGCTTGGTCCCCGGCGGCAGCTCTCCCGCGTTCACTGCCGCCTCGAACCCCTGGACCACTTGGTGGTAGAGAGGGACGGGGGAGTCCTTCGAGATCTTGAGGTTCAGTGCCATGGCTCCACTCCCGAAGTCGACGTAAATGTGTCTTGACATTCTATCAAAGTCGTCATGTGAAGTCCATCACCCGTGCGTGCGCCCTCCTGGCGGCCCGCATGCCTGCTTCATGTAAGTATGTCGTGACAATCTATTGACAAGCGTGAACCGGGTCACCATGCTGGTGGGGCGCGCGCCAATCGGCGGCGCGGCGACAGCGACGTCACGAGGGAGAGGCCATGCCGATCAACGTAGGGATCATTGGTGCCGGAGCGATGGGTGCCGATCACGCGCGCCTGCTCGTCAAATACGTGCCGGGCGCCCGCGTGGCCAGGGTGGCGGACCTCGACGCCGAGCGCGCCGGGCGCCTCGCCGCGGAGTTGGGCGCCACGAGCACCCAGGACGCGGGCGCGTTGATCGCCGACCCCGCCGTGGACGCCGTCGTCGTCGCCTCCCACGATTCCACCCACGCGGACCTGATCCTGGCGTGCCTCGCCGCGGGCAAGCCCGTCCTGTGCGAGAAGCCGCTGGCCCCGACGGCCGACGACTGCCGGCGTGTCGTCGCCGCCGACGCGCGCTGGAGCGAGGAGCACGGCGCGAGCCTGATCACGCTCGGCTTCATGCGCCGGTTCGATCCCGCCCACGCCGAACTGCGCGCCGGGCTTCAGGACGAGAGCTGGGGCCGGCCGCTGCTCGCGCACTGCATCAGCCGCAACGTCGCCTCGGCACCCGGGGCCACCAACGCCTCCGCCATCACCAACTCCGCGATCCACGAGCTCGACTCCATGCCTTGGCTGTTCGGCTCGCCCGTGAGCGAGGTCAGCTGGGTCCCGTTGCGCCGTGCGAGCGGGTCCGCCCCGGCTGGGCTGCAGGACCCGGCGTTCATGATGCTCCGGCTCGAGAACGGCGTCACCGCGACGCTCGAACTGTTCCTGAACTGCCGCTACGGCTACTCGACGCGACTCGAGGTCGTCGCCGAGGACGGCGCCGTCGAATTCACCGAAGCGCCCGCACTGCTCGCCCACCATCGGCGCGTGCGCGCAACCGCCTACCCGGCGGACTGGCGCCCGCGCTTCGAGGACGCCTACCGCCTCGAACTCACCGCGTGGATCGAGTCCCTCGCCGCCGGCGGCACCGAGCGGCACCCGTTCCTCGCGACCGCCGCGGACGGCCTCGCGGCCTGCCTCGTCGCCGATGCGCTCCAGCAGTCGATGCACGACGACGGCGCGTGGACCCCCGTCGCCCGCCCCTGAGAACCGAGGAGACTCGTGACAGATTTCCACTTTCCCGCGCCGGCCACCCCCGACCCCGCGCAGGCGCCGTCGCTGGGCTGGGGCATCGCCGGCCCCGGCTGGATCGGCGAGCGGTTCGCGCAGTCGCTGCAGACGCACGGCGTCCAGCGCGTGATCGCCGTCGGGTCCCGCTCGGCCGAGCGCGCTCGGGCCTTCGCCGACCGCTTCGGGATCGCCGCCTACGCCGACCACGGATCGCTCGCGGCGGCCGAGGGCGTCGACGTCGTCTACGTCGCCACGACCCACCCCTCCCACCGCGACCTCGCGCTGGAGGCGATCGAGCACGGCAAACACGTGCTGATCGAGAAGCCGATCGGCATCACCGCCGCCCAGGCGGACGAGATCGCCGCCGCCGCCCGCGCCCGCGGCGTGTTCGCCGGCGAGGCGATGTGGACCGTCTTCCTGCCGGCCTTCGACGTCGTGCGTCAGATCCTCGCCTCGGGCCGCCTCGGCCGGCTCGAGGGGATCGTCGCCGACTACGGCGAGTTCCTGCCCCCGGGCCACCGGGCCTACCGCGCCGACCTCGCCGGCGGCCCGCTCATGGACCTCGGGATCTACCTGCTCGCGCTGAGCACGCACGTGCTCGGCGAGGCGCGGGGCGTGAGCGCGCGCGCCGGATTCCGCGGGCCCGAGGGCGTCGGCGGGGTGCACACGCACCTCTCGGCGGTTCTGGAGCACGACGGCGGGGCCACCTCCGCGCTGCACACCACCCTGCGCGGTTTCACGCCCTCGACGTTCACGATCACCGGCAGCGAGGCATCCCTGAGCATCGACGGGCCGTTCAATTCCCCGGCCGGGCTGACCGTCGTCACCGCGGACGGGCAGCGGCACCGGTGGGAGCGCCCGGCACTGGATCACGTCGCCGGGCTGCACTACCAGGCCGCCGCCGTCGCCCGCGCGGTGGGGGCCGGTCAAAGCGAAACCGCGGAGTGGCCGCTGGCGTCCGCCCGGACCGCACTCGACGCCGCCGACCGGATCCGCGCGGCCGCGGGCATCGACTTCGGCCCCGCCCTCTGACAACCCGGCCCCCAGACCAGCACAACAAAGGAACCCATGAAGACCATCACCCTCGGCCTGATCGGCGTCGGCCGGATCGGCCAGATGCACGCTCGCAACCTCCTCGCCGTCCGCGAGAATCTCGCCCGACGCGACGTCGGCCTCGAGATCGTGCTCGCCGACGTCGCCGTCGACTTCGCTCGCTCGGTGGCTGCGGACCTCGGCCTCCGGGCCGCTGACAGCGTCGAGGAACTCATCGCCTCCGGCGTGGACGGCCTGCTGATCGCAACCGGCACGGCGACGCACCCGGAGCTGATCCGCGCGGGGGTCGCCGCGGGAGTGCCCGTGTTCTGCGAGAAGCCGGTCTCCTCCGACGTCGTCTCGGCGCTGCCGCTGCTGCGCGAGATCGAGGCCGCCGGCGGCGTCGTCCAGATCGGACACCAGCGAAGGTTCGACGCCGGGTACCTGTCGGCCAAGCGCGCCTACGACGCCGGCGAGCTCGGCTGGATCCACGGCCTGCGCGCCGTCACGGGCGACATGTTCCCGCCCGCCGTCGACTTCCTGGCGACCTCCGGGGGCCTGTTCCGCGATTGCTCCGTGCACGACTTCGACGTCCTGCGCTGGCTGACCGGCCGGGAGATCGTCGAGGTGTACGCCCGCGGGTCGAACAACGGCGACCCGGCGATCGGATCGGTGGGCGACGTCGACACGGCGCTCGCCGTCCTGACGCTCGACGACGGCACGGTCGCGACGGCCTCCGCCACCCGCTACAACGGCGCCGGGCACGATGTGCGCCTGGAGATCCAGGGTTCGAACGGCTCGGTCATGGTCGGGCTCGACGACAAGAGCGCCCTGCGCTCAGCCGAGCCCGGCGTCGTTTTCCCCGCCGGCGCCGCGCACACGACGTTCGCCGAGCGCTTCCACGACGCCTACGTCGCGGAGCTCACGGCCTTCGCCGAGGTCGTCCTGGGGGAGCGGGAGAACCCCTGCACCCCGTTCGACGCCGTCGCCGCCTCGCTCGTCGCGGACGCCGCCCAGCTGTCCCTGCGCGACGGCGCCCCGGTCCGCGTGCCCGCGCTCGCGGCGGTCATCGCCGGCACCGAGCAGCCGCTGGCGGCGGTCGACCTGGTCCCCGCCCGCAGCTGATCGGGGGCTAGGCGACCGAGGTGCCGAACGCGAGGCCGAGTACGTAGGTGACGGCCGCGGCGCCCCAACCGATCGCGAGCTGGCGCAGCGCGCGCTTGCCCGGCGACGCACCGGAGAGCAGGCCGACGACGGCGCCCGTGCACAACAGTGCGACGCCGACGAGGGCGACTGACAGCGAGACCGCGGCCATGCCCGTGAGGCCGAAGAGGTACGGCAGGATCGGGATGACGGCGCCGGAGGCGAAGAACAGGAAGCTCGAGGTGGACGCGCCGAGGGCCGAGCCGATGGTGTCGTCCTCATCCTGCTGCGCCTGCTGATGCCCGTCCGGGTGGAATGACAGCGACGGGTCGCAGTCGCACGTGAAGTCGCCGAGGCGCTCGCCGGCGCGGTGCTCGGCGTCGGCCTGCGACATCCCGCGCGCCCGGTAGACCAGGACGAGCTCGTTGTGATCGAGATCGAGGTGCGGGGCCGCCGAGAGGGTCACCTGAGTCGGTCGCGAGGCCGACATGAGCTCGCGCTGGGAGCGGACCGAGACGAACTCGCCGGCGGCCATCGACAGGGCGCCGGCGAGCAGACCGGCGATGCCGGAGAACAGCACGACGGCGGTGGAGACGCCCGTCGCGCCGATGCCCATGACGAGGGCCAGGTTGGAGACGAGGCCGTCGTTGGCCCCGAACACCGCGGCCCGGAAGTTGCCGGAGAGCCGCTTGCGCCCGGCCGTGGCGAGGGCACGGACGACCTCCTCGTGCACCATCTCGTCGGCGGCCATCTGGCGGGTGGCGTCCTGGTCCTTGACGTACGGCGAGTTGCCCTCGGCGCGCTGAGCGAGCGCCAGCACGAAGACCGAACCGAAGTGGCGCGCCATGAACCGCAGCAGAGTTCGGCGCACGGACGGGCTCGACGACCGGTCGGCGTGCTCGCCGAGCATGCGACGCCAGTGTTCCTCGTGGCGCTGCTCCGCCTCGGCCAGGCCGATCAGGATCGCTTTCTCTTCGCCAGTACGCTTCTCGGCGAGCGTCCGATAGACGGCACCTTCGGCGCGTTCGTCAGCCAGGTAGCGGCGCCACCGCCGGATATCACCGGGGCTGGGAGTGCGTCCGAGGGAGCCGGAATCGTTCGGCGGCGCGTTGTGACTCATAGGAGACCAGTGTATTCGCCGAAAATTACCCCCATAGGATGATGAACCGCGTGGACTCGGGCGCATAAAGTGGGTAGGCAACCACTCGTGCGCTCAGGAGGCCACCATGACTGAAAACCCTAACGACCCGAAGAACAACCCCGCCTCCGCGGGCGATGAGCCGCAGCAGCCCGTCACGCCGCCGAACCCGGAGGTGCCAGCCGAGCCGCAGGCCACCCCCTCCCCCCATGGTTTCCCTTATACACA